>JAKSCC010000104.1 GCA_022360815.1 Desulfobacterales bacterium
GGCCATGTGCATTACTTTCAGCTTAACACCCAGTTTTTCAGCGGCACCTCGAATCTGGAGCACGCAGCCTGGGCAATCGGTCACCAGAGTGGTGGCTTGGGTGGCTTGGGCATTCTCCAGCTTATGGGCAACCATGGTGCGTGATATCATGGGAAAATCCACGGAAAAAGAGCCCGAAAAACCACAACAAACCTGACACTCATTGGAGGCTTTGTAGTCTGTCCCGGCCTTGTGAAGAAGCTGGATGGGCGCCTCTTCCACCTCAAGACCCCGCACAAGATGGCAGGGATAGTGGTAGGTGACCTTCTCGCCGCGGCCCATAAAATCCTCTTTTTTCACCTTTACCACATCCTCCATAAAAGAGCTGAAGTCGATCAGCTTGCCAGCAAAGGCTTTCACATTCTCTGGAACCTCTCCCTTCTCGGTCAAAAGCTTGGGAAAATTCTCTCTGATATGGGATCCGCAAGAGGCGCAAAGGGTCACAATGCAATCGTAGCGATCCGCCTTAAAGGCCCTTACGTTCTGATCTGCAATCTCCCGCGCCGTCTCCATCTGGCCCATCATAAGGGTCGGCAATCCGCAGCAGCTCTGCCCCATGGGGTAGTCCACGGCAATGCCAAACGATTTGCAAAGGCTCGCAAAGGCCCTTCCCTGCTCGGGGTAGATAAAGTCGGTGGCACACCCACCAAAAAGCGCCACCCGCAGCTTAGGCTCTTTGACCTTGGGCTTCACCTTTTTCCACTCATCCCGCAGCGACCTCTCGGCGATGGCCGGAAGGCGTCTGAAACCGTGCTCACCCATGATAAAAGTGGGAAGATGGCGAATATACGGCCCATCCGTGGCAGGCCCCTGCAGCTTGGACGCCGCTTTAAGGGAGGCGTGAAAAAGAGCTCTGTTTTTCAAAAGCATGGAAGCCATGCGGGTTTTAATGGGTTTTTCTTCCGTCTCACCCAGCACTTTTGCATACACATTTTTAATAAGGTAGGGCAGATCAATTTTCGATGGACAGACCACCTTGCAGCTCTGGCAGTTGAGACAGCACTTCACGATCTCCTTGGCCTTCTCTTTTCCGTGAAAAAAGGGGGTGAGGATCAACCCAATGGCACCGATGTAAACGTGCCCAAAGGTATGGCCCCCCACCAAACGATAGATGGGGCAGACGTTGGCACAAGCCCCGCAGCGAATACACCGAAGCACCTCGGCAAAAACCGGATCGTTTGCAAGCTCCAACCGGCCGTTGTCCAGAAAGATGATGTGCTGCACCTTCGTATTGTCTGGAGCCGAGCCGCAGGCATTGGTTCCCTTGATCCAGGTCACATAAGAGGTAAGGGCCTGACCGGTGGCGTTTCGCGGAAGAATTTTCAAAATCTTCATGGCGCTGGCCATATCGGGCACCAGCTTATCAAACCCCATGAGCGCCACATGCACCTTGGGAAGGGTGGTGACAAGACGGGCGTTGCCCTCGTTGGTCACCAGCCCGATGGCCCCTGAATCGGCGATGGCGAAGTTTCCGCCCGAAATCCCCATCTCCGCCTTCATAAACGTGGGTCGAAGGGTTTTGCGGGCGACCTTTACAAGGGCTTCGATATCTTCGGGATCGTGCTTGCTCTTTGTCACCCCGCTAAAGAGCTCACCCACCTGATAGCGGGAAAGGTGAATGGCCGGCATCACCATATGGGAGGGGCCTTCCTGCCTCAGCTGAATGATCCACTCCCCCAGGTCTGTCTCCACCACCTCATAACCCCTCTTCTCCAGATGATCATTCAGAAAAGTCTCTTCGGCGGTCATGGACTTGGACTTCACAATGGTCTGAACCCCGTTGGCCTTGGCAATCTCAGCGATGATCCCATTGGCTTCTTCAGCATTTCGCGCCATATGGACAATGGTTCCCGCCGCCTCGGCCCTCTCTTTAAACGCAGAATAAAGCGCCATGAGTTTGGGGGTACACGCCTCCTTCATGCAGGCCACATTCTCCCTCAGCTCCTCAAGGTCCAGCTGGGCAAAGGCACTCGCACGAGACTGGCGATAGGCCACCGAAAAGGTATTGAGGGTCTTTCGCATGAACGCTTTGTCGAGCGACTCCCTGATCTGCTTTTTAAAAGCCTTATCTGTTTCAGGGGTATGGATCATTTTTCACCTCCCTTAAGGCTCTCCACCAGAACAATGTGCAAGCTCTCAGGCCCATGGACCCCGATTGTCAAAATCCGTTCAATATCTGCTGTTCGACTGGCACCGGTAATGAATGCCACATAACCGGGCCCTTTTTTGAAATGGTCGCTCATGTACCTTTCCAGAGCATCCATGTCGGGCACCACCTGATCCTCAGGGAGTACCGCCACATGGGTCTCACTGAGCATGGTGGCCATGCGAAGCTCTTCAGAATCCGAATTGAGAACCAGGGTTCCGGTCTCGGCAATCCCCCGATCCGCCCAGGTCAAGGCGGTATCAATTCGGCCCATCTCTTCCCTCAAAGGGGGCCCAAGAAAGACGATCCCCTCTTCCGCACAAGCCGCCTTGATGGCCTGGGTGCTCTCTTCATCCATGCCGGGGGCCGCCAGCGTGCTCCCCCCCTCTTTTTTGGTCAGTGACACCGCATACTGGATGGCCGCTTCAAAATCCGGCCGGGTCGCAACCACCGCCTGAACCTTTTCAGCCCCCTGCTTCATCGCCTCAAGCATCTCACCTCGATCCACAACACCCTCCTTAAATAAAAATGGTACTACCAATAATTGGTCGTACCAATATGGGGTATCGCCAGCAATCCTGTCAAGATAAATCCAAAAAGAGATAACAAATCCAAACCACTACCTTGATAGATCCGTCTCTTTTGTTTTGATCCAAAAGCGGGAATCTGATAAAACCCAAACGATTTCGTTTTATTGGTTCCCTCTTTGCACCATCAAAATAGATACGTTGAGGTGCCGCAATCCGCCCTGAAACAGCCAAGGAGCGCCACCATGAGCACCCATCTGGCCCCCATCAAACCCAAGCGGGTTTCCGACCAGGTTTTTGAACAGATTCGTGAACTTATCTTTCGTGGAGAGTTAAAGCCCGGGGATAAGATCATGCCGGAAAGAGAGCTCATGAAAGAGCTGGGGGTCAGCCGAAATTCGGTACGGGAGGCCTTAAACAAATTGGTGGCCATGGGGCTTGTGGATCAAAGACAGGGGCAGGGCACCTTTGTGCGGGAGCTGGGCACCACTCGGGACAACCCCATCATGGATCTAATGGCCTCCCATAACGCCACCATCATCGACCTTCTTGAGGTGCGCATGGGTCTGGAGTGCAACGGAGCCGCCCTGGCCGCCGAAAAAGCGACCCTAGAAGATATCAGGCAGATGGAAAAAAGCATTGAGGCCATGGAAAGGGCCATCCGAGAGGGGCGTGTGGGAACCGACGAAGACGCTCGGTTTCACATGGCCATCGCCCACGCCACGCGAAACCCGCTACAGGTTCATATGATGAAGTTCTTCTATGACTTTATCTTCTTTGGAATCAACGAGAGCCTGAAGCAATTTTTTGACCGCCCCACCCGTACCCAGGAGATTATTCTTCAACACCGGGAAATCCTCTCGGCCATTGAGAAACGAAGCAGTGGAGATGCCTATGCTGCCATGGCACGGCACATCCTCTACATCAAGAACTTCTTTGAAAACAGAAAAGAGGGAAAGCTGCCAGCCATGCGCTAAAGCACCATACCTAAAAAAAAGATTACAGGCTCTTTGCAAGCTCTGAGGCAAACATCTTCTCAACCCCCGGACATCCGGTCATGAACCCATGTTTTTTGGTGGCCGGGTACTCTCGGCAAATAGAGGGTTTCATCTCGTGAATTCCGCAAAGATTTTGATCTCCTTTGGCGACAAGAAATGGGCAGGGATCTTGAAGCTTGCCGGTTTTCGGATCCACCCAGATGATGTAGCCTCCGTCTTTATCACGACCCACCCAGGAGAGAATGTCCTGGCGTCCGGCTCTTTTCCACATCTCAATATCATCAGAAATCAGAGCGCGACTGTAATCGAGGTTCTTGCAACACACCCCGCATCCAAGACAGGTAAAACCTTCCAGCTCTGTGGTGATGACAACCCCTTCATCACCATCCACAAAACCGGGACAAACATCGCACCAAAAGAGAACCGAAAGCAGCCCACAAAAAAGTTCCAACGAGGCTCCCGAAGCCGCCATAAGATCACGCATCAAAGAGAGAATCGCCTCACCTTGAGGCTCTTTCACATCGAGTGCCACACGAAAACGGGATGGCCAAGCTCCCCCAGCCAAATCGGCCATCTCTCTGAGGGTTTCCTCTTGAAGTCCATACTGCTCAAGATCAAGGGACACGGCGTCTCGAGCCTCTTCGGTGGTCAGAAATATCTCAGCGTCCATCCCCTCCCCCTCTCTTTGCAGTGCATGGTACCCCAATCCCTTGCCATAACCATGGCAGATCGGCGCATTTCAACCGATTGAAACACCGAAGCCAATGGGTGTCAACATGATTCACCCAAAAAACCGATGATCAATACTCTTATTTTATTTGATTTGTTCCCAACCCCCTCTTTTTTATCCACCTCACACCGAACCCTGGTTTTTCGGCCTATTTTTCTAAAGTCAGTAAAATCATAGAAACCAAAAAACGAAAAGCTCAATTTATCTATTTTATTAATACCCATCCAAACGCTATCATTTTGATAACCACTTGGTTTAACTTAGTTTTATAAAACCAACTTTGACAATTCTTGAACCTCTTTTCGCAAGAGGGTAAAGTAAAGACAACAGGATGGAAAGTGAAAGATATTCCCGGACATCAACACCATAAAACGAACCAAAGGGCGGAAAGGGCATCGCCCATGCGGTTAACCTTTCATAAGGGTGTCCTGGGAGTACGCAAGGGGGGTCGCGGTTTGATCCCCAGGGGGTGGCCTCAAGAACGGGCCACCCTTTTTTTTATGGGGCCTTCTTCTGGGGGCAAAATAGAGGGGAAAGGGGGAGCTATCGCGCTTTGCGAATCAGAAAAAAGAGGGACCCGTTCTGCTTCATCTGACCTGCCACAAACTCGGCATCGGGCCCGTATCCGGTAAACAGATCCACGCGCCCGGCACCTTTGATGGCGCCTCCGGTATCCTGATTCAGCACAAATCGGCCAAAAGACTTCCAGCGAATCTCGTCAAGGCCCTGCTGGTCGGGCTTTTCCGTCTCAATAAAGGCGATGGCGCCCGCAGGAAAAACGCGCCTGTCGGTTGCGATGGAGCGACCCGCTGTCACCGGTGCGCCATAGCATCCCAATGGACCGGAGACACCTTCCCTGAAAAAGACCAAGCTGGGGTTGTAGTTGAAAACCTCCTGTCGGCGATTTGGATGCTCCTGAAGCCAGCGCCGAATGGACTGCATGGAGACCTCTTCTCTTGTCATCTCACCTTTTTGAATGAGGTAGCGACCGATGCTTCGGTAGGGGTGCCCGTTTTTCCCCTGATACTGCACCCGCATCTGGGTACCATCGTTAAGTGAAATGACACCTGAGCCTTGAATCTCAAGAAAAAAAAGGTCCACGGAGTCGTCCACCCAGGCCAGAGCAGTGGCATGGGGGGTCAGGTTCCTGGCTTCAGAGCCCCCCATCTGGATTCGCGAGTAGTAGGGAATCACCTCGCCCTTTTCGGTGATCCGGCCCACCAGATGTTTTTTCCCCGAGACCTTCACCCCGGGAAAACGATTGAGGTTGATGGTCACCAGATTTTCGGGTTTTGCAAGCACCGGATACCGAAAAACCTCGCTCCTCTCCCGGGCTCCGTAGAGCTGCGCTTCATAGTACCCCGTAAAGAGCACCCCACCTTCTCCATCCCGGCCCAAAGATCGGTAGACATCAAAATTTTCCCGAATAATCTGGTCAAGGGTTTCGCCATCGGGCCGGTATTGAATCAGGTAGAGCAGCTCCATGGCCGATCGAACCATGGCCCCTAAACTGTAGCGATTTTGACCAAAAAGAAAGGTGCGATCTTTTGGAAGCCTGCTGTAGTAGAGAAGGCTCTGGGCCACCGCCTCTTCCAGGCTTTCGTAATCGAGATCGTCACGGAAACGCGGGTAGCCCGGCTCACCCGGGCTCACTTTTATCAGGGGAGAGGAGGGGGCTGATGGCGCTTTTTGGGTAAAAAGGGAGCACCCCGAAAGAGAGAGCAAAAGGGCTCCGGCCAGAGTCAATGCCACAACGAATCTCTTCATAAAGGCTCCCCTTGATGTAGTAGCAAGTGGCGATTCGCCTTTAAGGGCCCTGACGAAAGTCCGTGTCACAAAAAATCGGCCCGCCAAAGATAGGCGATCACTGCACGTCAACGGTTCTTGGAAGAATCTCCACAGGTTCGGGTGAGGCGATGGCGCCGTTTTCTCTCTCTTTTACGCCCAGCTCTTCAAACCGCCTGGCCGAAACAAAAACCCGGCGTTCAAAGGAGCCGACCACCTGATTGTAGGTTGAGGTCACCTTGGTGAGATCCCCTCCCAGCCGGTTCAGGTGGGAAGAGAGGGTTGTGATGCGCGAGTAGAGCTCTTTGCCCAGCTCACGAATCTCTTCCACACTGGCGGCGGCCTGCTCCTGTCGCCATCCATAGGAGACCGCCTTTAAAAGAGAGATCAAGGTGGTGGGTGTGGCCAGAACCACTCCCTTTTCAATCCCCTCTTCAATGAGATCCGGGCGATGGGAGAGGGCTGCCGAAAAGAAACTCTCCCCCGGAATAAAGAGCACCACAAACTCAGGTGCCGGCTTCAAGCCCGCCCAATACGACTTTCCCGAAAGGAGCTGCACATGGTGATGCAGGGCCCTGGCGTGCTCACGGAGCTCGCGAGCCTTCACCTCTTCGTCACTGGACTCCATGGCCCTGAGGTAGGCGGCAAGGGGAACCTTGGAGTCCACGGCAATGCGCCGGCCTCCGGGAAGATGCACCACCATGTCCGGCCTCATGGCGCTCTTCTCGCCCTTGATGCTCACCTGCTCAAAAAAATCACACCGATCCACCATGCCGGCCAGCTCAGCCACCCGTTTCAGGGTAATCTCTCCCCAGCGGCCCCGCACATTGGGAACCGACAGGGCCCCGGTGAGTTTGGTGGTCTCCTTCTGAAGGGCGCCGTGGGTTCGCGCCAGATTTTCAACCTGCTCGGTCAACGCGCCGTACGCCTTCTCCCGAACCATCTCCATCTGACGCACCTTCTCATCGTAGCGCCGCATAGCCTCGGTCACAGGAGAGACGATCTCTTTCACCGCATCGCCGCGCCGTTCAAAGTCTTTTTTTGCCTCCCCCACAATGGCCTCAAGGGTCTGGCGGGAGAGTTGTGAAAAGGTTTTGGCATTCTCGCTCAGGGCGTCGGCCGAAAGCGCCTTGAGCATCTGCCGAAGCTCCTCTTTCTGGGTTGAGAGAAGAGCCAGCTTTTCGTCGGTGGACTCCCTCTCGTTTTCAAGTTCGGCCTCCAGCCGTGCCAGCCTGGAGCGAAGCCCCACCTCCTCTTCCTTTTTGGCCTCAAGGCTTGCATCCCGCAGCCGCACCGCCTCTTCCAGACCGTTCAGGTGAACCAGACGCCCCCTGGCCTCGGCAGCTTCGGCCGAAAGATCAAAACAGCGTGACTCAAGCGCCTCACACGCATCTTGCACGCCAGAGAGCTTTCCCTTGAGCCCCCTGATCCAGATTGCGGCCAAGGCTCCGCTAAAAAAGACTCCGGCACCAAAGGCTGAAACAGTGCGGGTTCCACCCAAAAGATCGGTCAGAACAGACCAGGCCATCTAAACCCCTTCCCGCTTGAAATCCCCAGATTTCCCACCGCTTTTGGCCATCAGGCGAATGCCCTCAAGGGTCATGCCCTTGTCGTAGGCTTTGCACATATCGTAGATGGTAAGCCCGGCCACCGACACCGCGTGAAGCGCCTCCATCTCAACACCGGTCTCTCCTTTGACCCGCACCTCGCCTTCAATGCGAAAGGCGTGATTTTCGGGCTCGGGAAAAAAATCGATTCGGGCATAGGTGAGAAAGAGAGGGTGACACATGGGAATGGTCTCAGCGGTCTTTTTGGCTGCCATCACCCCTGCAATTCGCGCCGTCTCAAGCACATTTCCCTTTTTCACCTTCTCATCCGTGATGCGGAGAAAGGTGTCGGCATTCATAAAGATACGCCCCTCGGCCACGGCGCGACGGTCTGTCACCGCTTTGTCCGTCACATCCACCATGCGGACAGCGCCCTCTTCATCAATATGGGTAAACTCTTTTTCCATCGTCTCTTCCATCAGGCGAAATGCTCGGTCTTGGAGGTGACCTCCGATTTCACAGCGTTTAAAAAGCCCTCAAGGGTCTCCAGAACATGTTCACGAATGTCTCCGGCCACCACAATCACCATCACATCATCGCCCACCGAAAGGGGTTTCTCCTCCTCAATCTGGATGAGAATATCCACAATGCCCTCTCGTTTTTTGTAGCTTGAAAGAAGCTCCTTCAGGCGATCGTGGTCCACATGAACCGTCAGACCGGTCACCGGTCGGCCATCCCGGGAGCTCTCTCTCACCACACCATTGTGGGCCAGCACCATGCCGGCCTTTGAAAAATCGGGGTGTCTCTTTATGGTTTGAATCATCTCATGGACGGGGATCATTTTTTCTCCTTTTATCTGTTGATGGGCCCAGGATACCTCTTTCCGACGCGTCAACGCGTTGCGGTTTTATCCTTGCTCCTTGTGGCTCAGCAGAGAGAGGGCCCACTCGTACTCTTCAGGGGTGTTGATATTAAAAAAACTGGTCAGCTCAGGGTCGATACGCCGAATGCTCGATTCGGGCACCTTGCGGGTTCGCCGCTTTCGAAAAAGGCTCTGGATTTTATAGCGACCTTCGGCCAGGCGGGTCTCTGCCAGCTGAAGATTTTCACGGGAGTAAGCTGCGCAGAGGGGCTCCAACCCCTTGGAGGTTTCAGGAACCACCACCGTGGCTCCCTCACTTCGGTGGGAGAGCACCAGCTCCACCATCTTCCGGGAGAGAAAGGGGTTGTCACACGGTGCCACAAAAACCCAGGGGGTTTCGGCGTGAAAGAGGGCCGAGTGGATTCCCGCCAGAGAGCAGCGATCCGGATGGATATCGGAGACAATCTTCACATCAAAATCCAGAAGCTCTTCAGGCGAATTGGAAACCACCAGAACATGGTCAAAGATCTTCTTAAAAAGCCTGAGGGTCCGCCCGATGACAGGCTCTCCATCAATTTCAAGAAAGGCTTTGTTGTATCCGTTCATTCGGGAGTTCATGCCCCCGGCCAGAATAACGCCTGTGCAGTCCGATATCCCCATCTCTTTCTCCGCTCATCAAGGGCCTTTTTCATTGGCTCCGCAAAAAGTCAGGACCCCTTTCGCAAGCCAGATCATAACAAGGTGCATCACCGTTATGATATTTGCCTGTCACTGGCACCGCCTCAAGGCGTCCTCTTTTTACCACGTTCTGATCTTTGAAAGTTTGTCAAAGAAACCAGGCAAAATCAAGGCATTTAAAATGGCTGTAAATACAGCTTCTCAGCCCCTTTTCTCCTATATTCTCCTTGATCTGACGAAGCGGCTTGGGATAAAAATAGAGTCACATTTTTTAAGCGAAACACCGCGACCGCATCACCCTGTCGCCCCTGATCATTCACCCGATGAACTCAGCCGGCCTGAGCGCATCTCCCCATGGACCTGAACCCGGGAAACAGACCATGACCACCACGCTGCTGGATGAAACCGGCATCAAGCGCGCCATCACACGCATGGCCCATGAGATCATCGAAACCTACCAGGGCGACAAAGAGCTGGCCCTTATCGGCATTCAGACTCGAGGGGTTTTCATCGCCCGAAGGCTTTGTGACGAGATAAAAAAGACAGAAGGCCAGCACCTTCCCTGCGGCGAGCTGGACATCAACCTCTACCGGGATGACTGGACCCGCATCAGCCACCAGCCCGTGGTACGCCCCACTGAAATTCCCTTTGAGGTGACCGACCGAAGGGTTCTTCTGGTGGACGACGTCCTTTATACCGGTCGCACCATTCGCGCGGCCATGGATGCCCTCATGGACTTCGGACGCCCGGCTTCCATCGGTCTGGCTGTTCTGGTGGACCGGGGGCACCGGGAGTTCCCCATCCAGGCCGATTTTATTGGAAAAAAGGTGGAGAGTGCCTACCGGCAGCACGTCAATGTGATGCTAAGCGAACACGACGGATCAGACCACGTGACCCTCACCTGACACACCCGAGCCGCACAAGGAGCCACTTATGGGTACACACGAACACCGAAAGGCTGGAAAAAAAGAGATCAGCGTCGCCATCGTCTCGGTCTCCACCACACGCACCATGGAGACCGACGAAAGCGGCGCCTGGATTGAAAAGCAGGCCAAAAAAGAGGGATTTCTCGTGGTGGATCGCCGCGTGGTCATGGACTCCCAAGAGGAGGTCCGAAAGGCCGTCCGAGACATCATTCGGGATCACAATGCCGACGGCATCATCCTCACCGGCGGCACGGGCATTGCCAAGGCCGACGTCACCGTTGAAGCCCTCACGCCCATGTTCCGAAAAGAGCTCACCGCCTTTGGGCCGGTCTTTGCCCAGCTCAGCTTTGATGAGATCGACTCGGCCGCCATTCTCTCCCGGGCCACGGCTGGCATCATCTACAACACCGCTGTCTTTGCCATTCCGGGCAGCCTCAAGGCGTGCAAACTCGCCTGCAACGCCCTTATCTTTCCCGAGATCGCCCACGTCTCCAAACACGCACGGGATTAGCCTTTGAACCCGCTTTGAGCTACTCCACCTGTTCCTGGCGGCGATCTGGAGTGAAGTGCACCGCCAGGCTTCGAATCACTCCCAAAGAGAGCAGAAGAAAGGCAAACCCCATGAGGGTTTGCCAGGGTGTCCCCCTTTGCTCTTCACGGTAAAGGGTGATCATCACCTCCCGCACCACAAACAAAATGGCCGGATCCATCATGGAGTGAAGCCTGATCCTCTGGGTGCTGAAAAACTCCACGAACCCCCTGAAGAGCTCAATCATCACCAGAAAAGAGAGCACTTCAGCCACCACCTGCGTAAAGCCCTCCCCATCCATCAAATGCATCAACTGCCTCGCATCCCACAGCGTCTTTCCCAACCCCACAGCAAGCACCACGACAATATAGACAATCATGATATTGACCATCACCTCCTGGGTCATAAAAAAGATCTTTTTGGGATGCATGGGGCCCAATGGCCTGCCCCCTTCTCTCTCTTCCTCATCTCTCTTCTCTATCGATTTCATGGCGTTAAGAGTTACATCCAAACCATGTCCTTTGTGTCAGGTTTGTGTGAGAAGCGCCTCCCATTTTTTTAAAAAAGCCCGACCCCCACAAAAACAACCAAAACCTCACGCCCTGCTAACCCAATCCTAACAGCGCCTCACTATCTTCTCTCTCACAAAGGGTTCTTTCTCCATGGCCTTCGGTAGGGCCGCCGAAGCACCCACGCTCAAACCTTTAAAAAAACCCCTTAAGGAGACATTTCATGAAAAACCGAATCTGGCTTTCCCTCACTTTTTCCGCTCTCTTTCTGGCGGCCTCTGCCACCTCGGCCGTTGCCGAGAGACTGGTTCTTAAAGGCTCCACCACCGTCCTTCCCATCGCCCAGAAGATCAGCGAGGCCTATATGGATGCCAACCCTGAGGTTAAAATTTCCCTTTCAGGCGGCGGCTCGGGCAACGGCATCAAGGCAGTCATTGACTCCACCGCACACATTGGAAACGCCTCCCGCTTTATCAAGGGCAAAGAGGTGAAGATGGCGGTTCAAAACGGGGTAACCCCTGTGGCCCATCGCATTGCACTGGATTGCATCGTCCCGGTGGTTCACAACACCAACCCGGTGGAAAACCTCACCATGGCCCAACTCAAGAGCATCTATCTGGGTAAAATTAAAAACTGGAAAGAGGTGGGCGGAGAAAACCGCAAAATCGTGGTGATCTCACGGGACAGCTCCTCCGGCACCTTTGATGCCTGGAGAAGTCTGGTCATGAAAAAAAAGCGCGTGACCCCAAGGGCTCTCACCCAGCCCTCCAATGGCGGCCTGGTGACCCAGGTTGCAACCACCAGAGGAGCCATCGCCTACATTGCCCTGGGCTACATGAATGACGACATCAAAGCGGTTCAGGTCAACGGGGTCATGGGGTCAGCTGAAACCACCCTGAACGGACGCTACCCCATCAGCCGTCCCCTCTTCATGTTCACCAACGGATGGCCCAAAGGTGAGACCCTCTCATTTATCAACTTCATCCTCTCAAGGTATGGGCAGTCCCTGGTGGAAGAGGCTGGCAGCATCGCTCTTTATTAATCATGGATACACCAAAGGGCATACAGATGACCCGAAACCACTATATCGCTGCCCTCAAAGAGGCCCCGAAGCCCCTCTCCCCTTCGGGGCTCTCGGTTCATGCTGAAATCGATAACGGAAAACGCCGGGAGAGGCTGGAGTGGATCGCCCAGGCCTCTCTTTTCATCATCTCCCTGGTCTCTCTGGTTGTTCTGGGGCTGATCCTCTTTTTTCTTCTGTTTGAAGGGGCTCCCACCTTCTCCTTTGTCTCCGTTCAGGAGTTTGTGGGAGAGGTGCTCTGGTACCCCACAGACGAGCCGCCGGCTTTTGGCATCCTGGCCCTTATTGCGGGCTCCTTTGCCGTCACCCTGCTCTCGTCTCTCATCTCGGTGCCCTCAGGGGTCATGACCGCCATCTACCTGTCGGAGATTGCACCGCCAAGGGTGGCACAATTTTTAAAACCCACCATCGAGCTTCTCGCCTCGCTCCCCTCGGTGGTGATCGGCTTTTTCGGCATGGTGGCCGTGGCTCCCATCATGCAAAAGCTCTTTGGTATCCCCTCGGGTCTCAACATGTTCACCGCCTCCATCATGCTCGCCTTCATGTCCATTCCCACCATCTGCACCATCTCCGAAGATGCTCTGCAGAGCGTGCCGGTAACCTACAGGGAAGCCTCCCTGGCACTGGGGGCCACCCCTTTCGAAACCGTGGCCAAGGTGACGCTTCCCGCCGCCCTTTCGGGCATCACCACCGCCATTATCCTGGGCATGTCCCGGGCCATTGGAGAGACCATGGTGGTGCTTATGGTGGCAGGCGGTGCCGCCGTGATTCCCGAATCCCTCTTTGACCCCATTCGGCCCATGCCCGCCAGCATCGCAGCTGAGATGGGCGAAGCCCCTTTCAGGGGGGAGCACTACCACGCCCTTTTTGCCACGGGAATCACCCTGTTTCTCTTCACCATTGTCTTTAACATTCTGGCGATCCTGGTATCGCGCAGATTCCAATTCAAGGAGTAGGGGCCCATGCGTCTCTTTTTCAAAAAGGGCTTCAGCAAAAGGCGAAACAGCGCTCAGACCCTCTGGTTCTCACTTTTTAAGGTGGCTGCGGCCATCAATGTGTTCGCCCTGTTTGCCGTGATCCTTTTTATGATGAGCCAAGGTCTCTCGGCCATCACCTGGGAGTTTTTAAGCCAAATGCCAAGAGACTCCATGACCCAAGGGGGCATTCTCCCCTGCATTGTGGGAACCCTCTACCTTGCCTTAGGGGCTCTTGCCTTTGCCTTTCCCGTTGGGGTTGCCACCGCCATCTACCTGAATGAGTACGCCTCCAAGGGAAAGGTTGTCTCCTTGATCCGATTCGCCATTTCAAATCTGGCGGGGGTCCCCTCGGTGGTCTTTGGTCTTTTCGGCCTCGCCTTCTTCTGCACGGTGCTCAAAATGGGCGTGAGCCTCGCCGCAGGCTCTCTTACCCTGGGGGTCATGAGTCTTCCGGTGATTATCGGGGCGTCTGAAGAGGCGTTAAAAGCCGTGCCCTCCACCTATCGCGAGGCCTCTCTGGGCCTGGGGGCATCCAAATGGCAAACCATCTGCCGCGTGGTGGTGCCTTCGGCGCTTCCCGGCATTCTCACCGGATCGATCCTCGCCCTGGGACGCGCCGCCGGTGAAACCGCCCCCATCATGTTCACCGGGGCGGTCTTCTTTACACCGGATATAGCCACCTCCCTTTTTGATGAGGTGATGGCCCTGCCCTACCACATCTATGTTCTGGCCACCGCAGGCACCCATATCGGGGAGACCCGCCACCTGCAGTACGGCACAGCCCTGGTTCTTATTGTGCTCGTTCTCACCATGAACCTTGCAGCCATCATCATCAGGGCCCGCATTCGAAACAAAAACAGGATGTAAAAGATGACACAAAAAAAGACACAACCTGTCCTTGAAACCCGGGGGCTCCATCTCTTCTACGGAGATTTTCAGGCCCTTCACGGTATCTCTCTCTCCTTTGAAGAGCGTCAGGTGGCCGCCCTTATCGGACCGTCGGGCTGCGGCAAGAGCTCTTTTCTGAGAAGTCTCAACCGCATGAACGACCTCACCTCCGGCACCCGTAGCCAGGGAGAGGTGCTCTTTGATGGAAAAAACATTTTGAAAAACAACATTGACGTGGTCTCGCTCAGGCGGCGTATCGGCATGGTCTTTCAAAAACCCAACCCCTTTCCAAAGAGCATCTTTGATAACGTCGCCTACGGACTGGTGGTCAACGGCATCAAAAACCGCTCGGCCATCGCTTCACGCGTGGAAAAAAGCCTCAAACAGGCGGCCCTTTGGGATGAGGTGAAGGAGAGATTGCATAAACCGGCCCTGGGGCTTTCCGGTGGCCAGCAACAGAGACTCTGCATTGCCCGGGCCCTTGCGGTGGAGCCTGAGGTGCTTTTGATGGATGAGCCCGCCTCGGCCCTCGACCCCATTGCCACCCAAAAGATTGAGGAGCTGGTGACCGAGCTGAAAGAGCGCTACACCATCATCATCGTCACCCACAACATGCAACAGGCGGCCCGGGTTTCAGATACCACCGCCTTCTTCTACATGGGAAAGCTGGTGGAGGTGGGCGATACCAACGCCCTCTTCACCAATCCGGTCAAACAAGCCACCGAAGACTACATCACCGGTCGCTTTGGATAAAGCGACCGTCTTACCTGGTTGTAACCGTTCAGTTGTTATTCGCCTCCGGCGGCCCTGCCGGGGGCCAAACTTTTGAAAAGTTTGATAAACAGGTTTTTTAAATACACTGGCGTAAATTATAGTAATTTTTCATATTTTAAATCCACGCTTCCTTTTAATCGCACCAAAGGTGCGATTAAAAGGAAGCGTGGGATAATGGAAACGTTTTTTGCGGAGCTTTTTTTCAAAAAAGCGACTCGCCGAAGGCCTACTATCCATTAAAAAAGGGAAAAAAATGACCATTCACCTGCAACGGGAACTCGATCGCACTCGGCGCATGCTGCTCTCTTTGGGAGCCCTCACCGAAAACCGGTTCAGACAGGCGGTAAAGGCCTTTACCACCATGGATACGCAACTGGCCAGAGAGATTGTGGAAAAAGATGAGGAGATCGATATGAAAGAGGTGGAGATCGAAGAGGAGTGTCTGAAAACCCTGGCCCTGCACCAGCCCGTGGCCATCGATCTGCGATCTCTTGTGGTGGTGATAAAGATCAACAACGATCTGGAGCGCATCGCCGATCAGGCCGTCAATATTGCCACACGCACCTTAACCCTGGCGGGAAAAAACCGGCCAGATCTCTCCATCGACTACACCGAGATGGCAGAAAAGGCGGGCACCATGCTCAAGATGAGCCTGGATGCCTTTGTTCACCAAGACGATCTTCTTGCGGAAAAATCCCGCCAGATGGACACCGAAGTAGACGCCATGCGAAACGCAGCCTACGATCAGGTGAAGGAGGCCCTGCCCAAATTCCCCGACCACGCCGCCTACCTCCTCAACCTCTTTCTCGTCTCGCGGCACCTGGAGCGCATCGCTGACCACGCCACCAACATCGCCGAAGAGGTGATCTACATGAGAAGGGGCGAGATCATTCGACACAAACCGTAAGTTGAAGCTCAGCAATCTGCGACAGTCTTTGGCGCTTTAAGCACCAGAA
>JAKSCC010000341.1 GCA_022360815.1 Desulfobacterales bacterium
ACGTGAATTTAAAGACGGTTCCATCGTGAATCTGGGCATCGGCATGCCCACCATGGTGGCCAACTACATTCCTGAAGGGGTTGAGATTCTTCTCCATTCGGAAAATGGGTTTATCGGTATCGGACCGGCCCCTGCAAAAGGGGAGAACGATCCCGATCTTATCAACGCAGGCAATCAGCCCGCTACCATCTTGCCAGGCGGATGCTTTTTTGACAGCGCCACCTCCTTTGGTATCATTCGCGGCGGCCATCTGGACGCCACTGTTTTGGGGACCCTTGAGGTGGATCAAAAGGGCAATATTGCCAATTACATTATTCCCGGAAAGATGGTTCCCGGTATGGGTGGTGCCATGGATTTGTGCACCGGTGCCAAGAAGGTGATTATCGCAACCGACCACACCAACCGCAAAGGCGAATCCAAGATTCTCAAAGAGTGTCGACTTCCCCTGACAGCCGTGGGAGAGGCCGATCTGATCGTCACAGAACTGGCGGTGATGGAGGTGACCCCAGAAGGGCTTCTTCTTAAAGAGGTGGCACCTGGGGTGACCGTGGATGAGGTAATGGAAAAAACCGAGGCAGACCTTATTGTTCCGGAAACCGTGGGATGCATGGTCGATTGATTCAAAATATTTTCTAAAAACCACAAAACCGTTTCAGGATTTTCCCGAAGCGGTTTTGTGGTTTGCCACGGCCAAAGCCGTTCTCCCCTCCTGAGCTTTCCAAGCCAGGAGGGGATTTTTTTTCGTCAAACAGATAAAGCGTCATGAATGAGGCAAAATGGGGCTTTGCCTCTTTCACCTTAACGGTTTGGTGATGCGTTTTTTGCTCTTGTATGGCGAGTTTTTATGCTTATAGCCAAAAGGGCAAGGAGAAGAAACGCGCCAATTCCGTTTAAAGCAAATGGGGAGTCGCCGGAGGTGGCATTGATGAAGCAGCCTCCGCCACCTCCACCACCGCCTCCAGAGCTGGGAGGTGCTGGATTGGGTGTTACCTCACCCACGCCAAAAACGGTGAGGTGATCGACTCGAAAGGTGACGGTGCCGCGAGTGTCGTCCACCGAGATGATCTGGCTTTTGGGAAGGGTTTTGACATTGCGACCGGAAATGAGATCTTCCACGGTCGGCGCATGGTAGATCTGAATGTTGGGATTTTGGGTCAGCCCGTTTCTTGAAATGGCTGAGGCATTGAAGGGGATGGTGATGCGAAGCTCTTGAATGGTGCTGTTGTCCACGGGGTTGCCCATCTGGTCAAGCATAAGCACCTGAACCAGGCCGGATCGGTTGATGCGTGAGGCTCCTGAGGTGTGACTGTGCTGAAGCTCCAGAGTCACCTTGGTGTGAGCTTCTCTCAGAAGACCGCCCACCGGAATATCCACAGCCATGGTTTCATCAGGGGAGACCATGGTTCCCCCCAACAGGCCGGGGTTTTCAATCACAGAGGCAAGTGGCGTGCCTGCGCCTTTGATATGCCTGAAGTGGCGACGTCCGCTGTAGCCCGATGTCACATTGTGTGGTGTTTTGGAGACATCGGCCTGAACGAGGTAGCTGAAGTTTTGGTCGGTGGGGCGTGTAAAGCTCCAGCTCTTGGTGGCGCTGTCGTAGGAGAGCCCTGAAATGATCTGATTGTTGATGCTCACCCGGACTTCATTTGCCGTGCCATCAAAGCGATGGCTGCCAGCCGTTGCTGTGAGGGTGATTTTTATTTCACCTGAGGGAAGGCGGGTCTCTTCTGCTTCAATCCAGGTGAGGGCGAGCAGGGTGAGGTTGATGGGTGTGGTGCCATTAAAGGGTATGTTTCCTGGTAGGGTACGGCTGGTTGTGACGCACTCCATGGCCGAAGCCTCAATGGTAAGGGCACCTGTGAGGGACGCGTTTTCGGGAAGGACCAGAGT
>JAKSCC010000301.1 GCA_022360815.1 Desulfobacterales bacterium
ACCCATCAGGTTCTGGAAGGGGGCCAGGGGATGTTTGTTCACCGGCGAAGTGAAATTGCCTGTCCCCATGCATCCTGCCCTTTCAGCCATGGGATTGTGGTTCCCCTTAAAAAGGGCGATCAGATCGTGGGGAGCCTGAAGTTTTATGGCACCCGTGAACACCCTTTGGACAAGGTCCATTTTCAGACAGCCAAAGGGCTGGCCGTGCTCTTTTCCACCCAGCTGGAGCTGGAGGATATTCAGATCCAGTCCCGCATGCTGGCCTATGCGGAGATCCGGCGTCTTCAGGCTCAGATCAACCCCCACTTTCTCTTTAACTCTTTAAATACCATCGCCAGCTTCTGTCGCACCCAGCCGTCTCGAGCTCGTGAGCTGATTCTGGATCTCTCCAGCTACATGAGACGAAACCTCGACCAGAGCAAGGGGTACATCACCTTAAAAGAAGAGATGGAGCAGGTGGAGGCGTACCTGGCCATTGAGCAGGCACGCTTTGGCGAGAGGGTGAGCTACCGGTTGGATGTGGATGAGGGGTGTGAAAACTGGCCCATCCCCGCCCTGGTGATTCAGCCGGTGGTAGAAAATGCCGTGAAACACGGCATCACCCCAAAAGAGGAGGGGGGAACGGTTTCCATCTCCATTAAAAAGCGGTTTGAGAAACTGCGCATCTGTGTGGCCGATGACGGCGTGGGTATGGGTGAGGAGGTGTTAAGCCGCCTCAACCGTTTTGATGGGGTGGACGAAGCCTCCGAGGGGATCGGGGTGAAAAACACCCTCCACCGTCTGACGCGCATCTATGGCTCGGCATGTGATATCTCCATCTCAAGTGAGCCCGGTGGGGGCACTTCGGTCTCATTTGCCATCCCGTTTCGGGTTCGGGCGCAGGCGGTTAACTGATTGTTTTAAAGAGCGCACAGGCAAAAGGGAAGGAACTGGGAGCTGTTTTTCGGCTCCCTTTTTTTATGGCTTTAAAAAGTTTGTTTGCCAAACCGTTTTAAAGGGTTCCCCTTGGCAGGCTCTCCAAAGGCGATGGATGGCTGAGCATCCATATGAAAATTTTTTTTGCCGTTTGGGCGTCGCCCTTGTGCATTTCATCCCGTAAAAACGACATGCCCCTTTTTGAAGGTGGCTCCCCAAGGGGGGCTGGCGTAAATCTTCCTTTCAGAAGAGAAGAGCCCGTTTGGGCCATTGAAGCGTTTTGTTATGGAGGATTACGACTATGATGACCTTTTTTATCTGCGTTGCAGCACTGATTCTCGGGTACGTGTTTTACGGTGCCTTTGTTGAGAAAGTGTTCGGAGCCGATGGCTCCCGCATGACCCCTGCCTATGAACTGGAAGATGGTGTGGACTACATGCCCATGCCCAAGTGGAAGGTGATGTTTATTCAGGTGCTCGATATTGCGGGCATCGGCCCCATTTTTGGCCCCATCCTCGGCGCCCTTTACGGCCCGGCTGCTCTGGTCTGGATTGTGATCGGTTGTATTTTTGCCGGTGCGGTTCACGACTACTTTTCCGGCATGCTCTCCATTCGAAGCGGAGGTGCCAGCATTCCTGAAGTGGTGGGCAACAGCCTCGGCATGACCGCACGTCAGGCCATGCGTGTTTTCTCTGTTATTCTTCTGATGCTGGTGGGCGTGATTTTTGTTCTGGCCCCTGCCAAGCTTCTGACCGGCCTGACCGGCATGAACACCACCCTTTTTATCTTTATCATTTTCGGGTACTACTTTTTGGCCACCATCCTGCCCATCGATAAGGTGATTGGTAAAATTTACCCCCTTATGGGAGCCCTGCTTCTTGTGACCACCATCGCCATTGTGGTTGCCATGATGTTTGGCGGATACGAGATTCTTCCCAACCTGGATGTGACCACCAACGCGCACCCCGCGAGCAAGCCGCTGTGGCCTCTGCTCTTTGTCACTCTCTCCTGCGGTGCCATCAGCGGTTTTCACTCCACCCAGTCTCCTCTTATGGCCCGCTGCGTGAAAAACGAGCGTGAAGGCCGCGCCATCTTCTACGGTGCCATGATCATCGAAGGCATTATCGGTCTTATCTGGGCCACCGTGGGTCTCTCTTTTTACAACTCTCCCGAAGCCCTGAGCGCTGTGATTGCAGCCGGGTCCCCCTCTGCCGTGGTCTCCGAGGTTTCCCGTACCCTTCTGGGGCCTGCCGGCGGCTTCCTGGCGGTTCTGGGTGTGATTGTTCTGCCCATCACCAGTGGGGACACCGCGTTCCGATCCACTCGACTCATCCTCTCTGAAGTGTTTAAGGTAAAACAGTCCAAGGCGGCAAGCCGCCTGATGATCGCTGTGCCTCTCTTTGTGATCGGCTACTTCATCTCCACCCAGGATTTCGGCATGATCTGGAGATACTTTGGCTTCTCCAACCAGGTGCTCTCCGCACTGGTCCTCTGGGCTGCAGCCGCCTATCTGGCCAAAGAGGGACGCCTGCACTGGATCGCCTCCATTCCCGCAACCTTTATGACCGCTGTGGTGACCACCTTTATCTGCTGGGCACCCATCGGCTTTGGTCTGTCCATGACCACGTCGACTTATGTGGGAATCGGTGTTGCAGCCTGTCTCTTTGCCTTCTTTGTGGTGAAAGCCTCTGGTGCGGTGGCCGCAAAACGTGCGGAGGCAGGGGCCCGCTAAGGCCTTCTTTCAAAAGTTCATCATCGAAATCTTTCGTGCGCAGCCCTTCATAAAAAAGCGTTCTCTTTTACTGAAAGGGCTGCCGGAAGAAAATTTAAAAATGGTGAGATGGGGTTGACAACCCCAAAGGTGTGGCTTACGATCCCACTCAAATTGAAAAGCTTGGTGCAGTACTGCTTAATAGGGAACTTCGTGAAAATCGAAGACGGGCCCGCCGCTGTAACCGGGGACGCACATTGCATGACGCCACTTTTGTGATTCATCATGATGGGAAGGCGCAATGAAGCGGATGATCCGGAAGTCAGAAGACCTGCCAGGCGCTGTGTAAAAAGAACGCTTTTACACAGTTATTGTGCGCTGCCGTGGAAAAGGGTGCACGCCATATTGAGGATTGAATTCGGAATCCCCGTACATGCAGAAAACCTCTGCTGTGCGGGGATTTTTTGTTTTTGAAGCCAGCTCTCAATGCAAGGTGAAGCCCTTTTGGCGGTTGTGTGAGGCCTTTTTGGATACCTTTTTTAAAGGCCTTTTCACATTCAAACCAAACGCTTGAAAAAAGGATGGTTCACAATGAAACGAGTTTCAATCTGGCTTCTCACCGCTCTTTTTGCTCTCTTCTCTTTTGCTCCGCTCTCCATGGCCAAGGCCGAACCGGTGGACGCCGTTGTTATTGCAAGCTTTGGTACCAGCTACCCCGAGGCTTTAAAGTCTATCTTGTCCATTGACAAAGAGATGCGCAGAGCTTTTCCCAAAGCCCAGATCAAACACGCCTTTACGTCAAATATCATTCGAAAAATATGGCATGAGCGCGCCAGCGACCCTGCCTGGAAAAAAGAGCATCCCCAGATCCCTGCCTGGCTTTTCGATGTCAAAGGTCCTCTTTCTACCCTCGGTGAGCTTCAGGAAGAGGGCAAAAAACGCGTGGTGGTTCAAACCACCCATGTCTACGCCGGTGAAGAGTATCTCGACTTAAAAGCGTATGTGGATGCCATCGCCGGTATCGAAACCTTAAGGGCCAAGTGGCGCCCCTTCTCCTTTCTAAAACTCGGCCGGCCTGCCCTTGGCAAACCCGGCGTGCACCCCGAATACCACGAGGATATCAACCTGGCCGCCAAAACCGTTTCAGCCGACGTGGAAAAAGCCAAAAAGCTCGGCGCTGCCCTGGTCTATATGGGTCACGGAAACGATATCTTTCCCACCAGTGCCTATATCGAATTTCAGAAAGCCATGAATGCGATCTACCCTGATGTGGTGACCATCTCAGGCAACGTGGAAGGCTACCCCGGGCTCGATCATGTGGTGGAGACCCTCAAAAAGAGAGGCATTAAAAAAATCTTCATGAAACCTTTTATGGTGGTTGCCGGCGATCACGCTCGCAACGATATGGCAGGTGATGAAGAGGACGCCTGGAGAGTGATCTTCGAAAAAATGGGCATCCACGTCACCG
>JAKSCC010000172.1 GCA_022360815.1 Desulfobacterales bacterium
CAGCATCCTCAATTTCAATGGAGCAAACATGGCGCCCTGGTTTCAGCTTTGAAGCAGGAAACCGAACCCTACGCTCCAACACCCGTCCCGAAGGAGACCACCTCTTTTCCACGGATGCGCCTTTGATGAAAAACGTAACACGAGAAAGGGCGGCCTCGTCGCGGGCGCAAACGGTCAATAAGACCTTTTCATCCGTACTGTACCGCCCTTTGCTGCTTTCAATGCTTCCCGTGGGAAACGTCCGATCCATGGATTTAACAGATTCAAACGTGCCAGAGGGCTCTTCTCCGGTAAGCAAAGCCCGTCTCAACGCATCGGCCAGATCGTCCCGAGACTCTTTTTCCAAGTGCTTAATCCGTTGCACCGTGTTTCGTGTGGCCTCCTGCTTGCCCGCCAAAAGTTTTTTTGCCTTCTCAATCATGGCAAAGGGAATTTTGACCAAACGCCATACCGCATACTGGCCATTTGCATCCTGCTCCTCATAGGTCATCTGGGTTTCCACCAGAAAAAGCGACGTATCCTTGATCTGAGCAAAATTGGAGATCTCCCAAAGCGCAGCTTGAAAAGAGTCCCGCCGAGCCTCCTCCAGGGAGTGCTTTGCTGTAGCAACCCCGACGGAAAAAACAATTTCCCCTTCGCGGTAACAGGTTTTTTCTGTCCAGTAGGGTCGATCTTCAGCATTGGGAAGTGCACCCCAGCCTCGCTCTGGACACAAAAACCAACAAAGCACCAACAAAAACAGCCCAACCCATTGTTCTCTGCCAAAAATCATACCGACTCCTCAACCTCACTATGGGAGTGACGCGACTTGCGATCCACTAAAATCAATACCACGATTCGATATGCTATCAAAGTTCACAATCTAAATAAAAAGACACCCGCATTCCATTTCAAAAGAAGCGGGTGTCTTTTTACAAAAGCCTAAATCTATGGGGCTTAGTTCAATGCGTTCAAAGAGAGCATAAGGGGCTTATCCTCCTCAAGGTCTCCATTAAAGCGGATGGCTCCAGGCTTTCTAAACCGATCTTCTCCTGGGGCCGCGCCCAGCCATTTGTCCCGCATCGCCTTGACCAAACGAAATGCATTGGAATTTAAATCCACCACACTCTTTTCGAGCACCAGCTTCATCTTACCACCACGCTCTTCCAAGTGCATCAAAGGGGCAATAGGAATTCCCAAAGGCTCCCAATCAGAAAACTCTTTTTCGAGATTTCGAATGCCCACCATGTGCCCGGTGCACCCACCGGCAATAAGGCTAAATGCTGTAAGCCCAAGGTTGTAGGTATAAGTGCAATCAAACTTGGTGGGATCGGTTCCCCTGCCGTCGTACCCGTAAAAATGGGTCTGCACTTTCAGTTTTGGAACCGATTTATCAAAAATCTTAATGACGGGCGCAGGCATGTATTCATCATCATCCATGAGCCCTGCTTTGACCAGCGCCTGCTTCAGGGTTTTGTGAGAGATAATCTCCTCGCGAATCATAAGATAGCGCCCCACCCCGTAGTTTCGAAAAATCACAGGCCCATACACATCGGCATCCATATTGAACTGCTTCATGGACTTTTCAAAATAGGCGTCTTCAATGCCGATTTTGTAACGCCCCTTCTCCTTGAGAATTCCAAGATAATCTTTCACCAGCTCAAGGATCACCCGATCTGTCTCCACCTGAGAGAACTGAAAGTTGCCGTGGCTGTCACGCTCCATAAGAAGACCAGCCTTGAAAAACTCGGGAATATCATTAAAAAGCTCATCATCACGAGCATTCCAGATGGTCGCCGGGCCGGTCTTTCGAATACCGCGAACCAAGCGCCTCAGATACTCCAGCTTTGCCTCAAGGGTCGGAAAATCCGCATGAAAATCGGTATCGTGAATGGCATTGTAGTCGGAAATGATGGTATTGAGCTTGATGATAAAGACCTGCACTTCGTTAATAAACTCTAGCACGCCTTCAGGGATCACCACCACACCATAATTTTTCCCCACAGCCGCACGACGAACAATGGCATCGCACACCACACGCGAAAGATGCCGCAAGGTCATACCATAGGCTGTATAATCCACTTCGCCTTCATTTTGGGCCTTTTCCACACGCTCTTCATCCACATAATCGGAAAGATCCTCTCCAATCAATGTCAGATTGGCATGGGTTTGAAGCGCCACTTCAAGGGCCAAATGGCTGGCCACTCGCCCCATCACTTTGCAGAAGTGCCAATACTTCACATCCGAGCTACCGTCTGTACACAAATCGCTGATATTCCGAGCAAAAGCACGGGCGGCACTGTGAAAACCAAAGGAGATCGCACAAAGGCTCTTTCCATCGGCATCGTTCACCTGAATATCGCCATCAATGGTTTTGGGAACCCCAATCACCTGAATACCCTGCGCTTTCATCTCCTGAGCCATAAATGCGGCATTGGTATTGGAGTCATCGCCTCCCACCACGACCAGAGCATCCAGCCCCAACATTTTGCAGGTCTCAATGGAGAGCCGCATCTTCTTTTTGGTATCGATCTTGGTACGACCGGTCTTGATCATACTGAAGCCGCCCAAATTGCGATACTTGCTCACGCGTTCGTCGGTAAGTTCGCAAACGTTGCCTTCAATAATGCCATCCTGTCCCAAAATGAATCCCAAAACCCGGTTTTCTGGATTGGCTTTTTTGGCGGCATCATAGAGCCCCGCAATCACATTGTGGCCCCCCGGAGCCGGTCCGCCGGAAAACACAATACCAATGGTCCTGGCTTTTTTGTATCCGTTGGCCTTTTCACCTTCGGCTTTCACCACCTTCTCGACTTGGTTTCCAATGAGCTGAGGAAGCTGCTCTTGCGCAGAGGGGTCAATATCAAAACGGTACTGTTCCTGGGTCTCCAGGGCCGTGGGCCCATTTTCAAACACCGCACAAAGGGGAGGCGTATAGTTTCGACGCTCCATAACATCCAGGCTGTCATTTTCAATGATCTGCTGAACTGCACCATGGGCAAGAAGCTCATCCAGGCTCACCAGGCGTTTTTCCGACATGCTTGTCTCCGTATAGTCGCTCGATCGGCAGGAAAAAAAACCGATTCGGTCTTTTTGTAGTAACATAAATTAATGGTGGCGGCTTTTGCCGGATATCGCTTCACAGACTCCGGCCTCACGGATCAAAGGATAGCCTATGCTAAACAAGGGGTTCTTCAAAAGAACACAGGCCCACAGCCTGCTCACTTCGGCTCCACAAAGAGTCAAAATCACAGAGAGGATCATTCAGCAAAGGCTTCGAACTTACGCGCCAACCCGCAAGCTCTCCTTTTGGTAATCACTGCTATAGCAAACAGTTAAAAGGTGTTGCAAGAAACAATCCAAAGAATTGGTATACCACGTCCTTTGCCCCCCTTGGATGGTCCAAAAATCTCCTTTAGGAATCAGGCGCTTCCGCTTGCTTTACATCCCTTCCGCGCAATGATATGTGATAGCTGACGTGACTCTGGCACTCCGATATCGGAGCCTTTCTCCACGGCTGGTGCCGCCCGACCCGGAAAAAACTCCACAAAAACATCATGAGAAAAGGAGCCCAAGGCTGGACTGCGGAATGTGTGTCCCCCAGCTATAGGCTTCTCTTTATATTTGGAAGCATCCATGAAGCTTAAGAAGCTTGAAATTACAGGATTCAAATCTTTTATGGGCAAAACACGAGTGGAATTTCCTTCGGGAACAACCGCTGTGGTGGGGCCCAATGGATGCGGAAAAAGCAATGTGGTGGATGCCCTGCGTTGGGTCATGGGAGAGCAGAGCGTTCGAAAACTCCGTGGAAAAACCTCCGAGGACATTATCTTTGCAGGCTCTTCTGGAAACGCCCCTTTAAACATGGCCGAGGTCTCCCTTACCATCGACAATGAAGATGGCAGCGTGGTGGGCCCTTTCAACGAATACAGCGAGATCACCGTCACGAGAAGGCTCTTCAGGTCCGGTGAGTCTGGCTACTTCATTAACAGACAGCCTGCCAGACTCAAGGATATCCAAACCCTCTTTCTTGGCAGTGGTACCGGTAAAAATGCCTTTGCCGTCATTCAGCAGGGAAACATCGGAGCTTTAACCGACGCCACCCCAGAAGAGAGACGCGTCTTTATTGAAGAAGCTGCCGACGTTACCAAATACAAGGCTCGGAAAAAAGAGACCGAGTCCAAGATCAAATCGACCCGAGAAAATTTAGAGAGGGTTCGTGACATTCTTGCAGAACTGGAGCGCCAGCTCTCCACCCTCAAACACCAGGCAAAAAAAGCGCTCCTTTTTAAAGAGATTCAAAAAAAAATCCGAGATCTCGACATCACTCTCTCCGGCGCCCAATACCTCACCTTAAATCGCCAAGAAGAAGCCCTTGGCTCATCCACCAAAACCCTTAAAGAAAAACTCAAAAGCCTGGGGACAAAACGCGAAGCCCTCTCCAGCGCCATGGACCGGCTCAAACTCCATGCTCAAGAGACCACGGATGCCATTGAAACGCACAACCGAGGCATCTACGAACTCAAACGCCTGGCCGACCGCCATGAAACGGAGGTGGCGCACTTAAGGGAAAAGGCCAAGAGTCTTGAAAAAGAGGCTGGTGAAGATCAAAGCCAGCTCGTGGAAGCCAAAAAAAGACAAGACGAGCTAAACGAAGAGATCCAAAGACTCCAAAAGGCCCACGGCGGAGAAGGTGAAACCCTCACCACCCTTGAAGAGAAACTCACACAGGCCCAAGTGCTTTGTGAATCCACGCGAAAAGAGCGTTCGGAACTTGAAAAAAAACATCAAAAGAAGGCCTCTTTTCGCATGGAGATGGTGGCACGAGAGGCCGCCATACGGCATACCTTCACATCTGCCGAAAAAAGCTTTGAAAATGCCACACGAAAACTTAAACGTCGGGATGAAGAACGTGCTGGGGCCAAAGCCCGTCTGGCAGCCACACGCCAAACCCACCTGGCTGTAGAAAAGGAGATGGCCAGACTTAAGGAGGAGACAACCGAGCTGCGCGAGCATCTGGACGAGCGGCGGGATGCCCTTCATGTTCAGGAAACAAAAGAAAAAGCCATTGCCCAAAAAATCCACACCAAAGAGCTGGAAGAGAGCCGCATCCGTTCCTATCTGGAGACCATGGAACAGATGGTCAAAAACCTTGAAGGTTACGGCGACGGTGTTAAAGAGGCCATTGAGCAACTCAATGGCTTAGGGTCTGTCACCCACAAGGTGGTGGCCGATCTTATCCAAGTCAAAAAGGGGTATGAGCTGGCCGCTGAAACCGCTCTGAAAGGGCTGCTCTCCCATGTGGTGGTTGAAACCATGGAAAAAGCGGAAAGAGCAGCTTCTGCCATGACCAAAAACACCCAGAGTCGATGTGGGTTTCTTCCGTCCGATTTTACCAAAGCGCCCCGTCTTGATATTCCGACGCCAGCCCACTGCCTGCGGCTTGCCGACCTTATCTCTTTAGATAGAAAAGCCCCCGCCCTTCTGTCTGCCCTGATCTCCAGATGCTTTATCGCTTCGGACCTGTCCACCGCCATAAAAGCCAGGTTTACCACGCCCCAATGGGTGGCCATTGCCACTCCGGATGGAAGCCTTGTGGACTTCTCAGGTGCCATCGTCGCCGGCAATAAAAACGCCTCAGACTCCCTTCTCAAACGGCGGACCGAAATGGACGAAGCCAAATGCCAGCAGGAGGCACACCACCACCTGCTTCAGGAGCTTTTCACCCAAAAAAAAGAGGTTCAAAAAGAGGTGGCGAGAGGCAAAGAGTCCCTCAGACAGGCCCAATCGGAGTTCTCAGAACTTCTTAGGGAAAAATCGGAAAAAGAGAAGGCTTGCCTTCTGGCCCATGAAGCGGTCAAGCAGAGCTCCCGCCACCTGGAGATCATGGAGCTGGAGACCCAGCAACTTGAAGGCGATCTTCAGGATCTTGAAAAAGATATGGAAACATCTCAAGTCCAGATGATTGAAGTTCAAAAAGAACTTCAAGCCCTTTCAGAAGGCCAGGAAAAAATCCGTAAAAACCAAATAGAGGCAGATGAAAAGCTTGAGGCTGCTGAAAAAAAACTGATTGAAATTCGGCTGGAACTCACAAAAGAAGAGGCCAAACATGAAAACCACCGGTCCACAGTAAAACGCCTCACCGATTTTTTCCAAGAAGCCGAACGTCGCATCACACGCCTCAAAGAGGGAGCGGAAAAGAAAAAAAAAGAGGCTGCCCAGAGCCTCTTCCGTTCATCAGAGATCGAAGAGAGCCTTGTGAATAGCTTTGCGGCCATCACCAAAAAAGAGGAAGCCCTGGCCCTTACGCGTTCCAAACTCATGCGCATCGAAGCGGACGCCAAAGAGAAAGAAAATGAGTTTAAACACCTTGCCTCAACGTCCGAGGAGCATGCCGAAACCCTCAAAACTCATGAGGTTGAGCTGGCATCCCTCATAACGCGAAAAGAGACGCTTAAAGCGCATGTGCAAGAGCAATACCGCACCCCTATCCAAGAGTTGACGGAAGCTTTTGAACAAGAGATTCACCAGGTCACATCCGGTCAAAAGAGTCAAAAAGAGCTCAAAGTCGAACTGGAAAAATCCAAATCCAGGCTGCGACGCCTGGGAGAGGTCAATCCTTCGGCCGTCACCCAGTACGAAGAGGTAAAACAGCGCCATGAATTTCTCACCGACCAGCAGGCCGACCTCACCGCATCGCTGGAAGATCTGGAAGCCATTATTCGCAAAATCAACCGCATCACTCAGGACCGGTTCATTGAGACCTTTCACCGCATCAATGAAAAGCTGGAAGAGATTTTCCCCCGGCTCTTTGAAGGAGGCTCTGCACGTCTGGTCCTCACCGACCCCAAAGCCCCTCTTGAAACCGGCGTGGAGCTAATGATTCAGCCTCCCGGAAAAAAGCAGGCCCGTCTTTCCCTACTCTCAGGTGGCGAAAAAGCCCTTTCTGCCATCGCCTTTGTCTTCTCCATCTTTCTTTTGAAGCCCTCCTCTTTCTGCGTGATGGATGAAATTGATGCGCCGCTTGATGATGCCAACGTCCTGCGCTTCAACAACCTTCTCACCCTCATCGCCGAAAAATCCCAGATTCTGGTGATCACCCACAACAAGATCACCATGGAACACGCCGACATTCTTCTGGGAGTCACCATGGAGAAAAAAGGGGTCTCCAAAGTGGTGGCCGTCAACCTGACCGGGGAGACACAGATCACCCAAGACCTGTCCGTCAACCAGTAGGCCTTTGGCGGGCTGCTTTAAAAAAACTCCGTAAAAAACACTTCTCTTGTCCCCACACTTCGTTTTCATTAAAAAAAAAGCCCATTTTCTGGTTTTACCAGCCTCCCGGTTTACATTCAGGGACACCCCTGATACACTCTTGCGGTTGCCATCTTAAATACAGATGAAGTCGTAAAAAAGGCCGTCTTCCCTATAAAAAAAGCATTACAAAGGGAAATCTGCCATACCCATAACTGTGTATTTCAGGACCGAAACACCCATGGATCTTTCCTCTTTGACCCAATTTTTCTCTCACATCATTCCGACCCTTAAAGGAGCCATGGGCCCTTTGGCAGAAAAAGCTGTCACCATATTTCCCGCACTGGCCCCCTACAAAGAAGCCCTCTGGTGGATGATTCCGGTTCTGACTCTGACAACGACTCTCTTTATTGTGGTAATTTCAGCCGCCTTAAAAGCGCCCAAAGCCTCACAAAAAGAGGACGCCATTGCCCCGCCTGAAAAGGAAGAGGCACCTTCTGTCGCCTCACCTCAAGAGCCCGAAAAACCGGCCCATGAAGCCCTGGTCCGCAAAGAGACCGCAGCCACCCCTGCTGAAACCGGCGTCTTCAAAAGCCTTCGAAGCGGCCTCTCCAAAACCCGCAATGCCCTCTCCGGTGGTGTAGATGCTCTTTTTAAAGGAGGCAGAGCCCTGGATGAGGATCTTCTGGAAGAGCTGGAAGAGCTTCTCATCACCTCCGATGTCGGGGTAAGAACCACCATGGATATCATGGACACCCTCTCTGAAAAGGCGGGGCAGATCAAAAACTCCGAAGAGCTTAAAGCCGCACTAAAATCGCTCCTTCTTGAAAAGATCTCCTTTGACAAACCCGCTCAAACCTCTTTTAAAAAGCCTCACGTCATGATGGTGGTGGGTGTCAACGGTGTGGGCAAAACCACCACCATTGGCAAGTTGGCCACTCGATTTACGCGTGAAGGAAAAAAGGTGATCATTGTGGCTGGTGACACCTTTCGCGCCGCTGCCTCTGAACAACTTACCGTGTGGGCCGAACGATCCGGCGCAGACATTGTCCGTCACAAAGACAACTCCGACCCGGCTGCCGTTGCATTTGACGGCGTTCAGGCTGCCGTCTCCCGAGATGCAGACGTTGTGATTATCGATACGGCAGGACGCCTCCACACCAAGAAAAACCTCATGGAAGAACTCAAAAAGATTCGCCGAAGCGTCTCCAAAACCATCGAAGAAGCGCCCCATGAAACCCTGATGGTGGTGGATGCAACCACCGGACAAAACGCTCTTACTCAAGCCCAGCTCTTCAACGATGCCATCGGTATTGATGGCGTCGCCTTAACCAAGCTCGACGGCACGGCCAAAGGCGGTATTGTCATCGGCATCACCAGCACCCTTGGGGTGCCCTTGAAGTACATCGGTATCGGCGAGCAGGCAGAAGATCTCAGACTCTTTGATGCCGAAGAGTTTGCCGACGCCCTTTTATAAAATCCCTTTTGAACCAATCGAATTAAAATTAAAAGACCTGTCCTTAGCCAAGCAAGGGACAGGTTAAAATAATATGAGGTCTTTCCCATAAAAAAAGTTCACGAAAACAAAGACCCATCAACCAAGAATGTAGCAGTGTAACGTTGTTGTCATATAGCGGTGGCGACTCCGGAACACCAGAGTCCGTCACAATTCCCACACCGTGAAGGTGCTGATCTCTTTTTTTTATCAGCTGTTCTGATGTTTCGTTTGAGTGCCGCCTGATCCATTCACTCCAAAAAAGGAGACGGCATGCCCGAAGGAAACAGTACCACCCAATCGACCCCCCTCAACCTCTGGAATCATTATCTCGGGAAAGTGGACCCACCCCTCTTCTGGGCCACTGGAATCACCACTCTTCTGGCCGTTCTCTATGGCGGCATCTCCCCCGAGAGATTCGACACACTCCTCACCCGGTTACAAAACTGGATCACGGTCAATTTCAGCTGGTACTTCCTTCTCTCTGTGGCCGCCTACTTGGGCGTCTGCATCGTCATTGCATTTGGAAAATATGGCCATCTGCGGCTCGGTCAGAAAGATGACCGACCGGAGTTCAGCTACTTCTCATGGATCGCCATGCTCTTTAGTTGCGGCGTGGGCGTGGGATATATCTTCTGGGCTGTGGGAGAACCCATTCTCCACTACATGGCCCCTCCCTACCTTGCCCAGCCCCAAACCCCTGAGGCCATGGATGTGGCCATTGAAATCAGCGTGCTTCACTGGGGGATCAGCGCCTGGGCTGTCTTTGCCCTCGCAGGACTTGCCATCGCCCTTCCCGCTTACCGCTTGGGCAAACCCATGAACGTCTCCATCTCCCTTTACGGCCTCTTTGGAGAAAAAATCATCGGCAGTCGGCTCAGCCAAATCATTGAGTACCTGGCCGCCTGCGCCACCATTGTGGGCGTGGCAACCAGCCTGGGCCTTGGCATCATCAGCATCAACGCAGGCATCAAACACCTCTTTGGAAGCGGGCTCTCGGCCTTTGGCATGTCCATGGTGATGCTCTTTATCATTATCTGCTACAACCTCTCGGCCATCTCCGGCATCCAGAAAGGAGTGAAAAATCTTTCACAGATCAACATCATACTCGCTTTTGTCTGGGGAGGATTTATCCTCGTCTCCGGTCCCACTGTGAAACTTCTCAATACCACGGTCAACACCATGGGAGGCTACCTTTCCCACTTTGTCCAGATGAGTCTCTGGACCAACCCCCAGGGCGACTCTCAATGGCTCAGCTGGTGGACCCTCTTCTACTGGATCTGGTGGATCTCCTGGGCACCCTTTTGCGGCGGATTTGTGGCCCGTATCTCCAAAGGGCGAACCGTGCGTGAATTTCTTGTAGGCGTTACTGTGGTTCCCACTCTGGTGGCCATCGTCTGGTTCAGCGTTATTGGCGGCACAGCTCAGCATGTGGAGACCCAAGGAATTGTCCCCCTCTATGAGGCCCTGCAATCCGACATGGGCTCTGGCATCTACGTCATGCTCTCCAGCTTCCCTTTTGGAAACCTTTTAAACTACGTGATACTCCTCAACCTGCTGATCTTTCTCATCACATCAGCAGACTCGGCCTCCTTTTTCGTGGCCATGCAACTTGCCCGCGGCACTTACGAGCCCTCAGCACTCCTGAAGCTTATCTGCGGCACAGCCATCGGCTCCATCGGACTGGTCCTCCTTTTAAGCGGGGGGCTTCAGGCCCTTCAGAAGGCCTCCATCATTGCCGGTGCCCCTTTTTCCGTGGTGATTATTTTGATGATTTTTTCGCTTTTCAAAATGCTTGACCATGCCTGGCGGCAGGAACATGGATTGGCCACAGAGCCTGCCCGAGCCTCTGTAAAAAAAGAGGTACACCCTCTTAAGGATAATTCTGACAACCCGTTTCCAAGCCCGGTTCTGGCCCATACGCAAAATATGTAAAAGGGGATAGATGATCTGATACAAACTCTCTTGTGGAAATCTTTTTGGCTATAAAAAACAAAAAATAGGGTGACGGGTCCAACCAAAGATGCGATGAAGAACTGTTCCCAACTAAACATTTTCATGGACCGGTTCCGCGATGCTATCTCTTCCCGCACTTTCACAACGCCTAAAGGCCCACCTCTTGAAGAGAGGTGGCCTCGGTGTTGAACAGGTTGCAACTCTATTAAGCCGGGCTCCTTCGGGATGCCCGGCTTCTTCTTGATGCTCAAGGCTCGGACCTGAAAGCATCCTTTTATGGCTGGTGAAGAGTGGATCGATGGATTAACCTGGCTTAAAACCATCGCAACCGATACGCATCAACAAACCCCATTTCAGGAGAGAACGGCATGTCTGACACAACAAAGTCCCGATTGGTAAAACTCGGAGCCGACACCCTTGCCGGTGCCCTTGTGGAGCTCATCCAAATGAGCCCCGAAACACAGGATATGGTAGAGCGCCTACTGGCAAGTCCCGAGGAGAGGGTCCAAAGAGTAAGAGAAGCGCTTTTGGAGATCAAAGCCATGGAGGGGCAATACGAAGGTGACGATGTGGAAGAGCTGGCCGATGAACTCGGTTTTGTCTTGGATGATATTGAAACCTCGGTAGAAGACCCTGAAATCGGAGTAACCCTCATGGCCGAATTTTTCGAAACCGACGAGACCATCTTTGAAGTCTGTGACGACGCCAGTGGTGACTTAAGCGACATTTTCACCGAAGACGCTCGGGATCTTTTCACCTCTTTTGCCTGCCGATGCAGCAACAGAAAGCATCTTGCCGACACCCTCTTTGACCTCACCCGGCAGGACCCCTACGGCGTGCGTGGTGCGCTTATCGACAACGCCTGGGAATTCCTGGACCACCAAGGGCTGGAATCTCTTTCCCAAAGGTTTGAGGCCCTTCGCCAAAAAGAAAAAGGGGACAACGAAGCCTGGCATCTGGAACGATGCGCCTACAGTCTGGCTGATCAACTCTGATTCATTCGGTGCCTTTTAAATATCCCCACTTATGACGCGATGGGCATCAGAGCCTGGACTGACCATAGGAAAAAAAGAGAACCGCCAGAACCGAAAGGCAAATGGCCACCTTATGAAATATATTCATGGGTTCTTTCAACCACCAAACGCCCACTATCAAAGTGGTGGTAATAATGGAGATAACCGCATAAAGCACATACTGGGAAACTCCGAATTTTGAATAGAGCAGGTTAAACCCCAAATAGGTAAGAAAAAGACCGCCACCACTCAGCAAAATATATTTTCCATTGCTCTTCACAAGTTGCCCAATATGCACCCCGCCAGCCAGAGGTGAAAAAAGAACTGCAAATCCAAAAGAGATCAGTGCAGAGAGCCCCACAAAGAGAAGCCCGTTTTCTGAAGCCCCTCCTTTTTTTTGCGCCAGGGCAAAAAAAGCATTTCCCACAGCGGCAATGAGGGCAAAAACAACAGGAAGAATCACATGCTTCATAAGGTACATCTCTTCTCTTGAGTCTTTTCATGCTCAAAAAGCTCTCGGGCTTTGTAGGAGCTTCGTACAAAAGGTCCGCAGGCCGCATCCAAAAAACCCATGGCAAGGGCCCGTTTCTGCCACGCTTCAAAAACCTCGGGTTCCATATACGCCTCCACAGGCAAATGCTCTTTTGAGGGCTGAAGGTACTGGCCCATGGTGACCATGGAGACCCCTGCATCAAGAAGATCTTCAAGCACTGCGGCCACTTCACCTTCCGTCTCACCCAGACCCAGCATCAAGCCGGATTTTCCGGGAATCTCGGGTGCCAGCCTCTTTGATTTTCGAAAAAGGGCCACCGAGCGCTTATACACCGCCTCGGGGCGCACCCTGCTGTAAAGCCGGGGAACCGTCTCCACATTGTGATTCAGCACATCAGGCTTTGCCGCAAGTACCGTCTGAAGCGCCTTTTCATCTCCTTGAAAATCGGGAATCAAAACCTCCACACAGACCCCTTTGATGGCCTCTTTCAACGCCCTGATGGTCGCGGCAAAATGCGCGGCGCCTCCGTCTTTCAGGTCGTCTCTGGTGACCGAGGTAACCACCACATACGAAAGCCCAAGCTCTCTGGCCGCCTCTGCAACGCGCCGGGGCTCCTCAGGGTCGGGCGGCAAAGGATTTCCCCCGTGGATGTTGCAAAACCGGCACCCTCGCGTGCAGGTCTCTCCTAAAATCATAAAGGTGGCCGTTCGGCTGGAGAAGCACTCCCACTGATTGGGGCAGTTGGCCTCCTGGCACACGGTGTGAAGGCAAGACGAGCCGATCAGCTTTCTCACCCTCTCATACTCCGGACTGGTGGGAAGCTTTCGCCTAAGCCACGCCGGCTTTCGGGCTCTCTGATATCTCTTCACGCCCGCATCACGCCCTTTTTCCTCTTCGTTTTTACAGCACATGACCAAGCTCTTCCAACTCTATCTCCTCAAGGTTTCCATCAAAAAACGTCTGAAACTCAAGGGCCATCAACTGACGGGCCTTTGTCAAACTCACCTCTTCACCCGCCTCCATCTCAGCCGTGGTCATGGACACCTTAAGCCCGCACGGGTTGATCCAGGAGAAAAAGGTGAGATCCGGGCAGATGTTAAGGGCCAACCCGTGAAAAGAGACCCCGCCTTTGATGCGAAGCCCCACGCTTCCGATCTTCTTTTCTTCCACCCAGACGCCTCGGTTGACAGGGTCAGAGCGTGCCCAAACACCTAGCCCTTTCAGCGTCTTTACCATCACACCTTCCAAAAAGCTCACAAAATCGGAAACCCCGGTGCCAGCCTTTTCAAGATGGACAATGGGATAAGCCACCAGCTGCCCGGGTCCGTGCCAGGTGATGTTACCTCCCCGCTCCGTCTGAACCACAGAGACCCCCCTGTCCTGAAGAAGATCCTCAGAAATCATAAGATGTTCCAGCCCCCCCCGCCGCCCCAGCGTGTAGACAGGCGGGTGCTCCACAAAAATCACCACATCGCGATCCAAATCGCCTGCCCGCCTCTTTTCAACCAGCCGGTTTTGAAGGGTGTGCACCGCACCATAATCGGTGCAGGGCAGGTTAAGCAGATAGCCATCCATTGACAGGAGCCTCCGGCGGGTCGCTTTTTTGAAAAAAAGCTCCGCAAAAAACATTTCCACTTTGATCTTCGTTCTGCTCACCCTTCGGGAGACCAGAACGAAGACCAGGGATTAAAACATGACGAAGTCAAAAAAGGCGACACATAGCGGACCGCGTGAATGCCCACCACATTTTCCGTTCCCGTCAAGCATTCACCATACTTATCCGCAGAGGCAGGGTTTTCGAGCGGCCGACGTCTCATCCAGGCGTCCCACTTTGCTTCGCGTGGGGGCCGCTTTAAGCAGCCCGGGAGAGGCCTTTGCCTCTTCAGAAATGGCGATAAGGGTTTCGATGAAATTGTCGAGATCCTCTTTGGTTTCCGTTTCTGTGGGTTCGATCATGATGGCTCCAGAGACCACCAACGGAAAGTAGACCGTGGGAGGATGAAAACCGTAATCGATCAGACGCTTGGCCACATCCAGAGTGGTCACACCAGAGGCGTGCTGCTTTTCATCTGAAAAAACACACTCGTGCATGCAGATGCGATCAAAGGCCAGATGATAAGCCTCCTTTAAACGCTCTTTAATGTAGTTGGCATTTAACACCGCATGGGAGCTTGCGGTTTTCAGCCCCTCGCCGCCCATGGTGAGGATATAGCTGTAGGCCCTGATCATCACTCCGAAATGCCCGTAAAAGGTCATCATGCGACCGATGGAGTCGGGCCGGTCTGTCACCAGGGTGTAGTTTTCATGCTCTTTTTCAACGCGAGGAACGGGAAGAAAG
>JAKSCC010000169.1 GCA_022360815.1 Desulfobacterales bacterium
ACCACAGCTTCCCTGAAAATTCCCAAGAGGATTTCTGTTCTAATGTAACACCACAAAGGCCGTAAAAGCACTTCGGATAAACAAAAATTCAGTGATTTGTCAGACGCTTCATCGCCAAATCACCCCTTTTCCGAACACGGCTTGCTTTCACGCCCTGTCGCCTCCCAGATCTCCTTTTGCATCGTTTCATAAACCGTTCGAATTTTGCCTATTTTCTCATATTGTCTGTGAATCAAATCTTCAGTAATGGTTCGAATACCCCACTTTTTAAAATCAATATGAAGAACGTTTCCTTCGGGGGCTTCGGCCATGCAAAGCTCCTCAAAAAGTTCTCCCACAGATTGAAGAACGCTGTGAATATCTTTGATGGAATCACAGAGTTCAGTCACACCTTGCCCCGATAAAAAGGGTTGTTTCCCAGCCATTCTCCCTCCTACAAAAATATCGGCGTGATTTAATACGCAGGAATTCCGTCTCTTTTCTGTAAACTTATCTGGAAAATAAGTTCCCGGGCTGAAGGCGCGCTTCTTCAGCCCGGTGCCACGGTCGTTACACTGCGTTCCTGCAAAGGATTCACACAAATAACGTCAATGCGAACATGCTAAACGCAGCAAAATAATCAATAAAAATTCTTTGATCGAAAGAGAGTGATTGGAGAAAAATCGGGTTGAAATACGGGGAACGGTGGTGTAGAAATCCATGTAGCCATGGAAACCTCCTTGCTAGGTTTTTGTGGTGAGGCCTGGCAGGATGGGCCAACATCCTGTCGGGTCGTTATACTGACATGACAACCAGTTATCACTTTTCACCCTAATTGAGGTATAGCTGCGCTGTCAAGTGCTTTTTTAGTAGAAATTCAACCGTTTATTTTGCCCTATCCAAAAGACACCCTACCCTATTCTTGTTTCATTCAATCATCATAGTGAATTCTACTCATTAATAGGAATGGCTCATACCATGAACTTACCCCGTTATTGAGATGCAAGAGTGGATTTTGTCAAACGTCAAGACGCGAGCCCACGTTGACACCAAAACTCAAACACAGGGCCGTGGCAAGGCTAACATCCAGGGCACCCACCATCACCAGAAGAAGGTAGTCTCCTTTCGAGATACGCGAGAGAACAACTCCAAGAAGGATCATGGCGACCAAAAACGGAAAAAAAGCGGGCCTAAAAAAAAGCCATGGTCGAGGGGTGGGCAGAGCATCGATACGCGCCACGTTCCTTCTAAAACTGCGGGAGAAGAGATAATGACTCTTTACCACCCCCACAATACCTCCAACACCTAACCCCACCCAGTGGCCCATGCCATCGGGTTTCATCTCCCGGGCCTCAAGCAAAAGCTCAAAAGCTTTTCCTCCAAGCACCATACCACCTGCAAGCCACACCAGTGAGGCAATCCATTTCAGCATCTGTCTCTGTCTTAAGAAGACATCTTCAGTTTTTCGCACGGTCCGCCTTTTCCCTATCATCCGCTATCGCAATGGGACCCGAATGTTTTCAGATATCTGAATCATTCCAACCAGAACCGGAAACCAGATTCGCGGAAGAATTACTCGAATCTGCCAACCCACCGTAAGAGCCTGGTTCACCCTTTGGCAAAATTTTCACATTTTGCTTTAATATCTTGTGGAAATATACAGCTTTTTCGTTTCAATCTATCAAGGTGTACCCCTAATAATTCTGATGTTGCGGCTTCCTTCTCAGTTTCAGCATTGAGCATTATATGAAGAAAACGAAGGGTTTTGCTTGTAACCTCAATAATTTTGGATTTAATTACAAGTAAATCCCCTGCAATTACTTCTGACTTGTATTTTGTTATTTGCTCTAAAGCAGCCATGCCTTTTTGATTGTCTTGAATGTACTGACTCGTAATTCCAATCACTGAAAACAAATGCC
>JAKSCC010000010.1 GCA_022360815.1 Desulfobacterales bacterium
ATGGCGCAGGAGCATCAGGCCACGGCCACCCTTTCGAGTGAGAGCCTTGCGCTTTACAGTCACGCCATGGCCCAGCTGAAAAAAGAGGCCACAGCCCTTTTATCCGACGCCGATAAAGCCACAGGTCGGGAAGCCCAGGTGAAGATTCTTCGAGAGCTTCTTTTAAGGGTGGAGCGCCACGGCAGGCTGGCTTTGGTTTATGGGCTTCTGGGCGGCAAAGAGCCAGCCTCCCTTTCGGTCCGGGGCTCTGCCATCAAAGCGCGGATTCGATCTTTGGAGCAGGCCGCCGACACCCTTGATTACGGTTTGAAGCATCTGGCATCCCGAATTCATGCAAAACCGGTCTATATCTATCCGCCCACCACAGGACTCTCGCGTGAAATTACCCCTTTTGCCTCGGCCGTGAAAGATCGCCTCAGCACTCATCTAAAGACCCGTTATCTGCCTGAGCAGGCCAGATACTCTCTGGTGGGGAGGTACCTTCGTCTTGAGAGCGGCATTGAGCTCACCTACCACCTGATGGAGGGCAACAAGACCCTTGGAACCTACATGGCCTGGTTTCTTCCTTCGGCGTACAAAGGGTACTCCACCGAACCGGTGAGCCAGGATTTCGGCCGGTTGATTGCATCGGGCATGGTGGTCTCTGATACCTTTAGGGTGGATGTGAAGACAGAGCATGGGCGAAACGGACTCCTCTACAAAAAAGGGGAGACGGTCAAGCTTTTGGTGAAACTCAACCGACCCGGCTACTTTTACATGGTGAGCCATTGTTTCAAGGAGAGAGACTACTCGTATGTGGTTGAACTCTCCGAAGGTCAGGGCAATCGAAAATTTATCTCTTATATTGGTCCGGACGAGGCGGGAAAATGGGTGATGTTGGGTGAGTTTGAGTGTGTGGCTCCTTTTGGGGTGGAGACCCTTCAGGTGTTTGCCTCCACACAGGATCTTGAGGGCCGGGTGCCGAAAACAGATCTGGACGCAAACACCCAGCTGTACAAAGTTGGAGGAAAAGCCCAGGGCCTGGCTCTTCCTCAAGAGGCCCTGGCCACCACACGGGGTTTGATGCTCAAGAAGAGAAAAAAGGCGGCCTTTGCCGAGGCGAGCCTTACCTTAACAACCCTGTCGCATTAAGAGAGTGAACGACTGGAGCGGGGCTCACGTTCCCATGCGTACTCCCCATTGTTTCCGTTGGGTCCGCTGCGCAGGCGGATGCCGGGATGGTCTCTGGAGACGATCCCTTTTTTTGCGAGGTGGTTGAGGATTTCAGAGAGAAGTTTTTGGATTTGGAGCAGTCGCTTGGGGTCGTGGATTTTTCGCCCTGCCTCTATAAAGAAGAGCTCAAAGACCCCTTTGGGGAAGGCGTATTTCAAGAGGCCGTAGCTGTTGCGCAAGGCGAGTTTTAGCGTGGGCTGTGACAGGCAGAGGTCCCGGATTACGGGGTCAGAGAAGAGGTCGGATGCTATCTCCCGATTGTAAGCGTTGAGACAGAATCGGGCATCAAAGAGGCTGTGGCCTACTTTGACCCCTTGAAATCCGGGAATTTTATCAAAAAGTGTCTCTTCGCCCAAGCTGAAAAGGGGAAAGACGTTTCGGTCCGTTAGTTTAAAAGCGACGCGCATGCGGACACGGTAAGGGGTATGTTCTTGATCGTGGTCGAGAAGGTAGATCCAATTGCCTTCCTCTATGGTGACCTGGTCGTAGCTGTTTTGAAAAAAAGCCCCGTGATGAAATTGACCACCTACCTGCTGAGCAAACGCCTCCCAGGCTTCTTTTCGTGCCTTTAAAAACCTGCCAATGGCAGAAATAACCATTGAATGCCTCCTGGTTTGAATGGGATGTGATTTTTATCGTATCGTTTTATTTTCTTACGATTTGTAATTGTTCAGCTTAGCCTTCGGCGGGTCGCTTTTTTGAAAAAAAGCACCGAAAAAAACTGTTTATCAAACTTTTCAAAAGTTTGGCTCCCGGCAGGGCCGCCGAAGGCGAATAATTGCTTCCTAATCCCCTTAATATTTTAACTTAAAGGAAATGAGAAGAGAGCCTGTGCGGAGCTTTGCAAAAAGCAAAACTCCGCATTTTTGGTTAGGTTTGCATTTTTCCCATTTTTTTCATCTTTTTGACTTCACCGGCAATCCATTTGCCACGCTTTTTCTCCATGCGGCTGGCTCCAAGCTCCTCACGGTTTCTTAAGAAAGAGAGTTCTCGTTTTTGCTTAAAAAAACTCTCCAGACGCTCAGAGTCCAGCTCTCCTTGAGAGAGGGCTCTTTGCACCTCGCACCCCGGCTCATTGGTGTGGGTGCAATCGGAAAACCGACACCCTTGGGCCAGGGCATCGATTTCTGGAAAGGCGCTCTCGCTTCCCTCAGTCTCCCAGAAGGCGATTTCTCGAATACCGGGGTTGTCAATTAAAAGGGCACCTGAGCGTAGACGAATCATCTCTCGGGCGGTTGTGGTGTGTACCCCTTTGCCCACAGCATCGCTTACGGCATGGGTTTTTTGAATCGTCTCTTGGGCCAAAGCATTGAGCAGGGTGGATTTGCCTGCACCGGAAGAGCCCACAAGGGCTACGGTTTGTCCAGGTTTCAGGTAGGGCTGTAGCATTTCTACGCCAATGCGTTGGGTTGATGAGATGGGATGCACCGGCACCCCAAAGGCGATGGACGATACCTCAAAGATAAAAGGCCCCACATCCTCATGGAGATCTGCCTTGGACAGAAGGATCACCGGTGTGATTTCACAGGTGTAGGCCAGGGTGAGATAGCGTTCAATGCGTCTTAAATTAAAGTCCCGGTCCAGGCCGCAGACGATAAAGACCGTATCGAGGTTGGCGGCAATGACTTGGCTTTTTTGGGGGGCTTTTTTATCACGATTTCCGGCGGCTCCGCGAACGAGGGTGTTTTGTCGGGGGAGCACCAAGTCAATGCGAAAGCCATCATCCAAAGCCACCCAGTCTCCTACCGCCGGAAAATTATCTCCGTTTTCAGCATCTCGGTAGAGTTTTCCGGTTGCCGAAGCCAGTATCTCTCGGTTGCCATCGGTGATGGTGAATAGGTTCTTGTGAACACCGGTGACCCGAGCCAAGGATATCCCTGGGTTTATCAGGGTTTTAAACTCGCGCTCCATGGCGGGTGTCAGGCCAAAGGGTTCCAAGGGAGAGGCGTTGTTTTGTAAGGTGATATCCAATGTTTTTTCCCTTATGCATGCACAGCCAAGATGCAGCGGTGCACCTTTTTTGTTTTTTAAAGTTTGGAAATTACGTTTGAAAAAGTTGGATATCGTTGCCGGAACGGCGAATGCACGAGGCGTGCAAAAATGAAAGGAGGAGGTCAAAAGTGAGGCGTTTGAAAAAGGAGCGATGCCTCAGACAGGCCCCGGCAAAAGGGAGAGAGATCCTGATTTCATTCGTTACCGTTCGGCAACAAATTGAACAAGCTCTACATGGATGGTTGACATAAAAGGAAATCCTCCTTTTGGGTTGGTTCTGTATGAAAAGGTTAGAATAAAAAATTACTACGCCTCAATGGATAGAAAGTCAAGGAAACCCTTCATGGTGTATTGGTCAGTCTCTTGGCAAGGTTTTGAATGATCTCATAATATGGTTATATTATGGGTATCACACGGAGAATCTCTGGGGGGGCAGAGGGAGGTGATCATGAAAGCTTGGATGATAATTTTCACATTGGTACTGGCGATGCTTGGTACTTCTATCCCTGCGGCAGCTGCACCGATTGAGGTGGGGGATGTGCGTTGGGGGCGGAGCTTGGAAGCGGCACAGGAGACGAGCAAAAAGAGCGGGAAGCCGATTCTGATTCTCTTTCAGGAGGTGCCGGGATGTGCAGGGTGCCAGGCTTTTGGTGGGTCTGTTCTTAAGGAGCGCCTCATTGTGGAGGCCATGGAGGATCTTTTTGTTCCTTTGCTGATTTTGAACAACAAGGGAGGTGAGGATCGGCGGCTTTTAAAGAAATTTGGCGAGCCCTCCTGGAACTATCAAGTGATTCGCTATTTTGATGCGAATTTAAAAGAGCTGATTCCAAGGCGAGATCGTATCTGGACCACGGCGGGTGTGGCGCGACGAATGATCGAATCGCTGAAAGCCCACAAAAGCGAGGTGCCCCTCTACCTTGAGAGTGTTGCGTCTCTGGAGGAGACCGAGCATCATCGGGAGGCTCTTTTTGCCATGGCGTGTTTTTGGGTGGGTGAGTTTGAGCTGGGCAAGCTTGCCGGTGTGGTGAAGACCGAGGCGGGCTGGTACGACGGTCGGGAGGTGACCAAGGTGGTCTATCATACAAAGAAGACCACCTTGAAACGTCTTGCCGAGCAGGCCGAGAAGGTCCGGTGTGCCCAGAAGGTCTATCTGCCTGAAGGAGAAAAGCTTACCACACGTCGTATTAAGACGGGCATCTACACCCCTGCGGCCTATAGAAAGGCGAGGGCGTCTCATCAGAAAAAGCAGATTGAGCGCTGGAAGGTCCTTGCCGGGGTGCCGGGGCTCAATGCCATGCAGTTGACTCGGCTCAATGCCTGGGTGCCTGTCCGTATGGAGCAGGCGAAACGTTGGCTTAGTCCCAGGCAGAGAGCGTGGCTTGTGGAGCAGATGCGTTGAGTTATCCTATGCCACCAAAGAGGATTCCCAAAATGTAAACTCCGATGGTGGCTCCGCAGAAGAGGTAGCGGGCCATGGGAAGAAGGAGGGGACCCAATGGTTTTTGTCGCCCGGTTTGAATTTGTTTGAGGGAAAATTCTTTTCCGCAGACCCAAAAAAAGACCAACCCGGCAAGAAGGGCGCCTAAGGGGATGATGTAGATGGAGACAATGTTCATCCAGGTTCCCAGGGCTGACCCGCCTTCAAGAAAGATGCCTGTTGCCGCACTGAGAAGGGCCACCACCGAGATGGCCACGGGCCGTGAGCACTTGAACCTCTCTTCAATGGCTTCCACTGGGGTCTCCATAAGGTTCATAAGAGAACTGATTCCTGCAAAGAGAACGGCCACGAAAAAGATGATGGCAAAAAGGTGGCCAAAGGGCATCAGTTTGAACACATTGGGCATGGTAATAAACATAAGTGGAGGCCCTGCTGCCACATCCAGTCCAAAGGCAAAGACAGCCGGAATGATCACCACTGCCGAGAGAAGGGCGGCCAGGGTGTCAAAAAGGGCTACGTTGGTGGCGCAGCTCACCACATCCTCTGATTTTTTGAGGTAGCTTCCATAGACCACCGTTCCTGAACCAGCCAGTGAGAGCGAGAAGAAAGCTTGGCCCAAGGCATAAACCCAGGTTTTGGGGTCGGCCAGAAGCGTCCAGTCGGTTCCAAAAAGATAGTGGTACCCCTGGCTTGAACCAGGAAGTGTGAAAACCCGAACAGCCAGAACAAGAAAGAGAAGGAAGAAAGCGGGCATCATCACCTTGTTGATCTTTTCGATGCCACCCGAGATTCCTTTGAGCATCACAAAAAAGGTGATGCCAAGGGCAAGAAGGTGCCAGGGAAGGCTTCCAAAAGATCCTGCGATCTCTCCGAAGTAAGCCCCGCTGTTTTCAGCCGCTGTTACGGCTCCCGTGATGGAACCCACAGTAAACTTGAGAATCCAGCCCACCACCACAGCATAGCCGGTGGCAATGCCCAAAGAACCCAATACCGGAATGGCTCCCAACACCTCTCCGCCTATGAGGCCTTTGCGTTCAAATGCTTTTTTGAAAGCCCCCAGAGGCCCCGTTCCCATGGCGCGGCCAAAGGCCATTTCGCCGATAACACCCACGACACCAATAAGAATGACGAAAAGAATGTAAGGGATAAGAAAGGCGGCTCCGCCGAATTGACCCAGGCGGTAGGGAAAAAGCCAGATGTTGGCCATGCCGACAGCCGATCCGATGGAGGCGAGGATAAATCCGATTTTTGTGTTGAATCCGTCTCTTCTTTCTTTCTTTCGCTGGGTGGTCACCGGAAACTCCTGATCTGTGTAGAGATGAATGTTTCTGTAAATAGTAACGCTTCTTCTACGTGACATGGTCCGGCTTGTAAAGATAAAATTCTATCCATTTCGAATTAAGTTGTTTTTTCTGTGGCGCTGGCTTGGGGCTTTTCCATTGGGATGTTTCATGATACGCAAACGCTATCTCTGATCTATTGAAAAAACAGGAGTTCTCTTATGCGGATCACAAACGCTCACCTCATCGCTTATTCACCCACTGGAACGACCCTTAAAAATATCAGCCACCTTGCTTTTGGGATGGGATTTTCAGGCCCTAAAGTCACCAATCTTACCCTGCCCAAAGAGAGGGAAGAAAGCCTGGTTCCCCGGGAGAGTGTGGCCATTTTTGGGGCTCCGGTTTATGCCGGCCGAGTGGCTCCCCATGCTGTGGATCGTTTGAAAAGGGTAAAAGGGGAAGGCGGCCCTGCCGTTGTGGTGGCGGTCTACGGAAACCGTGCCTATGAAAATGCTTTGATTGAACTCAAGCATCTGGTGGAAGAGCAAGGGTTTCACGTGGTGGCGGCTGCAGCCCTTCTTGCAGAGCACAGCTTCTCTTCAGATAAGAAGCCCCTGGCCAAAGGACGGCCGGATAGCCAAGATCTTGCTGCGGCCGAAGATTTTGGCCGGGAGGTGAGAGATCGCCTGGAGAGAGTCGAGGGATTATCGGCCATGAGTCAACTTCAGGTGCCCGGAGAGCTTCCCTCAGAACCTTTTGCCGGTCTTTCGGGGATGAGCCCTGAAACAGACGCGTCGTTGTGCAAAGGGTGCGGGCTTTGCGTGGACGCTTGCCCGGCCGGAGCCCTTTCTCTCTCGAAGAAAAAGCCTGTCACCGATACGACATGTTGCACCTATTGCCTGGCCTGTTTGCGCACCTGTCCTTCTGGGGCTATCTCGGTCACCACGCCCTTTATTCTGGAAATTGTGGAGAAGCTCTACGCCAATTGTCAGGCTCGTTGTGAACCCGAGTTTTTTCTTTCCTGATGTGCATGTGATGATTTCACATAAAGCCGCTCTATAAGAACGCTTGGCCGTTGGGTAGTGATTACATACCCAGCGCTTTTGCGATAAAGAAAAGAGACAGGGATCCTTCCAGGTGAAGGGTCTCTGTTTTGATCAACAGAGCCAAAACGCAGCAACAGACTGTAATATCAAACGCAGCAACCCCCATCTGGATGGAGTTGGAGACAGAGGTTCTCTCTTTTTTGATAGAGGCCTCGTTGGTGGGGAGTGTTTTTTTTATCATGACAGACTCCTTTTGCAAGGCGAACGGGTCAGATGGAGACTCGGTTTTTTAGGGCTCCGATTCTCTTATCTTATAATGCATCAGGAAGTGTATGAATGTCTAACGTTTGATGAGGAAAAGTCTTTAGCGTATGTGTTGCTTAAGCTGAAAGATGAGACTATTTTGAGAGTTTTTGTCTTAAGTGGTTGGAATTTTTTAATGCTCATTGAGCCTAAAATTTTTAATGCGCTTGGCTTGTGTGTTTTTTGAGCAAACGAAAAGCTCTGGTTGTGCTTACTCCCAGGTGTTTGGCAACGCTTCGAACCGTTTGATGGGTCTTGTAGGCTCGGTTAACGATCTCTTTTTCAAGGGCCAAAAGGGATGCATCAAGGCCTGCCTCTGTTTCAGGAGGTACTTTTTCGTTTTGCTTTCTTTTATATAAAAATGCAGGAAGGTCCACGGGCCTTATCTCATTGTTGACGTTGGTGACGGCAAGTCTCTCCATCAGGTGAGACACTTCACGTATGTTTCCTGGCCATTCATATTGGCATATGATGGAAAGGGCTTCTGCGGTTATGGTTTTAATGTGGCCGTACTGTGCCTCGAATTTATCTTTAAAGTGCATGCACAGTGGAATGATGTCTTCGATTCGCTCGCGAAGGGGTGGGATCGTGATCTCAAAAACATTTATTCGGTAGTAAAGATCCGCCCGGAATACCTTGTTTTTGATCATATGATCGATGTTGCGATTTGTGGCCGCCAAAATTTTTACATCAAATGGGTAAGATCGCGTATCTCCTACCGGCCGATACTCCCTCTCCTGAAGGGTGTTGAGAAGTTTGGCCTGCATCTCCAGTGGCAACTCTGAAATTTCATCCAAAAAAATGGTCCCGCCCTCTGCTTCAGCAAGCAGTCCTTTTTTATTGCATATGGCATGGGTAAAAGCCCCTTTTTTGTGGCCAAACAGCTCGGATTCGAATAGGCCGTGGGGGATGCTGGCACAGTTGATGGATACAAAGTTTTTGGCAGCGCGTGGGCTGTTGTTGTGTATGTATTTGGCCAGCAAGCTTTTGCCGGTTCCTGTATCACCGCTAATAAGGCACGGAGAGTCAATGGCAGAAACTTGGTGCGCCAGTTGAACCACATTGTGCATGGCCTTGCTTCGGTAAACCAATGATCCTTCAACGGCTGGAGTGAGGATGGGGCTTGGTGTGATTATTGGGGCGGTACCCGTTTTTTGCCTCTCATCTCGAACGTTCATGACCACATATTCTACCTCCTTATCCAGATCGTCAAAAAGAGGGACCGCTGTGGTGTATACACTGGCTCCTGTGTAGGTTCTCTGGGCATGTTCCATGGGGCGTTTGAATCTGAAAACGCTGGGAACCAACGTTTTGGTCAGGTCATAAGAGGCTCCCTCGCACCCATACCATATGGTGGTCCCGATCAGTTCTTTTTGGGTACGCCCATAATGCCGTTTGCATGCATTATTGACATAAACAATGCGAAGATCTTTATCGATGACAAGCAATTCATCGGGCATGTTGTCTACGAAGTGGGCAAGTTGTGAAAGGGTGAGGTTGTGGTGTGTTTCAAGCGTTTTCATTTTCCCTTTGTATAGCAGGCCCATTCCGCCTTCAAGGAAAATTACTTGAATTAAAGTAAGTAATTGAAAAGGCTCTGATACTTTTATCAGAGCCTTTTTTTAAAGAGAGAAGAGGTCGGAATTATGCCGCCATCTCAGCGGGTTGTTGGATCTTTTTTCTTGCTAAAACGGTTTTTCTAAAAAGAAGAACGCAGAGAAAACCGGCAACGGAGCAAGCCACACAGGCTGCAAAAATGATGGTGTACCCTTTTTGTCCAGGGTAGGTATCCAAAATGTTTCCAGCCCATGTCCAGATAAACGCATCGGAAGAGTATCCGATGGCTGATGCGATACCAGCAGCAACACCGGTTGCCACAACTGGAACAGCGCCTTCTTCGAAGAGGGCAAAGTAGATTCCACGAAGAGAGAAGACCGAAATAATCAGGCAAGCGGTAAGGATGATCATCATCACCAGAAGAGCAGGAGATCCGGGAAGCAGGGCGAAGATGGCAAAACAGATAGCCATCAGAACAAACCCTATGGCCATTACGCCTGAAACGCTGGTACGGTCCGCAATGGCCCCTGCGCCCATGGCCCCTGCAGGGCCAAAGAGGTATTTACGCAAGAGTCCCAAGGTGGCTGCGGCACTGGCAGACATGCCGTAAACGCTGGTGGTGTAGGGCGTGAGGTAGTCACTTAAAAGAAAGGCCGTGTAAGAGAAAAAGATAATTCCTGAGAGGTACCAGACGGTGGGGTTGGTAAAGGCCATTTTGAAGGCGCCTTTCACCTCTTTTCCTGTCTCTTTGTCATCTTTTGAGACTCCCGAATCAAGGCAGATAAACGAGAGGACACCAAACAAAATGCACCCGAATGCAAAAACGTAAAGGGCATTTCTAAATTTAAAAAGATCGGTGGTTCCAAAGGAGAAGGCCCAGATGGCTATGGCAGCAATGGCACCCGAAAGCACCATACGTCCGGTTTCCAGAAGGCTAAAGATGCGCCCTTGAACCTCTTCAGGGCCACAAAGGCGTGCCGCTTTAATCATGGCACACCAGAAAATAAGGGTTGCAGCCGCCCCCATGATTGCGTGAATGACCATAAGCATGGCAAACGATGGAATGGTGGCATAGTAGAAGCCACAGGCCCCAGTAAGTATCAATGAAAACGAGACAAGATACCTTGCTGGAAGTCGATCCGCAAGCCACCCTCCGGGAAAATAGCCAATCATACTGACAAATCCGTACAGGCTTGCCAGCTGTCCCAACTGAAGGTTGGTCAGGTGAAGAGTGCTGATCATGGTGTCGTAGAAAAACCCCTTCATGTAGGGGATCATGTAGATCACACCACCGCCTCCGATGAGGGCGATCATTTGAAACCAGTTGATTTTTTTGAGCTCCGAAAATTGTGGCATGGCGTTATTCTCACTGTAAAAATGTGTTGTCAGGAAAATGGATTGGCCGTGGCGGTTATGCAGAAAAATAGTTTTGGTAAGATATTCCGTGATGTGAAAGAAGCTTTTGCGCCTCTTGGTGTTGGTTTAAATCCACCTTGGGTGCTTTGTAGGCGTTAAGCATTTTATCAACTTCTTTTTGCCCTCTTTCTATCAATTCATCGTAGTCGTTTATGGCGGTGTTGGCGTGCCTGTGAACCCACTGTTTTGAGGCCCAAAGACTTCGGCAATTGGCAAAAGTATGGCGGTGGGTGAGGTACTCTTTTCCTATGCCCACATCTTTTATGACATCAAATGCAAGGGTGTTTTCGTTTACCTCAATGGGGGTGTCGTAGTTGCGAATCCACGTCAGCATGTCAAGGTCGGAGATAAATTTTTCGTAGGAGAAGATACTCACAGAGCCAATGGTACCCGCCGAATACATGTGCATGTTGATGCCGGCATCTTGTGCGGCCATAAGCGAGGCCATAGACTCTGCCCCTGCTTGAATATTAACCCCTTGGGCATCGCAGACACTGCCATTGTTTCGTGTGGGAAGGCCATAGAAGGTGCCAAGTGCTTTGGACAGCTGCTTGATGCTTTTGGTTCGTTCCGGACCGCAAAGGACCCATGAGCCGGTGGACATGTCGGCAGCAGGAATAGAGGCCCCGTATACCGCAGGGGTTTTGGGGCGAACAAGCTGTGCAAGGGCAATGGCGGCTAGGGTTTCGGCATTGCCAACGGCCATGGCCCCGGCCGAGGTAATGGGGCCGGAAGCCCCAGCCATAACCCCACCTGTTACGATGATGGGTTGCCCATGCTCGGCATAGGCATGGATGTTTTCAAGGGTGTCACGGCTCATCTGAAGGGGGCTCAATGTATTGATAATGGTCGTCACCCGAGCCCTGTTTTCCAGCTCCTTTTCAAACCAAAGTTTAAGAATATCAAATAAGAGTGGAAGCTCCTTGGTAGACCCCATGGGAAGCAAAAGGTTTTTTTCAGAGTGCAAAAGGGTGTCTAAAAGCATCAAAGTGGCTGCATAGTCGGCGGGCAGTTCCTCGGGGTGAAGGGTAAGGCCGTTGAAGTTAAAAAGGTCTGACACTTCAAACAACTTGACGACCTTTGTGTAGTCGGCACAGGTAGCGTATCGAGTGGATCTGTCCGCCTCCATGATGATGGGGATTCCATAGCCGGGGAGAAATTCTGACCGATCATGACCAACGCATGTGGACCACCGCTTATTTTTTGCCTCAAAAGAGATGGTTGAGGGCGTTTGTTCAATCAGAGGCATCAGCTTATCCTCATCAAATTTCACCACATCTCCGTCGGTTTCAAATCCATAGGCCTTAAGCATTTCAACGGATTTTTCGCAATGAAAGCGAATGCCTATTTCGCTTAGAATACGTAAAGAACACTTATGGATAGCCTTAACTTCTTTTGAATGTGTCATGGTGTCTCCTTAACCTCTTGTGCCTTTTCATGTTTAAGATGAAAAGAGTTGGGCTCTCCTTACTCTGTTAAGAGAAAGGAGGCGGATGGGGCATGCAAAAAAAGCAAATGTTTTACAGTTGTTTAGCAACAGAGGTGCCAGGCTCTATTTTTTGAAAATTAAGGCAGCAGCTCAAAGACGATCTGTAAGAATGTTTTTTGAGGGAAGGGCTTTTAATAATTGGGTCTTTTTTGTGCTGAGGGTGTTCGAAGAGTTGTTGCAGATCCTTTATAGCCAGAGGCAAGCTGGTTGGCGAGAAGATGAGGGATTGTTTCAAAAAGGAAACATAGAAAATGGAAAACTCTATATTATTTTAGGTAGCAATGATCTGTTCCAAATATGGAATGCTGTTTCGGAATTGGAACAGGGCTTTATTTTTTAGGAGGTATTCAAAAAATGAAGGCATTTCAGAGGGATGATAAGAAAAGAGTTGGCGTGTTCAGATGATGTGCTTGGGGGTAAGGAGATGTTGTTTCTTGTATTTAATAGGAATTTTGATTTGGTATGTATTTTGCTCACTACTTTTTAGGTTTTTATGGTTGGGCAACGGTCTTTTTGGCCACAGAAAGGCCGGAGAGCCTCCATTGCAATTTCTATTTTAGCCATGGGATTTTTTATGTCGATTACAGCAGATGATATCCAAAAAATACACACCGCCTCGCTTCAAATCCTTGATGAGATAGGTATTCGTTTTTTAAACAAAGAGGCGTTGGCCATACTCAAAGATTATGGATGCCGCGTTGAAGGGGATGTGGTTCGATTCGCACCAGAAGATGTCATGGAGCTTGTGGGGGCTGCGCCTTCTCACTTTACATTGGAGGCCAAAAATCCTCGTTACGCCAGCACCATTGGGCAAGATAATATGGAGTTTTTGGCAGGGTATGGCGCCCCTTCGATTATGGATTATGAGGGGGCGTGCCGACCCGCCGAAACCACCGATTACATCAACTTTCTCAAGTTGGTCGAGGTGCACGATCACTTTAACATCAATGGTGGTGTTCTCGTCCAGCCACGGACCCTTCCAGCAGATCAGGCAACGGCCCTTATGCTTGCCGCCACTCTTCACCATTCGACCAAGGGGCTTTTGGTTGCCAATGCCAATGGAGCAGAGTTGCAACTTGTGCTTGATGTGCTTGAAAAGTGGTTTGGCGAAGGGTTTGAAGCAAAACCCCATAGCATGACGTTGATCAATAGCTTGAGTCCCCTTCAATATGATGAGCATGCCTTGGAGAATTGCATTCAGTATGCTCGGCGCGGGCAAGCCCTTGTGATTACCGGAGGTGCCCTTATTGGGGCGACAGGGCCCCTCTCCCTTGCGGCAAGTTTTGCTCAGGCAAACGCGGAAACCCTTGCGGGTATTGCCTTTTCACAAATTGTGCGGCGTGGTACTCCCGTGGTATACGGCATGATGTCCAGTGTTTCAGATATGGCCACGGGAACAGCCTGCATCGGTTGTCCTGAGAAGGCCCTTGCAACACTGTGGAACGGCAAGCTCGCCGCCTTTTACAACCTTCCCTGCCGAGCAGGCGGAACCGATAATGATGCGCAGGCTGTAAATGTGCAATCGGGTATGGAGGCCATGTTTACAATGGGGGCGACCTTTCAGGCCAACACCAACCTCGTTATCCACGCAGCAGGTATTTTGGCAGGGTATGCGGCCATGTCCTATGAAAAATTTATAACGGATCTTGATGCCCTCTCCATGCTCCAAGTTTTGAAAAATGGTATCAACGTAAACGACGAGACGCTTGCCATGCATGTTATGAAAGAGGTGGGTATTGGAAAAGAGTACCTAACCCATCCCCACACCTTTGCCCATTGCCGGGATACCATTTGGCCACCCAAAGTTGGGGTAAGGCGTGCCGTCTCCGAGAAAGATGCCCATGATGAACTCAAAAAAAGGATCGATAGAGAGCTTAAGGTTATTTATGGGAAATACAGCGGCCCCGAAATGGAGAACGAGGCGCTTCAGGATATACGAGGTGTCCTTAAAAAAGGCGGGGTTGACTATGAGGCGTTTTTTCCGCTTGAGAGATAGGGTTTCGTAACGCAAGGTATTGATAGATGTAAAACGGAGACCTTTAGTTTTCGGCTACAAAAAAAGCCCTTTCGATTCAATCGAAAGGGCTTTGAAATCTTTTTGGCTGGGATGCAGGGATTCGAACCCCAATAGACGGAATCAGAATCCGTAGTCCTGCCATTAGACGACATCCCAGCAGGCAACTTTATTGGTTGGTTGCGAGACGCTTTATAGGGGATGGCGAAGATGGCGTCAAGGGGAAAGTGTGTTTTTTGTGGCGTTTTTTTGGGGGTGGAATCCTAACCCCTTGCCATGAATAAAATATACCTGGCAAGGGGTGTCGGAAAAAAGGGTGGTCAGAATGCAAAAAACCGCAGTTCCTCAGGGTTTGAGGGGCTGCGGCTTTTATAATTATAAAGGGATGCTGGATCAGGCCGAGAGGCTTTCGATGTGCGTGATGGCAGCCCCAATGCGTTTTAAGGTCTCCTCTTTTCCGAGGACCTCAAGCATCTCATACATGTCGGGGCTGGCTCCGGTTCCGGAGACGGCCAGGCGCATGGGCATGGCCACTTTTCCAAAGCCTACGCCAAGCTTTTCCACAACCGTTTTGAAGGTCGCCTCAAGGCTCTCTTTGGTAAACGCCGCTTCAGAGAGGGCGGCCTTCATTTCTGTAAGGGCAGAAATGGCCTCGGGTTTGAATGCCTTTTTGGCCATTTTGGGATCGTAGCTCTTTACCCCTTCAAAGTAGAACCGAGCGTTTTCCGCCATCTCCACCAGGGTGCGGCTTCGAGGTGCCAGGGTTTTTACGGCCATCTCAAGCTGCGTGCGGCTCTCAGCCTCAATGCCGATCTTTTCAAGGAAGGGAATCAAGGCGTTGGTAATCTCTTCGGTGGGTTTGTTCTGGATGTGGTCGTGGTTGATGGCCACGAGTTTGTCCTGGTCAAACACCCCGGGAGAGCGACCAATGTTGTCGGGGTTGAATTTTTCGATGAGCTCATCGCGGGTGAAGAACTCTTGATCCCCGCAAGACCACCCAAGCCGAGCCAGGTAGTTGATCATGGCGTCGGGTAGGATGCCCATATCCTTGTACTCAATGACGCTTGTGGCGCCGTGACGCTTGCTAAGGCGGGCCTTGTCCGATCCCAGCACCATGGGAACGTGTCCGTAAGTAGGGATCTCCTCACCCATGGCCTGAAGGATAAGGATCTGTTTGGGGGTGTTGTTGACGTGGTCATCGCCCCTTAAGATGGTGTTTACCTTCATGGTGAGGTCGTCTACGGCCACCGCCAGGTTGTAAGTGGGAGAGCCGTCGCCTCTTTGGATGATAAAGTCATCCAGCTCGGCGTTGGGTATGGAGATGCGCCCTTTGACCATATCTTCAAAGGCGGTGGCCCCAGCAAGGGGTGTTTTGAATCGAATGACAGCCCCTTCGGTGGGCTTTAACCCTTTTTTCCTGCACTTTCCGTTGTATTTGGGTTTTTCGCCTTTGGCCCTGGCCTCTTCACGCATGGTTTCGATTTCGTCCGGGGTGCAGGTACACCAGTAGGCGTGGCCCTCTTCCACCAGCGTGTCGATCACCTCTTTATAAAGGTTAAAGCGCTGGGTCTGGTAGAAAGGCCCTTTGTCCCAGTCGATACCGAGCCAGTTGAGCCCGTCAAAGATGGCCTGAACCGATTCTTCAGTGGAGCGCTCCAGGTCGGTGTCTTCGATGCGCAGAATAAAGGTGCCGCCGGTTTTACGGGCCAGCAGCCAGTTGAATAGAGCGGTTCGGGCGCCGCCCACATGCAGGTAGCCGGTGGGGCTGGGGGGGAAACGGGTGATGATTTCGCCCATGGTCTCTCCTATGGTTTAAAAGGTGGAGGCCCTTTTTTTGACTTGGGCCTTGCCATGTGACACATTGAAAAAAAGATGCCAAGACCCGTCAGGCCGTGAACGTGCTTTTGAAAAAAAACGTTGTGAATCGGTATGAATCTGCGGTATCTACGGCTCAAGGCCAATTACCACAGTTGATTTGACAGCACAAGGGCCCAAAACTTAAGCACGTGAATATTCTTGACAATCGTCTTTAAATAAAATAAATAAGGGCGGTTAAGATTGTTTCGTAATTATACATCATTTTATAAAGAAATAAATGAGTTAGGAGTTTAAAACATGGCAGTACCAAAGCGTAAGACTTCCAAGTCCAAAGCGAGAAAACGTCGCACCCACTACAAAACTGACGCGCCCAATGTATCGGTCTGCCCCGAGTGTGGTGAGGCCAAGATGATGCATCAGGCCTGCCCCGACTGCGGCAGCTACAAAGGTCGCAACGTACTGGCTGAAGACGAAGAGTAGCGATCGTCCCCTGCCATTTCGGCAGGGCGTGAGAAGTGACCTTCAGTTTCAGGAGTGGTGGGTTTATGCCTGACACCAATGTACGTTGCATCGTCGTCACCGGAGGCTCCCGGGGTATCGGTCGTGCTGTTTGTCTTGCCTTTGCAGGACCCGGCTCCCGAATCTACTTCAACTACGCGTCATCCGAAAAAGCTGCGCAAGAGACCGAGCGTCTTGTGGCTGAAAAGGGAGGCACGGCTGTTGGCGTTCGTGTGGACGTTACCTCGGAAGCGGAGGTGGCCGCCTTTATTAAAAAGGTGGTAGATGAGACCGGGCGCATTGATGTGCTGGTCAATAACGCGGGGGTGACCCGTGACGGACTTTTGGTCCGAATGAAAGAGGCCGACTGGGATACGGTAAATGACACCAATCTCAAGGGGGCCTTTTTCTGTCTGAAGGCCGTGGCACGGCCCATGATGAAGCAGCGTTTTGGGCGCATCATCAATATCACCTCGCTGGTCGGGGTGACGGGCAATGCTGGCCAGGCCAACTACTGCGCCTCCAAGGCGGGGCTCATCGGGTTGACCCGTTCGGCGGCCCGTGAGCTGGCATCCCGGCAGATCACAGTGAACGCTGTGGCGCCTGGATTTATCGACACCGACATGACCGCTGATCTCACTGAAGAGGCCAAAGGGTCCATTGTGGAGCAGATTCCCATGCAGCGCTCCGGCACCCCTCAGGAGGTGGCGGCTGCCGTGTGCTTTTTCGCATCAGAAGAGGCGGGGTATATCACGGGGCAGGTGCTCCATGTCAATGGCGGCATGTTTACATCATAAAAATGAGGTAGTGATGTCTGTAGAAGATAAAATCAAAAAAGTCGTGGCTGAAAAGCTGAAAGTCGAAGCCGATGACGTGGTGCCCGAGGCACACTTTGTCAACGACCTTGGCGCCGATTCTCTGGATCTTGTGGAGCTGATCATGTCCATGGAAGAGGTTTTCGATATTGAGATCTCTGACGATGAAGCCGAAAAGCTTGTCACCGTCAAAGACGCCATGGAATATATCGAAGCGCGCATGTAGCATCGGGCTTGCCGCCCGCTGTCGCCTGAGGTGGTCTCTTGAAAGAGTGAAACCCGGGCGTCGATAACGATCAGGAAGAGAGGGTGGATCTGTCCACCCTTCCTTAGTATGTAGGGGTAGATTGTAGAACCATACCCCTGAAGGAACAGTATATCCCCATGAGCGAGACGAAAACCGCTTCAATTTCCCCTGTAATTATCGGCTGCGATCACGCCGCCTACACCATGAAAGAGTGTGTGAAGGCCTTTCTTACTGAGATGGGCGTGGACGTCGTGGACGCCGGTTGTCACGGCCTGGAGTCGGTGAACTACCCTGACTTTGCCCGTGAGGTGGCTCAGAAGGTATCCGACGGAACGTACGAGAGGGGGATTCTTCTCTGCGGAACCGGATTGGGAATGTCCATGGCTGCCAACCGTTTTAAAGGGGTTCGTGCCGCTTTGGTGAGTGATGGATTTTCTGCACGCATGAGCCGAGAGCACAACAACAGCAATGTGCTGGTGCTTGGTGCCCGTGTTATCGGCGAATCCTTGGCTCAGGATTTGGTGCGCATCTGGATGGAAACCCCCTTTGGGGGCGGACGCCATCAGGAGCGTATCGATATGTTTGAGGGCTTTGGCTCGTAACATCCTGGCAGCCCGCTTTGTAAGGGGGATAGGATAGGCTGACACAAAGTCTTTCTGAATCAGCCCCCTTGCACGATTTATCAATTGTAAGGTGAAGCAAAAGAGGAGACACCTTCAAATTTATCAGGGGGCAGGCCTTATTAGTTTAAGGCGAATGGCCTTCTGGATTACACGCTGACAGCGGTGTCGCTAGAATGCTGTGATTCCCGTAATATTTGATTTCCCAGTGGCAGGGGCGCACCGTTTTTCGGTTGCACCCCTTTTTGTGCATTTGGGGACCAGTTTTTTGGTGTTTTTTGCCGAAAATTGAGGTATTCCGCAAGTACACTCTGCAATGGGTCGGGAATCCATCACCAACTGATCACATATGGCGAATTATAGAAGAGGACGCGACGGTGAACCTGAAGTGTATTAAAGATGTGGACCCGGACATTGCCATTGCCATTGAGAGTGAAATTTCACGGCAACAGAACAACCTTGAACTCATTGCCTCGGAAAACGTGGTGAGCGGACCGGTCATGGAGGCCATGGCCACACCCCTGACCAACAAGTATGCGGAAGGGTATCCCGGTAAGCGCTACTATGGTGGCTGTGAGCATGTGGATACTGCAGAGGCCATTGCCATTGAACGAGCCAAGGCTCTTTTTGGCGCCGCTTACGCCAATGTGCAGCCTCACTCCGGCTCTCAGGCCAACATGGCAGCTCTTTTTGGCTTTCTTGAGCCCGGCGACACCGTCATGGGAATGGATTTGGCGCATGGCGGCCACCTTACCCATGGGGCAGCCGCTAACTTCTCCGGCAAGCTTTTCAACTTCGTACATTACGGCGTAGAAAAAGAGACCGGCATGATCGATATGGATCATGTGGAAAAAATCGCCAGAGAGTGCAGCCCCAAGCTGATGATTGTAGGAGCCAGTGCCTACCCACGTATTTTGGATTTTAAGGGGTTTGCCCAGATTGCCAAGTCCGTGGGAGCCAAGGTTATGGTGGATATGGCTCATATTGCAGGTCTTGTGGCGGGTGGCGTGCATCCCAACCCGGTACCCCATGCCGATGTGGTGACCTCCACCACACATAAGACCCTTCGAGGACCACGGGGTGGCCTGATTCTCGCGGGAGAAGATCTCTCTGGCGTGCTCAACAAGCAGATTTTTCCAGGTATTCAGGGTGGTCCCCTGATGCACGTGATCGCTTCCAAGGCCATCGCTTTTAAAGAGGCGAGCACCGATGCATTTAAAGCGTACCAGGTCCAGATTGTAAAGAACGCGGCTGCCCTGGCTGAGGCTCTAATAGAGCGTGGGTTTGATCTGGTATCCGGTGGAACGGACAATCACCTGATGCTTTTGGATCTCACCCGCATGGAGGTTACGGGCAAAGAGGCGGAAGAGGCCTTGGACCAAGCAGGGATTACCGCCAATAAAAATGTGGTGCCCTTTGATACACGAAGCCCTTTTGTGACAAGTGGCGTGCGCATCGGAACACCCGTACTGACAACCCGCGGAATGAAAGAGGCGGAGATGGTGCAGGTGGCTGATTTTATGGCGCGTGTGCTCAAAAATCGCCACGATGTTTCAGCCCTTGAGGTGATCCGTTCCGAGGTGACGGATCTCTGCCAGTCGTATCCTCTTTTTTAAAGATTTCAATTCAGATCGCTCCACCCCAAAATGGTTTAGGGTGGAGCGCATTTTCTTAAGGAGCGCTTAGCATGATTAACGATTCAATGCCTCTGCCCCAAGGGGCCCCGGATGGGGAAGGACGTCCTTCATGGGTTGAATACTTCATGGACATCACGGAGTTGGTGGCCAGGCGTTCCACCTGCACCCGCCGTGCCGTGGGTGCCATTTTGGTGAAGGACAAACGGGTTCTGGCCACGGGGTACAATGGTGCGCCAAGCGGTGTGCGCCACTGTGCGGAGACCGGGTGCCTAAGGGCTCAATTGAATGTTCCTTCTGGTGAGCGTCATGAGCTCTGCCGGGGTGTTCACGCCGAGCAGAACGCCATTGTTCAGGCAGCACACTATGGGGTTCCCATCAAGGGAGCGACCCTCTTTTGTACCAACCAGCCCTGCTTTATCTGCGCCAAGATGATTATCAATGCCGGGGTGAAAACCATCTATTACAAAGAGGGGTATGCCGACGATTTTTCCAAAGAGATGCTAGAAGAAGCAGGCATTGAAGTGATTCATGTCCCCTGAAAAGGCCGGGAGGCCCTTTTTCAGTATACTTGACCTCGTGCGACAAGGAGAAGACCATGAAATGCCCCTACTGCGCTGAAGACAACACCAAAGTCGTAGACTCCCGGGACACCAAGGACAAAAATGAGATCCGAAGGCGCAGGGAGTGTCTGGCCTGCAAGAGACGATTTACCACCTATGAGCATGTGGAAAAGCTTCCGGTGATGATCATCAAAAAAGATGGCAGGCGTGAAGAGTTCAATCGAGAGAAGGTGGCTGCCGGTCTCTACCGAGCCTGTGAAAAGCTTGATATTAGTGTCAACGTGATCGATGCCTATCTGGATGAGTTGGAGCGCGATCTTCGGGAGACCGGTGAGAAAGAGATCCCTTCCCAGAAGATCGGCGAAAAGGTTATGATCTGGCTCCACGGCAAGAATGACATCGCTTATGTCCGTTTTGCCTCGGTCTACCGTGAGTTCAAAGACGTCAACGACTTCATGATGGAACTCAAAGGCCTGCTCACCAAAGACGCTTAGGTCTGTTGTGGGCACTGGCTGTAATATTCTTTTTTGATGTTTCAAAGCGAGGCACCGAAATGCAGGCAAATGAAATGAGGTGAAGCCTCTGAGCATTTGCAAAACTGGAGTCGATGGGTTTGGCGGCTGGCCGCCGAAGGCAAAAAAAGAGGCAACAATGAACCACGAAGCGTATATGGAGATGGCACTCTCTCTGGCAGCCCGGGGCGTTGGATGGACCTCACCCAATCCCAATGTGGGGGCTGTGGTGGTAAAAGACGGAGAGGTGGTTGGCCGGGGCTGGCACAAAGAGTGTGGGGGGCCACACGCCGAGGTCTTTGCCATTGATGAGGCAGGAGATTTGGCCACCGGTGCCGACATCTACGTGACACTGGAACCCTGCAACCACACCGGAAAAACCCCTCCCTGTACCGAAAAGATTTTGGCGGCCGGTATCGCAAGGGTCTTTATAGCCATGCCCGATCCCAATCCCGTGGCCTCAGGGGGGATCGAGCGCCTGAGAGCACATGGCGTTGACGTGGTCTGCGGTATCCTGGAAGAAGAGGCAAAAGCCCTGAACCAGGGGTTTGTCAAGCACATGAAAACCGGAAAGCCTTTTGTGATTGCCAAGACAGCCTCTACCTTGGACGGGCGCACCGCCACATCCACCGGCCACTCCAAGTGGATCACAGGGCCATCGGCCAGGCGCCATGTGCATGAGCTGCGCCATGAGGTGGATGCCATTCTTGTGGGGATCGGCACCGTAAATGCCGACGATCCTTCGCTGACCTGTCGTCTTGAAAAAGGGGGAAAAGATCCCTTACGCATTGTGCTGGACTCTCGCCTCTCCATCTCTGAAAATGCGAAGGTATTGCGACTCAATTCCGATTCTGATACAGTACTTGTTTCCGGTCCAATCCAAAGCGATGATACCGAGACCCTTGAAAAAAGGGCACGTTTGAAGGCATTGGGGGTACAGATCCTTGAGGTTCCTCTAAACGAAGCAACAGGACGTGGTATTGATTTGGACCAACTGATGGTCGCCTTGGGTAAAATGAAGATCCAGAGCCTTCTTATTGAAGGCGGAGCTGGCGTTCTTGGCTCTGCTCTGGAAGCCGGTGTTGTGGACATGTTTCGCATCTATCTGGCTCCAAAACTCCTCACCGGAGACGACGGCCATCCCATAACCACCGGAAGAGGCCCGCTTTCTATGGATGCGGCACTCTCCCTCTCCCGGTTGACAGTTCGACACTTTGACAATGACGTAATGATCGAGGGCTACCTCACCTGACCTGTTTTTTCTGATGGCACGTTACGGTGAGCACGCTTTCTGCAAAAGGTGCTGACGTATGTTCACCGGAATTATTGAAGGGTTTGGTACCATTCGGGATATTCGTCCCACGGGCCAGGGCTCACGCATAGCCATTGAAGCAGATTTTGACCTCGACCACGTCAAAATCGGAGACAGCATCGCCACCAACGGTGCCTGTCTGACGGCTGTCACTCTGGAAAACCGCCGCTTTGAAGTGGATATGGCTCCAGAAACCATGCGCCGTACCGCCTTTTCAACACTTCGCGTTGGCTCTCGAGTGAACCTCGAACGGGCCTTGCGCCTCTCCGACCGTCTGGATGGCCATCTTGTTTCTGGCCATATCGACGGCGTCGGCACCATTGTGAGCAAAGAGCGTGCCTCAAATGCCGTCATTGTCAAAATCTCAGTCTCCCCTGATCTCTCCCGCTACATGATCGAAAAAGGCTCCGTTGCTGTAGATGGCATCAGCCTTACCATCAACGCGGTGAGCGACACCGATTTCTCCTTAAGCATTATTCCCCACACCCATGACATCACCTCCATTGGATTTAAACAACCCGGGGATCTGGTGAACATTGAAACCGATATGGTGGGCAAATACATTGAGCGGTTTCTTATGAAGCCCAAGGGAGACTCTGCGCCCAAATCCGAAGCCATCAATATGGCCTTTCTGGCCGAGAAGGGTTTTTTGTAAAAAAGCCTTCGGTGGGCAGAGGCAAAGAAAAAAGTCGTCAGTTTTGACGCAAGAGATAGATGCAATGGCGACGCATGCGAAGCGCGCCGCGTAATGGAAGGAGTGAGATATGCCAGTGATATCTATAGAGCAGGCCATTGAAGATATCCGTGCGGGACGCATGGTGATCCTTGTAGATGACGAAGACAGGGAAAACGAAGGGGATCTCACCATGGCCGCCGAGGCGGTGACCCCTGAGGCCATCAACTTCATGGCCAAATTCGGGCGAGGGCTCATCTGTCTGCCCATGAGCTCTGCCATGTGCGATCACCTTGATCTTCCCATGATGGTAGACGACAATACCAGTCAATTTGGGACGGGTTTCACCGTCTCTATTGAGGCCAAAAAAGGGGTGACCACAGGTATCTCTGCGGCAGATCGTGCTACCACCATTTTGACCGCCGTGGCAGATGAAACCACGGCAAACGATATTGCACGGCCTGGCCACATCTTTCCCCTTCGTGCTCGGGATGGTGGGGTGATGGTGCGTGTGGGACAGACCGAAGGCTCGGTGGATCTGGCGCGATTGGCCGGTCTGAAGCCTGCTGCCGTTATTTGTGAGATCATGGATGAAGACGGCACCATGGCTCGCAGGCCCTCTTTGGAACAGTTTAGTGAAGAGCATGGTATCGGTATTTGTACGGTGGCCGATTTGGTGGAGTACCGTATGAAGAAGGAGTCCTTTGTTCGAAGGGCTGCTGAAACCATTATTCCCACCTCTTTTGGTGGGGATTTTGAGATCATTGCCTATGAGAACGATCTGGACAACCTCACCCACTTGGCTCTGGTTAAAGGGGAGATCGACCCCGATGAGCCGGTTTTGGTGCGGGTGCATTCCGAGTGCATGACCGGAGATATATTTGGATCTCTTAAGTGCGATTGCGGCGATCAGCTTCAGCGCGCCATGGCCCGCATCAATGATGAGGGCAAAGGGGTGATCCTTTACCTGCGCCAAGAGGGGCGGGGCATTGGTTTGGTAAACAAGCTCAAGGCCTATGAACTCCAGCGAAGGGGTTACGATACCGTCGAGGCCAATGAGGAGCTGGGGTTCGATGCCGACCTTCGGGATTACGGTATCGGTGCGCAGATGCTGGCCGATGTTGGGGTGCGTAAGATGCGTTTGATGACCAACAACCCCAAAAAAATGGTGGGGCTTCAGGGGTATGGCCTCTCCATGGTGGAGCAGGTGCCCATTGAGGTGCACACCAATGCTTACAATCAGGGGTATCTTCACTGCAAAAAACTGAAGATGGGGCACACCTTGAAAATGGAACCCAAAAAAGATTCCCACAATATATGATAGAATTTCCCGTTGATTAGAGGGATAAAACTCTGAACTGTGAACACACCAAAGGAAGAGGGGAAGACCATGCCCAATATCATTCAATCCAACCTGAATGCTGAAGGGAAAAAGTTTGCCATCGTGGTGAGCCGTTTTAACGACTTTATCACCGAGCGTCTCGTGGGCGGAGCCCTGGACGGATTGACCCGAAGTGGAGCCCTTGATGTTGATATTGATGTGATCAAGGTGCCCGGGGCTTTTGAAATTCCCCTTCTTGCCAAAAAGGCCGTGGCCACCGGGAAATATGATGCTGTACTCTGCCTGGGCGCGGTTATTCGGGGAGCCACTCCCCATTTTGACTATGTATGCAACGAAGTGACCAAGGGTGTGGCCCATATCAGTCTTGAGGCCTCCATTCCTGTGATCTTCGGTGTGGTAACTACCGACACCATTGAGCAAGCCATTGAGCGTGCGGGCACCAAGGCCGGTAACAAAGGCTTCGATGCTGCTCTTGCCGCTGTTGAGATGGCCAACCTTATGGATGTTATGGACGAAGGATAAAAAATCACATGGGTGCAAGACGAGGTGCAAGAGAGCTGGCACTGCAAGCTCTCTTCTTTGCTGATATGCAGACCGAAAGCCGCCGGGATGCTGTGTCGCTGTTCCGCGAACATTTTGTCAGCGAAGGGGATTCCCTCCCCTTTTTCGATACACTGGTCTCCGGTGTTCTGGATTATCAGGACGAGATCGATGCGGCCATTTCAAAGCACTCCAAAAACTGGAAAGTCTACCGCATGAGTGCCGTGGACCGAAATGTGATGCGGATCTCTGCTTTTGAAATACTCTACCTCGAAGAGGTGCCGGATAAGGTGGCCATCAATGAGGCCATTGAAATCGGCAAATGCTATGGTACCTATGAGTCTGGTGCGTTTATCAATGGTATTCTCGATGCCGTTTCTCTGGGAAAAGAGTGATTTCCCTGCCGTTTTGCAAGGCGTCTGGTCGATGTGAAACCCGCCATATTGAGGGAAGAGCCGAGGCCATAAGAGAAATGGATTTGTTGCAGGACCATTAAAAAAGAGCAAGAACTCACAGGGCACGCCCCTGTGTTTTGTATGGATTTCTCAACCAGGAGGACCCGATTTTGCTGATAAAAGATCTTGTTGTTGGGCCCATTGGTGCCAACTGCATCATACTTGGCTGTGAAGCCACCCGTGAAGCGGTGGTGATTGATCCCGGTGACGATGGCGAGCGCATTCTCATGGCTTTGGCCGAAGAGACGCTGACGGTGAAGGCGATTTTGAATACCCATGGTCATTTTGACCATGTGGGAGCCAACAAGCGTCTTAAAGAGGCGACTGGTGCGCCCATTATGATCCACGAAGACGACGCTCGTATGCTATCAGAACTCTCCATCACGGCCATGGCCTTTGGTCTGAAGGCGGAGAACTCTCCTGCGGCAGATCGTC
>JAKSCC010000022.1 GCA_022360815.1 Desulfobacterales bacterium
GGCCAGAGTTTCCATAAACATCCCCAGAAAAAGGAGGAAAAGAATCACCAGTGCCCAAATCAGATGAACATTGGTGGTAAGAGCCAGAAGTGCTTCGGCAATCATATCGGGCACCCGGTACTGCACCAGAAGACGGCCAAATGAGTATGCGGTAAACATAATCACAAGCACGCGGCCTGTGAGCCAACTGGTGGTCTCAAGGGCGCTCATAAGCCCTTCAAGTTTAAGCTCTTTGTAGATAAATACACCTACAAAAAGGGTGTAAAAAATGGCCACAATGGCCGATTCGGTGGGCGTAAAAAGACCAGAGTAGATCCCCCCCAAAATCACCACCGGTGCCATGATAGACCAAAAGCCCTCCTTCAGGGTTTTGGCCACATGACGAACCGAAAGGGGCGGCATACCTTGGCCATAGCCTTTGCCGTTGCAACGAATCAGGTGAACCGCAATCAGACCGAATGAAATCAAAAGCCCAGGAACCACCCCTGCCATAAACATTTCGGTAATGGACTCCTGGGCGGTCACCCCGTAGATGACCATGGGAATGGAGGGAGGAATAATGATTCCCACGCCTCCGGATGCCGCGGTGGCCGCAGAGGCATAGCCGGGGTCGTATCCTCTTTTGATCATGGCCGGAATCATCAACATACCCACCGCAGCGGTGGTGGCAGGCCCGGAGCCTGAAATGGCTCCAAAAAAGATACACGCCAGGGTTGTGGAGATGGCAAGACCGCCATCAATGGAGCCCACCAAAGACTCCGCCACCTTCACCAGGCGCCTCGAAATACCCGCGCTCTCCATAAGGGCCCCGGAAAGAACAAAGGCAGGAAGGGCCATAATGGGAAACTGGTTTACCGATGAAAAGGCGACCTGAACCAGAGTTGAGAGATCTTGGCCCACAACAAAGAAGGCTGCCATGGCCGATACGCCGAGGGACACGGTGATGGGAGCGCCCATAAAAAGCAAAACGCCGAAAGAGATGAACAGAATACTTGCAGCTGACATGTCCTATTCCTCCTTACGCCTGCTCTGCATCGTTGATGAGTTTTGCAGTCTCTTCAAGATCGACGCTATCCACATCTTTGATCTCGATCTTGAGAATGTACTTCATGATGTCCACCTGAATGATTCGAAGGGTCATCAGGCCAAAGCTGATGGGAAAAATCCAGTAAACATACGCCATGGACCACTCAAGAGCAGGAGACATGAAGGGAAATTCAGTCAGATCCCGAATCACCTCAATACTCTTTTTAATCATCACAAGGTTAAACCCGATCCAGATAATATCCGTCGCAATCATGGCCACGTCTTGGCAGATCTTGGGCATGAGCTTGAACTGGATCATCACACGGTTATGGGCTGCAAGCCGTGCAGCGTAAGCCGCACCAAAAAAGACAAACCAGACAAAGGCAAAACGAGAGATCTCTTCGCTCCAAGGAATCACGTAGTTGAAACAGACGCGAAGGGCTATCTGAAGAAACAAGATAACCACAAAAAAGCTTAAAAGAATCTGGCAGATATAGCTTTCAAAGTTGTCAAAGAACTTTAACAGACGCTTGAAAAACATGAAAATAGGTCTCCTCACCCGGTTGAGGGGATATGCAGCGGACCCCCCGCAAGGAAAAGGGCCCGCCACAAGCGTGAATCAGCTGCTACTTCTTACCGAGAGCGTCAAGAACCAGATCCAGGTTCTCTTTGCCTCCGATAAAGTCGTAGTACTTGGGCCATACGTTCTCCATGGCCAGCTTCTTCCACTGATCTTCATCTTCAAGGGTGCTCACTTTAACGCCTGCTTTGATCATGCCCTCTTTTGCCTTGGCAGCTTCCAGAATCTGAAAAGCGATCCAGTACTGCTGGGTTTCAAGGCCCGCACGAGCGATGATTTCACGGGTTCTTGCATCCCACTTCTTCCAGGTGCGCTCGCCAACAATCATAGGCTGAAGCGAGTACTGATAGTGAACTTCTGTCAGGTAATCCTGCACTTCCTGAAACTTGGAAGTGTAGTTCACGATGTAAGGGTTATCCTGCCCGTCAACCACACCCTGCTGAAGCGCTGTAAAGGTTTCAGACCATGCCATGGGCACAGGGTTTGCGCCCCATGACTTGTAGGTGGCCATCAGAATCTTGTTCTGAGGAATACGCACCTTCAAGCCCTTTACATCGGCAAGCTTCTTCACAGGCCGCTTGGAGTTGGTGAGAAATCGGAAACTGGAATAACCCCAATGTACAATCCGAAAACCGCCTTTTTTGATACAGATCTCATTCCAGTGAGAACCGAGACCGCCTGTGGTGGCTTTGATGGCGTCGTAGTGGTCTTCAATAAGATAAGGCATGGTCAGGGTTCCCAGAGCCTTTACAAAAGGAACGGCGTTGCCGATACCGATGTAGGCCAGATCCAGGGTTCCCCTTCTGGCATTCTGAAGCATTTCAGTCTCGGTGCCGAGCTGACCGCCGGGAAAAAGCTGAACTTCGATCTCTCCGTTGGACTCAGACTCCACAACCTGCTTGAAATAACGAGCGCCATACCCCTGATCCGAATCAATGGCATCACCCATCCCCACTCGAATAATCTGCTTGGCGGATGCGCCCTGGACGGTCATGACCATGGCGAGAACTGCGATGGCGGTAACACATACTTTCCTGAACATCACTTCCTCCTAACTTCGTGTGTCGTTACCCTGTGCTCGAAAAGAAGACGCATGTCACATGTCAACATTTCATCCAACTTTTCCATCTAAACCCAGGAGCCCCGAACAGGGGCATCACGTGCTGCGGGCCCTCCCGCTGCTCTCGTGATTTATCGATACGCTTTCATAAAACAGACAACCCGCCGCATCTGGCCCCTTGAACTCTTTTCGCTGCTTCAGAAAGACGTTTGTGGTGTAAAGTCCCGAAGTCCATTTTCAAGGGGAGCCTTGATGCTAAGGCTCTCTCTTCACAACTTAAAGCCCTGTTTAAAAAAAAAGCTCCTGCAAATCTTCTTCTTTCATACAGAACGTATCTTCTTGACTGTTGTTTTGAGCATTTCCCCGAGCCCTTTTACTTCCACTTCCCATTGGAAATATCCAAAGCCCGTCAAATCCCCCCTTCTTCTCCACGGCCTGTTTGAAAACAGGTGTCGTAAGGAGAAAAGAGCCGAAAAGGGCGAAGGGGGTAGCCCCTTTCGGCTCTATTGGTGCTGATCTAAGAGAGGACCTCTTCGGCAACATCTCGAAGAATCTCCGCAATCAGCCGGCAATCGTCCAGATCAAAGGTCAGGGGTACCCGCATGTCGCACATCACGGCCAAGATGCGGTTGGTCTCTTTGAGCTGAGGAAGATCGCCAAAGTATTGCCAGCTTGAGTACGCACTGGTGAACCCTACGGGCTCAGCGTCTCCGAACCACTTGAGCTCCACACCGCGCTCCAGCGCCTTGGCCAGAAACTCTCGAATGGTGGCCTCATCCTGACCATCTAAGGAGAACTGAATGGAGCTTCCCACATAGACCTCTTTTTCAGGACGCTTGGGGCAGCGCATGCCCGGTATAGTGTTAAACAGCTCTTCCAGAAGCTGGTATCTCTCGTTCCACCTTTTGCACTGATTGTCCAAATCGCGAAGCTGAAACCTAAGAAGGGCGGCACGGAGGTTGTCCATTCGACTGGAGTAGTTGGGGGTGAGTTTCTTGATGTTTTCAAACACCTCCATTTCAGGACGGGAGGTGTGGCGCTCGTAGAGCATGTAGGAGCCGGAGTGGATAATGGCGCGGGCAATGACCTCGGGGTCGTCGGTGGTCAAGAGACCGCCTTCTCCGGAATTCATGTGCTTGTAGGTCTGGGTGCTGAAGCAGCCGACTTTGCCGAAAGAGCCCGACTTCTTGCCATCCCAGCTGGCCCCCATGGTGTGGGCACAATCTTCAATAAGCGTGAGGTTGTGCGTTTCGCAAATCGCCATAAGGCGATCCATATCGGTGAGATGGCCGCGCATGTGCGAAATAAGAAACCACTTCACATCGGGATCGGCCGCCTTCTTCTCCAGATCGTCAAGATCGATGGTGTAATCATCGACGATCTCAACCAAAACAATCTCGGCTCCGGCGTTGTGGATGGCACCGGGCACAGGGGCCAGGGTGTACGCATTGCAGAGCACCTTATCGCCGGGCTCAACCCCGGCACTCTTTAAGGCCAGGTACATGGCCATGCCGCACGAGGCACATGAGAGGCAATACTTTGCTCCCATATAAGCCGCAAACTCCTCTTCAAGAAGGGCGGCTTCGCCTTTCTCTCCGGGGCTCACATTGTACCGGTGGAGCTTGCCGGATTTCATGATCTCAACAGCGCGAGAGATGGCCTCGTCACTGATGGGCTCCTGCTGTGTAAATTCTTTGGTAAAGCGTTTCGCCATGACTCCTCCTCACATTCTTCGTGTCAGAAGACCGGGCTCATCGCACCTGAACCCGGCCTTCTACCGTCACATTTCGTCGTCAGAGGACGCAGACTTTAGTATTTGGCCTGGTCGTACACTTCGAAATCCCACTCTTCGTTGGGAAAGAATTTGCGCAGACGCCAGTCGCAGGCTCGTGCGTGGCCTTCCATGCCCTCTACTCGAGAGAGGCGGGATGCCGCACCGGAAACCACCTTGTTGGCTTCGGGCTTGATCTCCTGGTAGGTCATGATCTTAAGGAACTTGTGAACATTCAAACCACCGGACATGTAGCCCGCCTTCTTGGTGGGAAGGATGTGGTTGGTCCCCGAGCACTTGTCACCCTGGGGAACGGTAGAGCCCTCACCCAGGAAAAGAGAGCCGTAATTTTGAAGGCGCTGGGTCCACCAGTCGAGATCTTCGGCCATCACCTGAACGTGCTCAGAGGCATACTGATCGCTCACCTTGGCCACCTCTTCACGGTCTTCGCAAAGGACGATCTCACCGAAATCCCTCCAGCTTGTGGCAGGGGTGTCGGGGTCGGGCATGTCGGCGATCACCTTGGGAATGATCTCGTTGACCTTTTCGGCCAGCTCACGGCAATCGGTGTGGAGCCAGACAGGGGAGTCAAGGCCGTGCTCGGCCTGAGAGACCAGGTCCACCGCCACGGTCATGGGATCGGCACTCTTGTCAGCGATCACAGAAGACTCGGTGGGACCGGCAAACACATCAATGGCGCAACGGCCGGTACCGGAGAGAATGGCCTTGGCTTCGGCAACAAAGGCGTTTCCAGGGCCCACAAGGATGTTGGCCGCTTTTCCGGTGAAAAGGCCGAACGCCATAGTGGCGATGGCCTGAACCCCGCCCATCTCGATGATGACATCGGCACCTGCAAGGTCCATGGCGTACACAACGGCAGGGGCGATGCTCTCACCACGGGGAGGTGAGCAGGCGATCACAGTCTTCACACCGGCAGCCTTGGCGGTTGCCACACTCATGATGGCAGAGCAGGCGTGGGCAAAACGGCCACCGGGAACGTAGCAACCCGCCACTTCCATGGGGATCACACGCTGGCCCAGGCGGACCCCTTCAAGGGTTTCTTTTTCAAACTCCACAATGCTCTCACGCTGGGCCTTGGCAAAACCGAAGACCTGATCGTAAGCAAACTTGATATCGTCTTTTACACGCTGGGGAACCTGAGCGATGAGCTTGGCCTTCTTCTCTTCTGAGAGAATGAAGTCACCTTCCCAATTGTCAAACTTTTTGGCGAGCTCACGAACGGCTTCTTCGCCGCGGGCTTCGATGTCTTTGAGAATGCCTTCAACAATAACGCGCTTCTGGTCGCTCACCTCTTCGAAGTTGAGCTCAGCCTTCTTGATGTACTCCATATTACAATCTCCGTAATGGATCTATTGTTGGATGCCTCCGCCGGACATCGTGAAGGAACCGGCCTTTCTTGCCGGATGCCTTTCACATGCCCCTTGCCGGAGCGCCATCGGATGCAGCATAAAAAACAACAAACAGATTTGGGTAAACAACCCACAGAAATGCCCTGTTACAACAGAAACATCAGTGGATTTGATATCTCACGACACAGTCATTTTTTTGCAGACCATACTGCTTTTCATGTGAGCAAAGTAGCCAAACCGTTCGACAGCTGTCAAGGATTTTATAAAATCTATTTTAAAATTTGATAAAACTTTCGGTAAAACGTTTGTTTTACCGAGCCCAACTACCTTTTTTTAAAAACAAATAACTTACCCAACCACCAAAAAATTAGACGCCCACCAGCCAGAACACAGATAGAATTACCACCATAAGCTTTGTTCACATCCCATAAAAAAACAGACTCGAATAACAACAAAACATCTGCCAAGGAAATCGGCACGCATCTTGAATTATTTCAGTGAAGATCTTTTACAAGACAAATCAAAACCCACAACAAAAGACTGTAATCACAAAGATTACACATCAAATACACACATGAAGCACCCCCATATCACCCGACAGAGAAGTAGAAGTTGTTCGAAAATTTCGCAACCTCTCAAATCACGCAAGACCGAGCATCCCCACTGAGGATGCCTCAGGTGTCAGCTTTTGCCGGTGTAAAAAAGAAAAAATAAGGATGGGGAGAGCGCAAATCATGAAGCGCCCGCTTAGCTGAAAAGCGCCAGGGCAATGCCTGAATAAAAAAATTTCATATAACCATCGACCGACGCAAAAAAAAAAAAAAAACAACCAGAAAGACAAACACGACCCGGTTCGCCATAGAGGGAATCATTCCCCTCACACAGCCCGGTCGCCCAACATGAAATTCCAGTTTGATCGACTTTACGGAGGTAGATTATGGACGGCAAGTCACTTATCCTGAAGGCTCTCAACCACGAAGAAGTTCCCCGTACCCCTTGGGTTCCCTATACCGGCGCTCAAATTGCCAACCTCAAAGGGTATGCAGCCGATGAAATCTTCAAGGATGTGGACAAGCTCTACGAGTGCCTTATTGAAGCTGAAGCACAGTATGCCCCTGACGGCCTTCCCGTCATGTTTGACCTTCAGGTGGAAGCCGAGATTCTGGGATGCGATCTCAAGTGGTACCCCAACACCCCTCCCACGGTGTGCAGCCACCCCCTGGCCAAAGATTTCACCATCCCCACCAAAAAGCTGACCAAAGAAGACGGCCGTATTCCCATCATCACCGAAGCGACCCGTCGCCTCAAAGAGGCCAAGCCCGGCATCGCCCTCTACGGCCTGGTATGCGGCCCCTTTACCCTGGCATCTCATCTTCGCGGCACCAACATCTTTATGGATATGTACGACCAGCCCGAAAAGGTGATTGAGCTCATCAACTACTGCGAAGAGGTGGTCAGCGAGTATGCGGGCTTCCTCATTGAAGCGGGCTGCGATGTGATCGGCGCGGTCGACCCCCTGGTCTCCCAGATCTCCCCCGCCTCTTTTGAGCAGTTCCTGAGCAAGCCTTTCTCAGCCTTTTTTGAAAAGGTGCGAGCGCAAGGCGTGCCTTCATCCTTCTTTGTCTGCGGCGATGCCACCAAAAACATCCCCGCCATGTGCGAGACCAAGCCCGACGCCGTCGCCATTGACGAGAACGTCGACATTGTGGCCGCCAAAAAGGTGACCGATGAGCACGGTATTCTCATCTCCGGCAACCTTCAACTCACCATCACCATGCTCTTCGGCACCCAGCAGGACAACCAAAAAGCCGCCATTGAGCTGATGGACGCCCTGGGCAACAAAGACTTCATCCTTGCCCCGGGTTGCGACATGCCCTTTGGCGTGCCCCCTGAAAACATTGTGGGTGTGGGCATGGCGGTTCACAACAAAGAGGCCACTCGAAAAGCCCTTGAAGCCTATGTAAAAAAAGATGAACTCCCCGAAATTGAGCTGCCCGACTACGACAGCCTGGATCACGTTCTCATCGAAGTGGTCACCATCGACTCCCAGACCTGCGCGGCTTGCGGCTATATGGTGGCATCTGCCCGTGATGCCGCTGCCCCCTTTGGCGACAAGGTCAAGGTGGTGGAGCGCTCCATCATGTACCCTGAAAACGTCGCCTTCATGGGCAAGTTTGACCTCACCAACGCCCCGGCCATGCTGGTTCATGGCGAGGTGAAGCACATCTCCCTGATCCCCACCAGTGAAACCCTCACCGCTGAAATCAAGGCGGTCATGAAGTAAAAATAAGATGAAGCCGTAAAAATTGTGGACTGCTATAACGTCTATTGACTCTTTGCGGCGCCATCAGATTTAGCATCCTCCAGGAAGCCGGTGGCAACCCCACCTGCTTCCTGAGGAGGGTACAGAAACATCTTTTCCTTCCGGTGTTTACAACACCATTTAATTTGGGATAGGCTCGAATGCTTTCTTACCTTGGCTGAAAGCACTCGAAACACCTTGAACATGGAACCCATGGGTTCCCCTCTTCGTTTCACCACCCTCCAGGAGTATGCCATGACCGTTTCCGTCACCATTGATCAAAACAACCGCAGCTTCACCCTTAAGGTCCCAAAAGAAAAACCCCTTGTCTTTGCCCTTCGCCAAGAGGGTCTGATTGTGGCACCCTGCGGTATTGGAAAATGCGGCAAGTGCCGTATCCTCTGCGAGACAGTCCCCACCGACGAAGAGAAAACCCACCTCACCCCCATGGAGCTTGAGGCAGGGGTGCGCCTGGCCTGCTACACCTACCCCAAAGAGGGCATGCGCATTGGCATCATCGACATCAAAAAGACCCGGGTTCAAACCGGCTTTAAAGAGAGCGCCTACGCCCTCTCACCGGCCCTTAAAAAAATCGCGTTTACCGCTGATAAACCCGACATTGAGCACCAGCATACCGATATTCAAAGGGTCCTTTTAGCCACCCATGCCACCGGCCACAGACTCTCGCTCAAGGCCCTGCGCAGACTCCCGGACCTTCTTCGCCAGCACAACCACAGCGCCTATGCGGTTCTCGAAAACGAGACCCTGGTCGATATTTGCTCTCACAGTGAGCACTACGGCATGGTCGTGGACATCGGCACCACCACGGTGGCCGCCCTTTTGATCGATCTGACCACCGGAAAAACCGTGGCCGTCGATGGCGCCCACAACGCCCAGGCCCCCTTTGGAGCCGATGTGATGACCCGCATCCAATACGCCATGGACGGAGGGCTGGAACGGCTGACCCAAGGCATCATCAAACAACTCAACACCCTTCTTTCACGCCTTCTTGAAAAGAGCGGCGCAAAGGACGTGAGCCTCATCTCCATTGCAGGCAACACCACCATGATGCACCTTCTCTGCGGCATCAACCCCGAGCACATCAGCAAGGCCCCCTTTATTCCCGGCACCCTTGAGGCCATGACCCTCTCCGCCCGGGATCTGGGCATCCACTCCTCCGGCCAGTGCTATCTGCTTCCCGGTGTTTCGGCCTACATTGGAGCCGATATCGTCGCCTCCCTCATCGCCACCGGGGCTGTGGGCACCAACGAAACCTTTCTCATGGCCGACATCGGCACCAATGCCGAAACCGTTCTTTATGCCAACGGCACCTGCTACGCCTGCTCAGCCGCTGCCGGCCCCTGCTTTGAAGGCGCGAACCTAAGCTGCGGCATGCCCGGCCAGCCCGGAGCCATCGACTCGGTCTTTGAAGCCGAAAAAAATGGGTTTGGATTTACCGTCATCGATGACAAAAAAGCGGTGGGCCTCTGCGGCTCAGGAGTGATCGATGGCATCGCCCTTCTTCTCAACAGCGGGGCTGTGGAACCCACAGGAAGGCTCCACGCCAAAGGCTCCCTGTCCCAGGCCATCACCGGCGAAAAAAATGAAATCCGATTCAATCTCACCGACACCGTGGCCATCACCCAAAAGGATATTCGCGAAGTCCAGCTGGCCAAAGCGGCCCTTCGGTCAGGCATCGAGATCCTTATGAGAGAAGCGGGCATCACCGCAGATGAGATCGACACCCTCTATCTGGCAGGAGGCTTTGGCTCAGCCATCCATCCGGAGAGCGCAGTGCGCATCGGCATGATACCCCAAGCCCTTCTCCCCAAGATTTCGGTGCTGGGAAACGCGGCCTCCTACGGGGCCCTAAGGTACGTCACCGAAAAAGAGGCCGACCAGACCGCTCGAATCATCTCCTCAGCCAGCAAGCACATTGAACTCTCAGCCCACGCCGGATTCAGCAACGAGTACATGGGCCGAATGCTCTTTGCCCAAGATTAAAGCCTTTGACGAGTCGATTTTTTAAAAAAGCTCTGCAAAAAGCTTTTCTATTATCCTCTTTTTTATCACTCTTGGCGTTTCGTTTTAACCATCCTACTGGGAGGTTAAAGCAAAGCGCCATTTTCAATTGATCGAATACGAGAGATACCCCCCTCCTAATCGCATAAAAGCCATCCAAGGCATATCGAGCCGCACCCCATTTCAAGCCTCCTTCCAATCTCCCCTTTTCACCTCCAAACCCCTTCATGGCACAAAAAATGCAAACCAAACAGAAGCTGTTGCCGGGAAACGCTCCTGGCCTGCTAAAAACCGACAATCCATGGATTAAACGTAAAAATCATCCATGCGATAAACACCTGAAAAAACGAGATTCCAAACCGCCCATTTGCTTTTCACACACACAGTCAGAGGCAGGGGTTTCTCCAGCTCAGGGTCCGATGCACACAACGCCGTTTCGATGAAGTGAAACAATTTTGAAAAACTTCTACAAACGGATTGAGAAAGATCATCAGGAGGTTTATTCGTACATGCTCAAATCCAACCGGTTCAGACTTGCAGATGATGAAATGTTAGACAAAATCCACGAAGCCACCGTGGAGGTTCTTGAAACATGCGGCGTCGACTTTGAAGATGAAACAGCCCGTCAAATCATGGCCGATGGTGGCTGTGAGGTGGATGGATGGCGTATCCGTATTCCTCGGGAGGTTCTGGAAAAGAGCATTGAACTCGCCCCCAGCTCCTTTATGTTCCACGGCCGAAATGATGAAAAATCCTTTCTGGTAGGGGAAGGCCAGAGCCGCCCCCACACCGACCCCAGCTTCGGTGCCACACGTATTCACGACCTGGTGGACGGCCACCGGGACTGCACCATGAAAGACCTCTCCACCTTCTTTAAACTGATTCAAGCCAGCGAGCTCTGTGATATCGGTGGCGGATGGCCCGTCGAGCCCATCGACATTCCTACAGAAAAACCCCATCTTCACGTCTTTCGTGAAATGGTGAAAACCACCGACAAACCCTTGCGAAGCTTCGTGGGCACCACCCAAGAGGTTCAGGAGTACTTCGAGCTTTTTGAAATCGCCAAAGGTGAGAAGGGCTACCTCGACAACCACACCTGCATGTTCGCCAGTATCAACCCGGTAAGCCCCCTTACCTACGCGGCTTTCCCCCTTCAGACCATGATCGAGCATGCCAAAAAGAAGCAGGCCATCTGCACCCTCACCTGCGCCATGAGCGGCATCTCTTCTCCCATGAGCATCACCGGCGCCGCTGTGATGCAGAATGCGGAGATGCTGGCAGGAAACGTTCTGCTTCAGCTGGTCAACCCCGGAACCCCCTATATCATGGGACCCGCCTCCTGCCGCCCCGACATGAAGACCGGACTCTACGCCAACGGCTCACCCGAGGCCAACATGATCAACGCCCTGAGCATTCAGATGGCTGTGGAGCGCTACAAAATTCCTGTCCGCATCATGGCTGGTATCACCGATGCCAAAGAGGTGGATGCCCAGGCCGGCATGGAGAC
>JAKSCC010000233.1 GCA_022360815.1 Desulfobacterales bacterium
AGTCTGGCCGACTGGCCGACATTGCCCCCACCGTCCTGGCTCTGATGGGCATTGCCAAATCCCAGGAGATGACCGGAGAGTCCCTTCTTAGCTAAAAGAGTGCCTTGGCGGTCAGGTGGTGAGAAGCGCTGGCGCCTTTTTGCCTTTGGCCGTGGAAGAGAAAAAAAGAGGCCCCGCCTACGAATCACCAATGGGCGGGGCTTTTTTATTTGCAAACTGAAGCTTCTTGGCGTTACAACCAGTTTTTATCGAAACGATTTAAGAAATAGATAAATGATGGTCGAAATTTTTTATCATTCGCCCGGCCAGGGCCGTTTGAAGCACCCCATGCCCTCTTGGGCGCTTTGAATTCTATTATATGCCTGGCATTTACTTGCCGCGCACCTGATCAGGAGGCTGACCCATGGCATTTCTTACAGATTTGGAGTTTATAAGGGATTACATCACCGGCAAAAAAGTGCCTGTGGTGGGGTCGGAGTTCAACCGTCAGGAGGTGGAGCAGTATCTGGTGGAGGTGCTGGGCTGGGAGAAGTCAGACGTGGAGGTGGACCGAAAGGTGGCATTCACGGCGGCTGGAGAGCCCTGGAGCTCCAAGGTGGATCTGGTGGTATCCCTTAAGGGTGTCCCTGTGATGCTGATCAAGTGTGCGGCGGGGTCTTTGGGGTCCAGAGAAAAAGAGGCGGTATCCGCCGCACGCATAGCCTGTGAGCGGCCCATAGCTCTTTCTGTGGTCTCCGATGGAAAGACAGCCATTGTGCTGAATACCCTTACCGGCAAGAAGGTTGCTGAAGGGCTGCGGGCGATTCCAACCCCAAAACAGGCGGCAAAGCTGGCAGTGCCCACCGAGCCCCTGGCCGAAAAGAATCTGGAGCGGGCCCGCATTGTTTTTCGCTCCTACGACTCCATGAACATCAACCGGTAAGAACCCGCCTCTTTTTTTCAGGCGAGCTTCAGGACCCATTTTTTGAAAAGGGGGTCTGCCACAGCCCAGGTTCCGTTTTTCACCACATCGTCCCGCACCCGAAGGGCCTCAAGGGCCCGGGTGGCCTGGGAGGTACTTGAAAAGCCCACACTCTGAAGGTTTTTGGCTGAAAAAAGCCCTTTCCCACCGCATCGCGCCAGAAGTTTCATGGCCCGTTTCTGGTTGGGGGTCATGGAGGAGAAGAGGTTGATAAACTCAATGGCCCGTCTCTCCAAAATGGCCCTCTCAAGCCCCTCCACTCCGCTTTCGGGGACTCCCTCTTCCCAGAGGTGGTAGTAGAACTCCTGCACATACATGGGGTGATTTTCGCACCGCTGAACCACGTCATCTAAAATCTCTTCAGAGATGGCGCGTTTTCCATGCCTAAAAAGGGCGGAGGCCCACGCCACATAGTGAGAGGTCTCTATGGGAGGCAGGGGGTAGCTTACCGCCAGTTTGTAGAGGGCGCGTTTGGTATCGGTAAACATGGCCGATAGCATGTGACGCTGGCTTCCGGAGAAGAGATAGGAGATGCGCTGGTGGTTTTGAATCTCTTTTCGAATGCGCTTTTCGAAATAGGGGGCGTTGTAGGCGGAGGTCTCCTGGAATTCGTCAAAGACCACGACCAGATTTTTTTTTCGGGAAAGGCTTTCAAGGGTGGAGAAGAGCTCTTGCAAGGCCGCTTCTTCGTCGGAGCCTGAAAGGGTTGGGGTAACCGATGGCAGGCCGGTCATGGGATCGGTACTGAATTGGAAGGTGAGCCGGGTGAAGCTTTTTCTCAGCCAGCCCAGGGCTTTTTCTATGGTGGGCATCTCGCAGGTGAGGGCCCTTATGGTGATGGCGATAAACTCTTCCACGGAGGTGGTGCCGTAAAGGTCCACATAAAAGGGCTGGACCTCTTTCAGTCCTCCCAGAACCTTGTGGATGAGTGAGGTCTTTCCGTAGCGCCTGTGGGAAAAGAGGAGAATATTTTGGGCGTTGCCGATATAGTGGGTGAGGTCCTGGCACTCTTTTTCCCGGTTGCAAAAGGAGGGGGCCGTGGCCACCTCGGTAAAGTGAAAAGGGTTTTTCATGGCCGCCTCATGCCTGAGGTTTAGGTTCGCAGAGACCCGTTGTGCCAGGGCCTGTGGGGTTTTACAGGAGGTGATGGTGATAACATAAAATGTGATGCGCAAAATGTGAAACACATAATATGTTTTCTACATCAGGCCGAAACAAAAGACAAGGTTAAGACGATGAACTTTTATATTGGTGTGGATGTTCAGGTGAGGCGTCCCTGCTCGTATGCCGTTTTGGATGAGGCGGGACAGCCGGTGGATTCGGGGTGGTTTGAAGATCCCGAATGTTTTGCAAGGGTGCTTTCTGATCGGTTTGAAGGGGAGGGGCTTCAGGTTGCCATCGATGCCTGCCGAACCTCGGTTGAGACTCCCAGGGCCTGGAACTGGATGGGTCAAAAGGGCCAGTGGCGCCCCAGAAAGAGCGGGGAGCGGGGATGGGGACGCCATTGCGACGTGGTGATCAAGGCCTTGAATCTTGGCAACCCCCAGTGGACCCCGCCGTTACGCGAGGCCCCTTTGTGGATGCAAAAGGGCTTTGCCCTTTTTAAAACACTCGCCCCCATAGCGCAGACCCACGAGGCTTTTCCCACGGCCACTTACCGGCTTTTGCACCGAAGACAAAAATCCCTTCCTCTCCATCTGGACCTCTCATCTTTTGCACCCGGGCCCAAAGATATGCTGGATGCCTTCACCAATGCCGCCACGGTGCGCGCTTTCTGCCTTGGGCGAGGGTGCGAGGTGGGGGGAGGTGACGGGCTGGGAACCATTGTGTTGCCGGAACCCGTTGCCGTTCCCTTTCCCCTGGACACTTATCCGGCCCCTTGATCTTATGAAATTTTACCTGTTCCCATAGAGCTGAAGGAGCTGTTTGAAAAACGATTCCCTCTTGCAGAGCAGCGAGAATCTCCTCTACCCTTGACGGGACCCAAGCCGATGGAACCGTTTGTGAAGCCTGGCCGCATCATGGGTGGGCGTTAGGAGGTGTTTCGTGCAAGAGCGTATGGTTGAGCTGGAACGATTTTTTTTCGAACTTTTTTCCGGGCTTTCAGTGGCTCAGACCGAACACGAGCTTCTCACCTTCTTGTGCCACTCCTTTTCACGCCGGTATGCCTGTTGCTGGGTGGGACAGCTGGGCGAGTCGGGCCTGGATGTGGTGGCTGGGGGCAGGCGCTCTGATCTTCCGGAGTGGGACCTTCTGCAGGCAAGGGGGGATCTTCGAAAACGGCTTCCCATGGCATCTCCCCTTTTAAAGGGACAGGTCTTTAAAATGGAGGAGGATGGCCCTTTTCCTCTCTGGCGAGGTCGCGCTCTGGCCCAGGGGTACCTGTGGTGCGTCTGCACCCCTCTTCTTTCCAAAATGGGTGAGCCTCTGGTTTTGACCCTCTACTCTCGGAGCCACTCCTCCTTTGATCCTTCTGAGCTAAAGCGCCTCTTTGGGGTGTGTGATGTGGCGAGCTCTTTTATCCGGCACTTTCGAGAGGCCCGAGCCCTTACCGTATCGGTGGAGTCCTTAAGGCGAAGTGAGGAGATGTACCGAGCGGTGTTTGAGAACACCGGTACCGGCACCATTATCATCGACCGTGAGATGACCATCCTCTTTTCCAATGAGCGCTTTGAGACCATGGTGGGCTTTGGCCGGGATGAAATCGTACGGCGCATGAAGTGGTCCGAGTTTGTGGTCCCGGAAGACCGAGAGCGGATGCAGCGCTACCACTATGGCAGGCGAAAAGGGCGTGCTTCGGTGCCCATGGAGTATGAGTGCCGCATCTCCGATAAAAAAGGGCATCTGGTCTATATCCACATGAAGGTGGGGATGATCCCCGGGACCATGAACAGCATCGCATCCTTTATGGATATCACCGAGCGAAAGCTGGCTGAGACCAACCTGAAGAAGAGTGAAGCCAAGCTTTCGGCCATCTTAACCAGCTTTGATGGCATCGTCTTTGTAACCGACGGCGAGAAGAGAGTTGTTTTCAGCAACGGGACACTGGAAGATCGCATGGGAGGCCAGGCGATTGGCAGGCCCTGCCACCAGGCTCTTTTTGGACTGGAGAGACCCTGTTCCTGGTGCTCGGATGAGGAGGTGTTTAAGAGGCGCACGGTGCACTATGAGGTGAGAAGCCCTCTGGACGGCAAGTGGTACTTCTCCATTCGAACCCCCATTTTTGATGAAAATGGCAGCGTGGTGAGGGTGCAGTCCATTGTTCTGGATATCACGGACCGGAAACTCTCGGAAGAGGCCATGGAGGAGAGCGCACGCCATCTGAGGCGGGAGAACCGTCAGCTTCGCTCCACCATTCGAGAGCGCTACAAGTTTGGGGATATTATCGGCAAGAGCCCGGTGATGCAGGAGGTGTACGATCTTATTTTAAAGGCGTCGGCAAGCAGTGTGCATGTGATGATCTACGGAGAGTCGGGTACCGGAAAAGAGCTTGTGGCCCGGGCCATTCACGCCATGAGTGAGCGCAGCTCAGGCCCCTTCGTTCCGGTAAACTGCGGTGCCATCAGCGAGAACATTATCGAAAGCGAGTTTTTTGGTTACAAAAAGGGGGCCTTTACCGGGGCCAACGAAGACAAGAAAGGCTTTCTGGCCCTGGCCGATGGGGGCACCCTTTTTCTGGATGAGATCGGAGAGATCGGCCACAACATGCAGGTGAAGCTGCTTCGAGCCATCGACGGCAGTGGGTACACTCCGGTGGGAAGCGGCCTGGCCCAGAAGAGCAACATCCGTATTGTGGCAGCCACCAACCGAAATCTCAAAGAGCTGGTGCAGAAAGGGCTCATGCGTGAAGATTTCTACTACAGGGTCCATATTATCCCCATCAAGCTCCCCCCTTTGCGCCTGCGTCGTGAAGACATTCCCCTTCTTATTGACCATTTTTTTGCGCTCTATGGAAAGGGACGTGAGGTGCCTCCTCTTTCGGGTCAGGTTTTGGCCGCTCTGACCCAGTACCCCTGGCCGGGAAACATTCGCGAGCTTCAAAACATGATCAAGCGCTACATCACCCTCAAGAAGATCGATCTCTCTGAGGTTTTTTCATGCGAGGGCTTTGGTGAGAAAGAGGTGCTCAAGGCAGAGAGCGGGGCGATCAACCTTTCTGAAAGGGTTCTGGCTTTTGAAAAAGGGTTGATCCAAAAG
>JAKSCC010000312.1 GCA_022360815.1 Desulfobacterales bacterium
CTTCTGTGTCCATCTGTCTTGTCCGCGTTGAATATTTGATGAATGGGCTACCGCTTACGATAACCACCTATCACATTATCGTTACCCACACAAAACAGCGGAGAACCGGATATTTTCCATCTAAAACTTTACCAAATATAGTTAATCCAATAATTCATTTGATGGATCTGAATCCAAATTCTTTAGAAAAAACCTCTCAGCGTCTTAAGAAATATTCACCTATTTCACATTTGCACAACGTTTTCGATCCTGTTCCAAATAATTTGCCTTTGTTTAAATCCATTGCGGCTATCAATTTTTTTCATTGCTTACCAGGAACCATGCTTGAAAAAGAAATAGTAATCACAAATTTGAAAAAACTTTTGAAAAATGGTGGTGTCTTTTATGGTGCTACTGTTTTGGGAGAAGGTTTAAATGTAGGAAAGATTTTTGAGAAAACAAATGCTTATTTATAATACGAAAGGTATTTTTACGAATCTAAAAGATAATAAAAAAGATCTTGAGCATATTCTTAGGAAAAATTTTCGTTATTCTTCAGTGGAAATAATAGGAAGTCTTGCTTTTTTCTACGGGCATGATTGATTTTTTGAAAATCAAACTTTTTTAAGTTTAGGGGCCTTAAGTGTCGAAAGATAAACATAACAAATCGCTTTAAGGGACCGCTTACCGTTGCGCGGTAAGTTCCCTCGCGGAGCGGGCCCGAAGCGTCCCGGGATCGCTCTTCCGTCCCCTTCGCCGAGTGCAACCTCCGCTCCGAACGACTCCTTTCGCAAGGCCCCGCGGCGGAACGGCGGCGGCACGTCCGGCACCCCCATGTGCCTCGCGTGTACCGTCTCGAGTCTCGGGCGCCCGAGCGCGGACTCGCGACGGCCCAGCGCCGTGCGGCTCCGGGAACCCTGTCCTCATCCCGTCTCGTCGGCCAACCGATCCAAGCCCGGAGGTCAGACTTGAGCCGTTTGTCGTGGATACTCTTGGCGGTGATCCCGTTCGTGCCGGGGTGCGGGGGCGGCGATCCCGTCGGTCCCATCCGCTCGGGTGAGATGACCCTTCCGATCTCCGGCATCGGCCC
>JAKSCC010000256.1 GCA_022360815.1 Desulfobacterales bacterium
GTTTTCACCATTTAGTGCACTGTTATCACTGAATCGCCACGTGACATGACCTGACTCCAAACGATAGCGATAGACAGCCCTTCTAATACAAAGGTTGTCTATCCCCCAAGATTCATCATCTATTCCTTGCAAACCACTGTCCTTAAACAGCAAGTCAATTTCTCCTGAGAAGAACCCAACGGGTATCGTAATACGATCAAATATACGATCGTTCCATTTGGAGTTTGATCCAATTATCTGTAAAGGATATGTTGATGGAAATAAGGTAGAATGTAGCATTTCTGAAAATACCTCTTTCCCACCAGCTTGAATAATTAGTCTATCTCTCCCATTCGAACCTCCAGTATCCCAAGAGTCGAAGGCATACAAATCAAAGCTCAGCTCATAATCTGAGGCACCAATATCAATGAGAGATAATGTATGGCCTGAGGTGGAGTTGAATCGTCCCCAAAACCGGCTTACCTGCTCAAAGGTTTCTGTCTTTGTTTCACTCCATTCTCCTCCCAGTGCGGACTCGAAATCATTTCTATAGATAACCGTACCTTTTGAATCAGGTGAGCCGATAACCCAAAGGGGATTCCCCTTGCTAAGATTATCTGTACTCACGGTTTCAACCCAATCCACATAAGGGTCCGATTGCAGCTCAAATACATTCGGAACTGTGTAAGCAACAGAACTGATGGATGCTTTTTCTTCATGGATGGGTAAACCATTGGCGTACAAACGGACGACTGTATTTTCTTCTGAATCACCACCAGCTTTTATGGTAATAACCTGCCCTTCAACAACCTTCTCACCGCTTGAAGGCTGTATCAAAGCATAAGCTGAAGTCGTAAATTCGGAGTGGAACGGAACCATGGGGTTATTAAACAGGTCCACCACTTCATCTGTCACATCAACGGTGCAGAGGGTTGAAATGGGAAGCGCATGTGTGGTTTTCCACGTCAAGCGAGTTCCTGCGCCATTTAAGGTCATGGCTCCTTCAACCACAACGCCATCCGCCTGAACAACAATGGACTCACCGCCAATGGACGCAGCTTGAACAGGTTCGGTGAAATCGATTTGAATGATGGGGGTCACCGAGACTTGAGTATCGCCATTTGATGGCGAAATGGAGGCTACTTCCGGGGATATGGTGTCGGGAGGTACGGTTGTAAAAGAAGACGTAAACGCTTCTTTCATGGGGTTTCCTGCCGTATCCCGAACCCCCGTTTTGACACGTACAGTATAGGTTGTGTCGTAGAGAAGCTCTGTTTTTGGGATCAAACGAGCTTCCTTTGCGTTTGAAAAAACATTTACAGCACATCCAACCGGTTGGTTGTTTTGCAGGAGACATATATTGGAGGAAAGGGTTTCGGATTTCACCTCTTCGCTGAGTCTTACATGGATTGTGATATTGACATCGATATTTGTATCGCCGCTTGCTGGAGAGACAAAAACAACTTCAGGCGGCGTGGTGTCGCTATTGGTGGGGTCTGTGCCTGCATTTATCTCGTCAATATTGCTGATGAGATCGCCATCGTAATCTTTCATGCCATCGTAAACAGGGTTCCCGTCATCATCGACGACATTACCGGTATTGGAATTCCACGCATCACACCCCAAAAGAGGCTCCACCTCATTGCTCAGGCCATCCTGATCAAAATCTTTTCCTTTTAAGAGAATACGAGCCGTCATGGTGTTGGCCGCCCGCAAAGGAGCCTCAAGATAAACCCCGGACATCGCCACTTCAAACGATTCGCCGTCTGAAACGTCAAGGTCATTGAAAAGGGGAACATTAAAACGCCTGTTCACCCAATCGATACCTGCACTCTTTTCACCTATGGTAGCAATGCCATTTTGTATGGCATGAGGGTTGATGCCATTTCCAAAGAGAATTGACACATCATTTGCCATGCCTTCAATCAGGAAGAAGGGCACAAGCTCGCATCCCAAAGCGACCTGGGGTCCCACAATCGAAAGATGTTGAGGCAGAACCGAATCACCAACGTCCACCCCTTGAAGTTCCCAAACATCAGAGTGTGCCGATAGATTTTCAGACAATGGAATGGCTGAAGTTGGCACAAACCGAACTTCACTGTCTGCAACAGACAACGTGCCTTCGATCGTATTTTCCCCATCAAACAGCACAGATTGAGCCGGCTTCGAGCCAAAGGAAACAACTTCTGAGTATTCAAAGTAGAACTCCGGCCGAAGAGAGTTGTGTGCCTTACGATAACCTGTTTCAACAATATGGGGCTTCACTTTGTCGAATTTCAGGTCCAGGGTGTTGCTTGTAACATCTACCCCGCCAGAAATAGAAACAACCGAAACGGTGATTGTTTCAACAACTTGATCTGTTACAGCAAAAGATGCGGACCCAGCATTTACCGTGACTGAGCTTGTCTTCTGCACACTTGATAGCAGAGCCGATCCCGTGGTGTTCAAGGTGACGTAAAGCTGTGATGGAGCAAAATGCCCTGCATCAGATCGAAAATCACGATCCACGATATTGTCATACTGATCAAAAACCTGTATCAGCCCCTGCCACTCTTCTCCTGCTTCCAAAACATCAGGAAGACCAAATTCGCCGTTGGTTTTACCCCACTCTGTCAATGCAATGCGCTTTGCAACCCCACACACCACATCCAGATCGATGGCCGAAATCAGCTTGGCCCCGGTCTGAGGGTTACCATCGTGATCGTAGCGAAGCTCCAAATCGCTGTTTTCGTCCATGGCGACACCCATGGCAAAAAGGCCGGAAAGGTGACCCGCATGGAGCGTCACATCGGCCTGCCCCTGAACAAGAGAGACGCGGGCTTTTCGACCTTGAGGGCTTTGAATGGGTATCACCTGGTCTGTAAATTCAAATCCCAGACCACCCTTTTCAAGGAATAGTTGCAGAGCATGGTTTGATGCGTTTTCTACGTGGTTCCCCGCCTTATCTAAAGCGCGCAGGCGAACCACACGATCTTCTGCAACCCTCACCGGTTTGATGTGGGAGATAAGAATTTGTGACGGCGCTCCTGGCACGAGTTCCAATGCATGGCTGCTTGCAAGGGTGGGAAACTCTTTGATGAACATTTTGATGGTGTAGTGACCAGAGGTTTTGCTGGTACCAAAGTTGATGGCTGCAATACCCTCGCTATTGACCCGACTTGCCCCCAGATAGTGCCCAGAACTTCCCGGGCCGCCCACAAGGGTCCAGGAGAGGGTCAGGCCTGCTACAGGATCGCCATTGGCGTCCACGATTTTTCCCTTAAGGGTAACCGCATCCCCAACCTTCGCCTCTTTGGGGTTGATCTGCGGCGATGCGTCTGAAACAAAAATCACCTCGTTTGGCAAATGCTCCAGGGGTATGGTCACCACGCTACTTTCAGCCGTCTGATGAA
>JAKSCC010000273.1 GCA_022360815.1 Desulfobacterales bacterium
CAGCCACGGCACCACCGATTTTACGCAAGCGATCATAGAGAGGCTGGAATCCTACGTTTGAAAAAGGTGAAAATACCTGCCTCTGTTTTTTGTCAAAATGAAAGCAACGCAGCGTCCGGTTTTCATCTTGACAGAACGCTTCATGAGGAATCCTTAAGGCGTGGGGATATGAGAAAAGGCCTCTGCCTTACGAGGGGCTCTTGTGAAAATTTATTGAGGTGAGAGGGCGTTGGCCAGATCCACCATACCTCGTCCATAGATGGCATCGGTGCCTGGTGTGCCCAAATCCCGGGCGGTGTTAAGAAGAATACCTGCTACATCGGCAGGGGGAAGTTCTGGAAACTTGCTGTTCACAACGGCAGCAATACCGGTGATGTATGGAGCTGCAAATGAAGTCCCCCTGACAATATTATCCCTTGTGGCGAAGAACTCTGTCTGGAATTCAAAGGGAGCCACCAACCAGCGGTTTTGAAGCTCTGTGACTTCTCCGGGCATATTCCCTGCCGGGGTATAGGTTGTCTCTCCCGTTCTAACGACTCCCCCTGCGATAAGGACGTAGTCAGAAAAGGAACGTCCGTCAAAGGATGCGCTGCTCAAAGCCATTTCTGTGCTGTAGTAGTTGGAATTGTAAGATGTTCTTCGTGCAATGTCCTGGTAAGTCGCTGAAACGCCATTCATATTGCCAGCCGCGACAACATAGACGGGAAGATGACCATTGGGGTAAGTGCCGGACTGGTCCATGCTTCGATAGCGATTGCCCATAACGCTAAGCGTGGAGCCTGGGCCGGGAAAATATGTGTAGCTGAGATTGATGAAGTCGAAACGATTCGCATAGTATTGTGATTCCAGCCGGGTCGGGTCGCTTGGCGCTCTATCAAGCTCGAATACATTGGCATCTTTGGCGATTCCCAGCATGAGTGTGCCGCTGTCGTCGTCATATTTTCCTCCGGCAATGATTTTGGCTAATGTGCCGTGATTCATGTTTCTTGTCCATTCACCATCGATACGGGAAATCGGTTCGGTTACAGTCGGTCGAAAGATGGCTTCCGATTCAGAGAGATAGCCATCCAGGTGGGACAGGTAGCGGATCCCAAAGGAAAGGTAAGACCCATTAAAGTCTGAGGTGTTGGCGTTGACTATAGCGATCGGGAAATGCCAGTTGGGGCGGTGAAAGTTATCGACAATGCCAATGTTGATGCCTTGCCCCGAATACCCTTGGGTCCATGCGGACTTGATTTGTGCTGTTATATCCACATTGCCAATTTGTTTGGCTCGGCCAAAAAGGGTGTTGTCGAGATTCAGTGTGACTTGACGGAAATGACCATGGGTCTGTATGAGATCAAGCTGAAATCGGGTATTGTTTATAAGGGTGGTTGTGGTTTGGCTTTGGGGGGTTCGAATGATCTCAACCCAGGTATTGTCGGCATAGCATACGGTGGAGAAAAGAAGGAATAGTATGCTGTAAAAAATATATTTCATAATCAAAGACTCCTGCTCTGTTGTTGTGTTGGTACGTCATAAAGAACTAAGCGAAAAGTGTACCATGCTAAGTGAGAACTCTCCCCGTTTGGTCCACAATTTGCCGTCAAGAGCAAAAGGGGGAAATTCCTTAACAAACCTTTTGGATGCGCGAATTGGGTTTTCTTTTTTTATAAGAAGTTTTTCGTTGGTTTAGGCACCGGGAATTCCATCCGGTTTTTTTACGCATCATGCAGTCGGAGATATACTGCTTTCCGGTATAGGTGTCTGCTTTTTAGAGGGAAGGGGTGCAATCGCGCAAAGAAGTGCTTCCATCTGCCCCGAAAACGGAGAGGCCGCTTCCAGACCTCGAGAAGCGGCCCTCTTGTTTTATCTTTTCCGCCAATTCAAGGTCGATTATACCCTTTGGTTGAATCTGCGCCACCAAGACCCTTCCAGGTACCTTTTTACACGAAAATGTACACCCAAGATGGTTTGGTGTTTCCTTTGCATTTCACGTAGTAGTTGGAGAGGAAATATTCAGGATTGTTTTTCAATTTTGCAAGGGTTTGCTTTGTAAGTATTGTATTTTCTTATTTTTTGACTATTGTTCTGATTTGAGTGCTTCAATCGGGTGCTGTTGAAAAAAAGCGGGAGCTCGGTCATCGGTATTCGTTTGAGTTAATTGTATTCAAACCAGTAGGGCAATAAATATGCCACATAAAGGGATTGACGAGGTGGGCTTGAAGGGGGAAAGAGGATGTCAATTTGAGAGCCGACAAAGGGGTCTGAGTTTCATTTTGATATGTCAATGAGGGCGGCATTGATTGCCTGGTCGGTTGAAATGGTTGGTTCGGATTTTGCTGTGTAATTTGGTGTGTTGGCTCGTCATGTAAAGGCCTGATGTTTGATTGGGCTTTAAGGTGGCATTTTTGTCTCTTCGCATCATCTTTTGGTTTGTCTTCAAGGCCTTTTCAAATGGGCCGGCGACATGTTGCAGGCCAAGGGGCAGGTTTTAAAAAAATGAAAACTCTTTAAAGGGCAGAAAGCTAAGGCTTGCTCTGGAAAGGGGGATAGATGGAAGATATCTATGTGCTTCGTAATGAAAGACGGATTATTGTCTTAAGGGGCAAGAGAAGCGGCCGGGATCGAAGAATCAGCGGGTCAATTCCGCAGATGGTCAAGCTGGGCAGCTACGTGGCGGACAAGCGGAAAAAGCTGGCGGACAGACGCCAGAAGCGGTCTCTCTCTGTTAAAGAGAAATTTTTTGAGCGAATGAGCTGCCTGATCAACGGGGTGGTGCTTTTGGGAGTGGGCCTTTTTTTCTTTTTGACTGGGCTCACCTTTCTTCCCATTATCGGCCTTTTTGTGGGGCTTTATATTATATTTCAGAGCGTTGGCATCTTTTGGGAGGTGTTTTCCAAGTTGGAGTGATCGGCAGTGTAAGTCGTCGGTCATTATTGGCCTTTGGCGGCCCTGCCGAAGGCGAAATTGGATAGTTGCAAAGCAATTTTGAAAACAAATTCGGTGTATAAGGTGGTCCAAGGCCGTTAAAATACCTACTCTGATCGCGTGAATGCCATCGAATATGCCTCGCGTGACCACTCACCATCTTAGTCTTTTCGGATTCGCATGAAACTTGCAAAGCGCGGAATGCCGTTTTTGGTGAGGCCGTGGTAGCGAAAGGTGACCACATCGCCTATTTTCGGCGGGTTAACTCTCTCTTTGTCGGTGAATCCGGTGCCCAGATTAAAACGGGTGCCGTCATCCAGTTCAATCGTCAGGCTTCCCATCATTCCCTTGTATTTTCCTTTACCCGCAATGGTTGCTACCACCGTCCCCTCCATATCCTTTGCTTTTTTGACTTTCAGGACATAAGGACTTCGGCCTGTGTGGTAGGCAAGGGACGGGTCCTTTACAATCACGCCCTCGCCACCCAGACCCTGAATTTGGCTTAAAAAAAGGGAGAGCGCATTGGGTCCGTCACAAGGCAATTGCTTGATCACTCTGGCTGGGCAATTCGGATTGGCTTTCAGCCAGGTTTTGACCTTTTCCAGTCTGCTGAAAAAATCACCTGGGGCGTCTGGTACCTCAAAAATGTTGTAGGTGATTTTTTTCCACCCTTCAGAAGGCGAGCGGTCCATGACCGTGCTTTGGATAAATGAGAAGTCGCTCCGTTTGCTCCACAACTCACCGTCAAGGGCAAACGGAGGAAATTCCTTAGTGAACCATTCTGGTGCGTGGATGGGATGTCCTTTTCGTGTAAGAAGTTTTTTTCCTGTCCAGACGCCGCGTATTCCATCCAGTTTTTCACTCATCACCCAGCCAGAAATATCCTGCTCTCCGGTGTATGTATTTGCTTTTTGAAGGGAGGGAGAAGCAAAGAGGGACGTGTGGAAAAGAGCGACGATTAAAAGAGCGCGAAGAATCGTTTTCATTGTAGGTGTCCTTAAATTTTTTTAGTGAAGAAGAATGGATAGGTGGTTTTGTCATATCGATTTATATCGATAGAGACAAGTGAATAAAAAGGGGGTTTCTGAGGAGGTGTGTCTTTTTTTGGCCACAGAACCCGATATCATGGATGGCTGTTTTTAACGCCAGCCTTTCCCCACGCTTTACTTTGATTACTCGGAAGGGTAATTGAAATAAAGCATGGGGTGTTATCTTTAGTTTTTATTGCGGGTTACGGAGAGGGTTTGGTCGCATTTTTTAAAAGCCGCGTCTGCTGGCCAATTGTTTTAGCAAGGCCTTTTTTCTGGAGGTTTTTTTCGATAAGAGATTCAAAGGCGCTGCCAATAACCACACCATCGGCAAATTGGGAAATGGCGGCAATCTCGTCCGGGCTTGAGATGCCAAATCCCACACAGACGGGAAGATCTGTCTCTTTTTTGACCTTTGCAAATTGAGATTTTACAGCACCAATATCCAGCCCTCCGCTTCCAGTGACTCCCATCATGGAGACAAGGTAGAGAAATCCAGTGGCTGAGGCCGAGATCATCCGCATCCGTTTTTCGTAGGTTGTGGGGGCGATGAGGCGAATCACAGAGAGCCCCCTTTTTCCCATGGCGCTGTCCAGCTCGCAAGACTCCTCGGGAGGCATGTCCACCATAAGGAGGCCATCGGCTCCCGCCTTTTGGGCTTTCTCTGCAAAGGTTTCGTATCCCATGGCGTGAATGGGGTTGACATAGGAGAAGAGGATGATGGGGATTTGGGTGAAAAGACGAATTTCCTCCACCATGGCAAGCACCTTTTTGGCACTCATGCCTGCCGTTAAGGCCCTTTTGGATGAGCGCTGAATAACCGGGCCGTCAGCGGTGGGGTCTGAAAAAGGAATGCCCAACTCCAGAATATCCAGGCCCGCCTCACACATCTCTTTAATAATTTCAAGAGACCGCTTCATGTCAGGATCGCCTGCGGTGACAAAACCCACCAGCGCTTTCTCCCCTTTGTGCGTCAGCATCTCAAATTGTTTGGCGATTCGATTCTCAACCTGCATTACACCCCCTTTCTTTTTGCTTCGTAGTCGGCCACGCTGGCCATATCTTTATCACCGCGACCTGAGAGATTGATGACGACGATCTCATCTTCCTTCATGCGTCTGGCCCGTTTGATTCCCATGGAAAGGGCGTGGGAGCTCTCCAGTGCGGGGATGATCCCTTCAAGCTTGCAGAGGAGATGAAACGCCTCAAGGGCCTCTTTGTCGGTCACCGCTTCATAGGTGGCCCGACCACACTGCTTCAGCCAGGCGTGTTCGGGGCCGACC
>JAKSCC010000073.1 GCA_022360815.1 Desulfobacterales bacterium
AGGGTTGCGAATCTCATGGGCCACCCCTGCGGCCATATCACCGATGGCAGCCAGGGTCTCTTTGTGGCGCAGCTCTTTTTCAAGGGATTTGACCTCCCTTAGATCCCGAAAAATCACAACCTGTCCCAAGACCTCTCCATCGTCTCGGGTGATCAACGAAGCACTGAGACTCACCGGCAGGGGCTTTGCTTCTGCCATCTCCAAGAAGATCTCCTTTTCATGAAGGCCACCACCGGCCTCAAGGCTCCTCTCCACAACCTCCATCACCTGGCCAAGCACCTCCCGAGCCAGGCCCCCTTCAAGGGTTTGCTCCGAAAGCCCCGCCATTTTTCGAGCCGCGTCATTGATAAACCGGATTTCCCCCTTCTCGCCCAGCACCATAAGCCCAACGGGAAGAGAGGCGATCACTTCACGGGCCATGGCGCGGGTCTCTTTAAGGGTATCCCGAGTGGCGCGATAGCTCTGAGCCCCGTAGAGAGAGGCAATTCCCCCACACCCCAGCACCAGAAGAAGCGCTGAGATCACAATGGTTTTCCGAAGGTCCTTCCCAAGAGCGGCCTCGCTCTCTTCAAGGCTTAAGACCACCATAATCATAGCCTTCGGTGGCTCGCCTGGAAACATACGATCATACCAATCCTTGCCCGTGAAAGACCCAGGTTTGTGGTGTCCCATGCCGTGTTTGTGCCGCCGGTTCTCTTCGCGGAAAAAAATCGGCTCAAATACCCCCCGCACCACATACTCTGAGAGGCCATCCTCCATGCGAGACTCACCAACAAGGCGTCCGGGTGAAACCGTATTAAGTTCCAAAAAAGGGAGCTTGTCTCCAACCTTCTCACGCTCACTGTGCCCTAAAATTTTTCCATCTTCTGCCAGAAGCAAAATGGCATTGACGCCTGGCTGGCGGGCCATCTCCTCCAAGAGCACCTGAAGCTGAACCCTGCCCCAGCGCTTGCGAAACATTCCGGCCCGAGTCCCGGCTTCAATGCTCCTGATGATGGCCTGCCCCTTTTCAAACTGCAGGCGCTCCATGGCCCTTTTTTCCCCCTGGTGGTGCCGTACCACAAAAAAACCCACCACAAGAATAAGGATCACCACAGCCCCGGCAGCCGCCCACACACCAGAGCTTTCTTTACGCTCTATAGAGCCGCTTTGATTTAACGCCACTGTCATACGCCGCCTCAGATCTATTTTCCCGCCAACCCACGAGAAGTCTCACATCAAACCTCTACTATTTGCAAAAGAGAAGCCGGGGCTGCTCTCATTCGTAAAAAATACCCACCTCCCAAGAAAGCAGCACATACAACCACCTAAATACAAAGAAAATCCACACATCCCAACATAATCTTTCAACGGCATCCTAAACCTCTTTGCAGGCTGACATACCCCCACTCTGACCGCATGTGGGGCATTTTGGGGCAGTACCCAGCCCCCCCTAACGCAAGCTGGGGTATTATACCACACCCCTTTCAATCAACACAGCATCCCGAATATCTCGTCCCCATGATTTTGAGCTTAAATATCAATATATTGACCCAAAAACATTTAACATGGCATGCCTTTTGAATTATCTTTTCAGCAATGGAAAACCCAACGCGGTATCGGCCCTTCAGCGACGAACCGCTGGTATCTTTGCATTTTTTGTTAACCCAAGGAGAACACCATGAAAAAAAGCATTCTTATCCTCATGACCCTCGCTCTGATCCTCACTTCTGCGGGCCTTGCCTTTGCCCACAGAGGCGGCCAGGATCACAACTGTACCGAGGGGAAATACCATCACGGCAAAAACCTTACCCCTGAGCAAATTCAGGCCCACGACAACTTTATGAAGCAGACCGCAGACATTCGCCAGAGCCTGGCCGTTAAGATCGGAGAGTACCGTGCCATCATGGCTGCTGAAACCCCAGACGCCAAAGCAGCGGGACAGCTCTCCGGTGAAATCGCGGCCATTCGAGAACAGCTTCGCACCAAAGCTGTAGCAGCCGGACTTCCTGCAAAGTGGGGTCGTGGTATGGGCATGAAAATGGGTATGCACCGTGGTGGCGATCGTTCCGGAAGCTGCTATTGGTAAAAAAGGATCCACTTGAGTAGCGTTTAGAGCCTATTAACAATAATCCAAAACCTTCACACCCCTTCCTTCGCTTCCTAAAGGGTGCCTCTTCTGCTTCACAAGCAAAGGGCACCCTTTTTTATTTCCCATTATATCATCACTCAATAAACAGAAACTCTCTTCATTTCATTATATTGACCTATTGATGATATTTTGTTACCTATCCAGTTACTTTTTTCACCAAAACATCAAGACTGTATGATGGACAAAACGCCGACCTCTTTTGTTTCGAGCCTTATAGCAATCTTCATCCTTTTTTCAACCTCTTGGGCCCAGGCCGAAAGCCAGAGTTTCTCCTACACCTTTCCAGAACATACCCTTAAGATTATAGAGAATGGGCAAACACTCTCACTCCGCCTGCAAGACACCCAAACCGCAACCTCTCCTGTGGGGGCACCGGCTCTTCCTGTAAAGCAGCTCCGCATCCCCATTGCCTTGGACGCCACAGATATAACTCTCTCCACAAAGACAGAGTGCCGCACCCTCGTCATCACAAGGCCGGTGGCGTCCATCGTCCCTATGGCCCCACCGGGAATTTCCCCATCATCCGCCGCCCCTTGCAGGATTTCTTCAACACCCTGGGCAAAACTGTCAGGCGACCACATCCAAAAAGGTCAACGATTTGTCACTGTACTCCTCTATCCTGTGCGCTACTCCCAGGAGCAAAGCACCCTCACCCTAGCCACCCAACTCTCTCTCTCGCTAAGTTGGAAAAGACGGCCCACCACAGCTTTTTATCTGCAATCCGAAACACTCTCTCCTGCAGCCTATCTTGTTATCACCAACACCGCACTGGCTCCTGCCTTCCAGACGCTTGCCGATCATCGCGCCACCACACTTTCCACTGCAATCCTCACCATAGAAGAGATTGAAGGCCGTTATACCGGTCGCGATCTTCAAGAGAAAATCCGAGAAGCCATCAAAGAGTTTGTCCACCAACGCCAAACCCATTATGTGGTGCTGGGCGGAGACGACACCATCATCCCGGACCGAGACACCACGGCCTCCTACAGCATCTTCACCGAAACACAAATTCCAACCGATCTCTACTATGCAGGGCTCTCAGGAAACTGGGATAGGGATGGGGACAGTGTATTTGGAGAGGTCGGTGAAGGGGATTTTGCCTATGATGTGGTGGTGGGTCGGATTCCTGTCCGAACGTTCGAGCAGGCACAGGCCTACATTGCCAAAGTAAAACGCTGGGAGTCCAAAGCCTCCCAGAGCCTTAAGTCAAAATTTCTTCTGGGGGGAAAGGAGCTGTGGCACAGCTACCATGGAGCCGATCGCCCCACCGACAGCCTGATCGACACATTTGCCCCTTTTACGGCACCCAATCATCCTGTGGTCAGCGACTCAGAAATGTGGGGAAGACGGGCCTGGCGAGATGCCCTTTCACCCTGGCTCACAACACCAAAGCTCTCCCTTCTCTTTGATACCCTCACATCCTGGGGCAGCACAGAAACCTGCGGCGATTTTCCCGCAAACTTGTCCCACACCTCAAAAGTTCTCAACCAAGGGTGGGAACACCTCTTTGTCATCACCCATGGAAAAAGCCAGCACTGGCAAATGGGCAGTGCCCAGCGTTTTGGAACCGAGGCCGCCAGTCAGCTCACCGCCCCTGTCGCCTTTATTTACACCACCGCCTGCCTCACCAACCACTTTGATGGCCCCTCTGATCCTAGCCTCAGTGAGGCTTTCATACGAGCCCCCAAAGGAGGAGCCCTGGCATACATCGGCAGCAGCCGTTACGGTTGGGCGAGACAAGACATTCCACCTGCAGACCCTACCAGCACAGGGGGGGCTTCCCTTGCCTTTGCAAAAAAATTCTACCAGCTTTTCCTTTCATCCCAGAAAGAAGCCGCCACCATTGGCGAAGCTTTTTATCAACACAAGCTGGCATTCATCGCTTTGGCAAATCAGAACTCCGCAGAGAGATGGCTCATGCTGAGCCTCAACCTCATGGGAGACCCAGCACTTCGCCTTGATCCTCCTGGCCACAACAGAGATGAAAACGGCCCAACCCTTCCTCAGCCCTCCAATGAGCTCAAGGGAAACAGCGATGGGGGCTGTTTTATCCAGAGCCTTCGGTAAAACAGCCCCACGCCAAACGCAAACCCATCACTTTCCTTCACGCTGGTGCTCTTATCTGTGTTATGAATAAAGGTGCTCTTATAAATAAGAATCACACAAACCCACATGAAGGAGTTCTCCATGGAAATTCAGATTGGTGTTGGCCTTGGGCCCATACAATTCGGGCATCAGGAAGAGCAGATCACAGGCCACCTGGGGTCTCCGGAATCACGAGAGTATATTGAGTTTGAAGATGCCCTGGGTGACGGTACCAAAATCCTCGGATACAACGACGACGGCCTTGTCTTCAATTTCGACTCCGACGACGATTTTCGGCTCTCCACCGTCGCCATTCGAGAACCAGGCCACACCCTTTTTGGGGAAGATCTCTTTGGAGAACCCAAACTGAAAGTATTGACCCATCTTGCCCAGCACATCCAAGAAGAGCCTGTGGAGGAAGATCACTCCGATAACGAGGCCCCGGAATACCGTCTGGTAGAGTACGCCGAACACGGACTGTTTCTCTGGTTTGACCAAGAAATACTGGTAGAAATTGAGGTGGGGTACCGATTCAAAAATGATGAGCCTGTCTGGCCTCAAGAGAGTGGACGAAGATAGGCCACCTGGAACGATTCAACGCCCCAACCATAGACAAAAGCCTGCTTTAAAAAGAGATGGGGCTTTTTCCCGAAAAAGGAAAAAGCCCCTTTTTAGTATGGCGTCCAGACACCATTTTCAGACTCACAACAGGCGGCTGTCGTAGGCCCAGTTGAGAAGAGCCTGCCGCTGCTTTGGCCGACACCCCAAGTCACCTTTGGCACAATTCTTCTGAACTTGGGCAATATGCCTTCGCATGGCCCGCCACCGTTTGATCTGCCGGTCGTCATCGTAAAACCGCCGCCCCATGTGGTAACGACAATACCACTGAAACCAGCCGCGGGGATCTTCAGGGTTGATCCACCCCTTGGCCTGCCACTGCGAAAGGCTTTGGGAGGCATTGACCTTGAAAAAATTTAAATCCGCATGCTGAATCCCTGGACTGAGGCGGGCCTTTTTAAACCAGGCTGCCGGGAACTCCTTTTTGCAATCGGTCAAATAACATCCTCCAAAAACTCCCATCTCAAGCATCTCTTTTGGGGATAGCTCCGGAGAAAAATCCGGCCGGAAATTCTCACCCGGTTCTTCTGAGAGAAAGTAGGTGTATCCCTTTTGCATGGAATCAAAGACCACCACCTTTTTTTCCATCATTTTCTCCCACCTTTAGTCAAAGGCCATGTCGGTTTTCCACTCTCTCCAAACGTTTCCCACCAACTCAGGGCCGGGTTTCAAAACCTTTTTCCCCGGTTTCCATCCTGAAGGCGTGGCTTCTGACCCGTTGGAAGCCCGAACCAGTTGAAAAGCCTGAACCTGACGAAGGGTCTCACTCAAGTTTCGCCCCACAGAAGGCGTTAACACCTCATAACTTTGAACAATACCATCGGGGTCGATAATAAACCGCCCTCGAGTCTCCACGCCAGACTCTTGATCGTAAACACCATACATCTCCCCTATCAATCCACTGGTATCAGAGAGCATGGGAAAAGGCACACCGCCGTCCACCATCTTGGAGAGCTCATTATCATTCCACATTTTGTGAACAAACATGCTGTCAATGCTCATGGAAAGCACTTCGACACCGATCTCCTGAAACGCAGGGTATTTTTCAGCAACTGCTGAAATTTCAGTTGTTCAAACAAAGGTGAAGTCGCCGGGGTAGAAACACAAAAATACCCATTTGCCAAGATAGTCTGATAGTTTTGCCTGCACAAATGTGCCACTCTGGTAACCGGATGCCGCAAAATCGGGTGCTTTTCGTCCTACCTGAATCATGGTTGTCTCCTTTTTATGGATTGATTCTCACATACAGATAAGGATTTCTGCCCTTCCATCATCTCCACGCCCTTGGGGGGGCATGTGCATCCCAATCCCATCTACTCGATCATCAGACTTTCACATGTATCGCCTTCTCTGTTTTGGTGGGGATTTAAAAAAAGCCAAACAGCACGTCACTACAAGATATAAAACGCCGCTCACATCTTCAAACAAAAAGAGCCAAACCAGCGCAAAAAAAGAGGCAATATCAGACAGATACTGATTAAACGATTAGTCTCCTCTTTTGGATGCCTTAAGGGGATTCACCTTCCGCTCTTTGGGAAGATCTGCATCCGGGTTCTTCACGAGATGCCGGTTCTCATTAAAAATCTTTTGGGTGTCATACCCCAAGCGTTCAAGAACCTCGATAAACTCTTTTCTGCTTATCCCATAGCGGTTGTTATCGGCCATATTCCGCCCCACCCTCTCAGGGGTCGTAAGGTAAAGCCCCTTGTCATCAATGGCCATGATCCTCTTGATACCGTCGACATCAATTTCGTCGATCACCATCTCTTTGCTGGTTCCAAAAAAATTGGGTTCCATGTGCAGCCTCCTTCAATAAAAAAAGGGTCTGTCTCCACAGGTCTATTCTTTTTGATTGATTATTTTTAGCTTTATCAAAAAATATCACAGAGAACTAAAAAGACCACTAAAAAAAGAGGCAGCCCATTGAAAAACGGACCAGAGGCACCCGGCTTCTTGCCTCATGTACGCATGATGTAAGGGTGCCAACTCTCTCCAAAGATGAAACCGATCAACTCTCACGATACCAATCAGCTCGTGGGCAACCTCTTCCAAAGCGCTTTGAGATACACGGATCCACGTCACCACCTGCGGTAGCACATCCCGTAGCTTTGGCTTCCCTCAAACCATGCCGAAACATGTGTTGCCGCAAGCCCACAAAAAAAGCCTAAAGCAATAAGCCATAGGCTCCTTTTTAAAACGTTCTCTTAAATTACCGAGTTACCCGCAGTGGCATGCTGGATCGGAACACCCCGACTCTCCGCTCCGCCCAAAAAGAACCAACCCAAAAAGCACCATGGCACTCAGCATCCCCACCAAAGTTCTTCCGGCATGCTCGGCCCCAGCCTGCCAACCTGCCGCCAGCCCGGTCACCGAGTAAACACCATCCACTGCAAACCCCAAGAGGATCGAAGAGAGCATAATCCCAACCACATAGATCACCGTGGCACGTTTTCCCAGGATCCCTGTGATCACCGAAAGAGCGGCCGCATTGGTAGCTGGCCCTGCCAGAAGAAAGACCAGGGCAGCCCCAGGGTTGAGCCCTTTTAAAACCAGAGCAGCAGCAATAGGCGTTGAAGCTGTGGCACACACATAAAGGGGCGTGCCAATCATCAGCATGGCCAGCATGGCGATAATGGGATTGCCCAGATAAGCTTCAACCATCTCAGGCGAGATAAATACTGTAATCATTCCCGCAATTCCGACCCCGACAAAAAACCATCCAGAGATATCCCTGAAAAGGTCCCCAAAAGAGAACTGCATCCCTTTTTTAAGACGTTGGACTACAGAGGCCCTCGGCGAGGAGTCGAGGCATTCACAAGACGATTCTGAAGCCATAGCAAACATCGCCATGGGAGCCTCACATCTTTTTTTTTCTAGAGCCTTGGCATCAAAAAACCTGACCATCTGCCCGGTCACCATGGCGGTAAAGAAAGCCGAAAGGGGTCTAAAAACAGTCATCAACGGGTCCAGAAGCGCCCAGGTGATGGCCATTGAGTCAACGCCTGTCTCGGGAGTCGAGATTAAAAAAGATGTGGTTGCTCCCTTGCTGGCACCCTGCCGCCTCAACCCGGCAGCAGCCGGAAGCACGCCACAACTACAAAGGGGAATGGGAACCCCAAAGGCTGCGGCCTTAAAAAGGCTCGCCTTGTTTTCCCCACCCAAATGCCGGGCCACAAAATTGTCGGGGACAAAGGCCTTTAAAAGACCGGCTATAAAAAAACCCAAAAGCATATACGGAGCCGAGAGACACAGAACATTCCAACTCTCCACAAGAATTCGCTCCAAAATTATCATGATACACCTCGCATCCTGTTAACGTATGACAACATGTTCATATGTTTTAAAGAGACCACCCCTGCGGGAAGCCACTACCTCAAACTATTCACAAACGTGACGAAGCCCTTGATCCATGAGATTGGCCACATGGGTATCATCCAGGCTGTAGATCACATTTTTTCCTTCTTTTCGGTACTTCACAATACGCTGCCCTCGAAGAACCCGTAGCTGATGACTCACCGCAGACGAACTCATCCCCAAAAGGCTTGCAATGTCACAAACACACAACTCCGAAAAACTGAGGGCATGAAGAATGCGTACCCGGGTGGAATCTCCCAAGGCTTTAAAAAGGTCGGCCAGATGAAAGAGCAGCTCATCATCTTGCATCTTCTCTTGAACCTGGGCCACCACATGGGTGTGGACACATTCGGTCTGGCACATATCGGCTGGTGTCATTTATCCTCCTTACATTTGAATATATGTTCACATATCCCCTTTGGCAAGGTGGCGTCAAGAACGTTTCTTAAGAAAAGAGCCCCTCCTTTTAGCATCAGCCCCGTCCCTTCGTTCCCTTACCGCTCAACCAACCCAACAAAAATAAGACCTTGACCCCCACCACCACATCATGTATCCAATGTCAGCACCCCTTTGAAAGGGGTGATTCAAAATTGTCAAACGGCACCATGCAAACGGAACTCCGGTGAAACTCCGGGACGGTCCCGCCGCTGTAACCGGGAAATTTGACGCAAGCCGCTTTTTCAAGCAGCAGCCACTGCCTCTTAAAAAAGAGACGGGAAGGCGCGCCAAACAAGCTTTTTAAAAACACCCCGGAAGTCAGAAGACGTGCATGAGGCTTCATTGACCGAGTCTGATGGCAAAGGGCTCTGCAGAACAGCTGTGTCTGTTTTTGCAGAGCCCTTTTTTTATTTTAAAGCACGCCTTTTTTCAGAGTCGGTGGCCAAAACCATCCAGGGTAACAGCAAATACGCGCCTGTCTATCCAACGTTTGAGTTTCGAAGGAGATGAAAAAATCATGGCTGTAGTAAAATCACAGATTGAATTGGCCCGGGAGGGCGTGGTTTCCCCCCAGATGACCCAGGTTGCAGAAAAAGAAGGGTTCGCCCCTGAAGTGATTCGAGACCGGGTTGCCAAAGGCGAGATTGTTATCCCCAACAACCCCAAGCACAAAGGTCCTGCCGTGGGTATCGGCACCGGGCTTCGCACCAAGGTCAACGCCTCCATCGGCACCAGCTCCGACATCTGCGACGTCAAGCATGAGATTGAAAAAGCCCTGGCAGCTGAAGAGGAGGGCGCCGATACCCTTATGGAGCTCTCCGCAGGCGGAGACCTTGATCTGGTTCGCCGTGAAGTGCTGGCCGCCACCAATCTTCCCGTGGGCAACGTGCCTCTCTACCAGGCATTCAAAGAGACCGGCCGAAAATATCAGGACCCTTCCAAGCTTGACCCCGAGTACCTCTTTGACCTCATCGAGAAGCAGCTTGAAGACGGCCTCTCTTTCATGGCCATCCACTGCGGCATCAACCAGTACACCATCGAACGCCTCAGAGCTCAGGGTTTCCGTTACGGCGGCCTCGCCTCCAAGGGCGGCACCTTCATGGTGGCCTGGATGGATGCCACCAAGCGAGAGAACCCCCTTTATGAGCAGTTCGACCGCGTCTGCGCCCTGATGAAGAAGTACGATGCGGTTCTCTCTCTGGGCAACGGCATCCGCGCCGGCGCCATCCACGACAGCCACGACCGCGCGCAGATGGCCGAGATGATCATCAACTGCGAACTGGCCGAGCTGGGACGCGAGATGGGCTGCCAGATGATGGTGGAAGGCCCCGGTCATGTGCCCCTGGATGAGATCGAGGGCAACATCATGCTTGAAAAGCGCATGAGCGGAAACGCCCCCTATTACGTTCTCGGCCCCATCCCCTGCGACTCCGGTGCTGGCTACGACCACATCACCGCAGCCATCGGAGCCGCAAGCTCTGCCCGCTACGGTGCCGACCTCATCTGCTACATCACCCCGGCCGAGCACCTGGCCCTGCCCAACGTGCAGGACGTGCGGGAAGGGGTTCGTGCCACCCGCCTGGCCACCCGCATCGGCGACATCTCCAAGTACCCGGACCGCCGTGATAACGAAAAGATGGCGGCCATGGCCCGCCGCGAAATGCGTTGGGACGATCTGGAGAAATACCTTCTCTTCCCCGAGGTGGCCAAGCAGATCCGTGAGGAGCGCACCCCTGAAAAAGAGGACACCTGCACCATGTGTGGCGATTTCTGCGCCATGAAAAAGGGCATGGAGGTGTTCGAAGAGGACATCAAAGGCGACAAAATCTACTGCCCCAAAGAGTCCGCATAAGAGACCGATGATGCTATCCTGGCATGGCGACCCGTCATTTGCGCCATGCCAGTCGATCAAAAAAAACGCCCTTTATCCGTTTTACCGGGTGAAGGGCGTTTGTGCTTTTCCAAAGCGTATACGAAGGGAGGAAACATGAAGCTGCTCGAAAAAACCATTGGGGCCATTGTCGGCATTGACCGAGGTATTGAAGAAGAGGCCCTGGAGCGTCTCGCCAACCAGGCCAGACCCCAGGGAAGTTTGGGGGTATTGGAGCCCCTTTCTGCGCGCCTTGCCGCCATTTTCGGCACCCTTGACGTACGCCTGGACAAAAAGGTGGTGGTCACCTGCGCCGGAGACCACGGGGTGGTTGAAGAGGGCATCAGCCTCTTTCCTCAAGAGGTAACCCCCCAGATGGTCCACAACTTTGTGATCAAGGGGGCCTCCATCAACGTTCTGGCCAAACACGCCGGGGCCGAATCCCTGGTCGCTGATATCGGGGTAAAGGCCGACTTTGATTCCGATCTTCCCATTTTTCACAAAAAAGTGGCCAAAGGCACTGAAAACTTCACCAAAGGGCCGGCCATGACACGGCGTCAGGCGGTGGCTGCCATTGAAGCCGGCATTGAAATTGTGGATGAGCTGGCCGCCCAGGGCGATCTTCATATGGTGGGAACCGGGGATATGGGCATTGGAAACACAACCCCCTCCACGGCCATCATCACGGTTCTCTCCGGCGAAAAGGTCGAAGACCTTACCGGCAGAGGCACCGGCATTGATGACGACGCCCTCACTCGAAAAGTAAACGTCATTCGAAAGGGCATCGAGGTCAACAACCCCGACCCCAAAGACCCCATCGATGTGCTGGCCAAAGTGGGAGGCTACGAAATCGGAGCCCTGGCCGGTCTGGTTCTGGGAGCGGCAGCCCACGGTATCCCGGTGGTGTGCGACGGATTTATCTCCACGGCAGGGGCCCTCATCGCCTGCGATCTGGCACCGACCGCCAAAGAGTACCTCTTTGCCAGCCACAAATCCGTGGAGGTGGGCCACCGTTTCATGCACAAACACCTGGGAGTGCAGCCCCTGCTTGATCTGGGATTCAGATTAGGAGAAGGAACTGGAGCGGCGCTCACCATGGAGCTTCTCGATGCCTCCACCCGCATCTTGGCCGACATCCTCACCTTTGAGGAGGTGGCCATAAAAGACCCCCATATTAAAAAATGATAACAGCGTAAAAAAGTCGACGCTTAGACGCGAGACTCATGACATAGGCACACATGTGATACTGGAGCCCAATGGTTGTAAGTCGTTATGGGACGATCTGACTTTTTACGGAGCCATCAAAGAAGAAGCCGTTGTAAAAGCGCGCCTTTGGCGGGCCGTTTTTAAAAACGGCTTTTCCAACCAATCGTTTTGCCCCCAGCGCTCTGCTTTCAAAAAAGAGCGCTGGGACGGTTCACCCCAGATCCAGGGAGCCCCCATGAAGCCAAACACCCCTTATCTCAAACTCCACACCCTTCTTACCGGATACCGTCAATACCGCCTTATGGAGGCGGCCTTTGATGCAGGGGTCTTTCGCACCTTAACAGAGCATCCCCAAACGCCTGAGCTGATCTGCCAGAAAGTGGGGTGGGATGTTTCCATGGGCCGCCGGGCTCTTTCGGCCCTTGCTGCAACCGGGTTTTTGGAAGAGACCCCAGAAGGGATCTCTCTTTCAAAAATGGGGGCCTCGTTTTTCGGCCCCAATGCGCCCCACGCCATGGAAAAGACCCTCGCCTTTGAAAAACGGCTTTTTGACGCTTGGGCCCTTTTGGACGAGACCCTAAAAAAAGGCGAAAGGGTTTACGCCGCCCGGCAAAAGAGCGAGGCCCAGTACAAAAAAGATCTGGCCCAGTACATCGCCTCCATGGATGAGGCCGCACGCATTCGCGCAGCAGAGCTCTGGGAACTCTTTCCCGTGGAGTCTGCCTTCGGCTCTTTTGTGGAGCTGGGATTCGGGTCAGGGGCCTACACCCTCGCCTTTCTCCAAAAGCACTCTGGGTGGCGAGCAGAGATCGCCGACTTAAACGATGTGGTGGAGATCTTCAAGGAAAACAAAAAAGAGGCTTCCGCCTTTCCCCGCATCGGCACCTCCTGCGTGAATCTTTTGGACGAAACCTGGCACCTTCCCCGTTGCCAAAAAGCCGAGATCCTTCTCCTCTCCAATCTGGTACACTGTCAGGGAGAGGTGGAAACCTCTGGTATTATTCAGCGCTCGGCAAAGCTCCTGGCCCCCAAAGGCCGCCTTATCATCCACGATTTCTGTCGGGACCACGGCGAGATGGGCGCTCTCTATGATCTTCACATGATGCTCAACACCTACAACGGCAAAACCTACACGGTGGCCGAAACCCGCGCCATGATGGAGTCTTCCGGGCTTCTCTTCACGGGCGAAATACGACTCCCCTCAGGCTCCTGCGCGGTGGTGGGCCAAAAGCCTTGATGATCCCAACACAAAAACATGCGGCAGGACTGCTCTGGCCCACCACGGTTTCGCAGGGTCGTCGGCGTGGGAAGCACCAAACCCCACCGCGCAGATGCCACGAAAAACGAATCGGGTTGCAACTCACCCCTTGCATTCACCCAGCCCCCTTTACAAGACCTTCGCCTCTGGCTATGATTCGACCATTCTGAGTCACGCAAAAGTAACGGATGCCCGACCCTTATCAATGAACTGTGGCATCAAGACTGTTGAGACCCATAAGGCAAAAGCCGATAAGGGTGAAAGAGTGGGGTTATGAAGTGGAACAGAGAGGTGTTTCTTCACAATGTGGAGGAGCTGGTTGCGGGAAAAGTGGCAGATCTTGATGCTGCTGTGGGTATCTCAGGGGTTTACGACATCTGGAAACGGGGTGCAGCCCCCACCATTGATGCCATCTTCAGGCTCTGTCAAACCTTTGACTGCGATATCACCTGGCTCATCAACGGGTATCAGGGCGAAACAAACGCCGACAAAGTCAGCGCTCTGGTTTACATTCCCAAATACCGGGCCACCCTCTCTGGGGGCGGAGGCTCCTTTGAGACCTCAGCCGAAATCCTTGAGACCTGCCCCTTTGGAAAATCCTGGATCAGACAAAAAGGCAACCCCTCTTCCCTGGTGCTCTTTGATGTCTCTGGGGACTCCATGGCGCCTCTCATTTTAAACGGCGACACCGTCATGGTGGATCGTTCAAAAAAAGGGGAAGATCTTCCTTTGCAGGGCGGCATCTTTGCCTTTCGTGAGGCAGATACCATTAAAATCAAGCGGCTCTTCCATGAAGAGGGGAGCGTCCGCGTCATATCCGAAAACAAAACCGAGGCTGTGGACTACCTGGTCGATCCCCAACAATTTGAAGTGATCGGAGAGGTGGTCTGGGTGGCCCGAGACCTATAGCCAGACTCCTGCAGGCGACAGTGAGATCGGCACAAGACAGGTGATCTTATTACCATCATCAACCGATACATTTTAAAAGAGCTGCTTCAACCCTTTCTGCTCTGCCTGGGCTTTTTAAGCCTCGTCTTTCTGCTTACCAAGATCATCGACATCACCGATCTGGTGGTGAATTACCGGGCCGATCTCAGTGCCGTGGTGGCCATGCTGGGCTACACCCTGCCGGTCCTCATGCAGTACACCTTGCCCATGTCTGTGATGATGGCCTGCCTTCTCACCCTTCTCCGCATGTCGGCAGATCGGGAGGTGGTGGCCATTAAAACCGGTGGTGCCGGGCTCTCGGCCATTTTGATGCCTGTGGGATTTTTCTGCAGTATGGGCGCTCTTCTCACCCTGGTGATCACCATCTACGGCGTGCCGTGGGGAAATTTTTCCTATAAAAAAATGATTGTTCGGCTGGCACAGGCGGGGGTCAATGCTTCCATCAAAGAGGGCACCTTCAACACCAACTTCGGGGATGTGATGCTCTATGTGGAACGCATCGACCCCAAAGACAAAACCCTCTACGGGGTCTTTATCCGAGACAACCGAAACCCCAAAGATGAGATCACCATCACCGCGCCAAGAGGTGTTAGAAGCTACTCTGAAAAAGAGCGAACCATGACTTTAAGGCTCTTCGACGCCGAAGCCATCGCCATAAACCGCACCGATGAATCCTTAAATGCACTCTCCATCGGGACTTACGATATCCGTCTGGCTCTGGACCGCATGACCACCACCAAAGATCTAAACGATAAAAGAAGAGACGAAATGAGTCTCTCTGAGCTTCTGGACTACATCGACCAAGAAAAAGCCGCCGGACGAAACCCCAAAACCAGCATCATGGAGATTCACGAAAAATTTGCCCTTGCTCTGGCTGCCCTCACACTAGGGCTGCTTTCCGTCTCTCTTGGCCTTCGAAGTGCCTTCTCTCGAAAAGGCTCGGGCATGGGGCTTGGCTTGGTCTGCTTTCTGCTCTACTACGTGATGCATGCCTCGGGCTGGTCTCTGGGAAAGGCCGGAGCCCTTCCACCAGAGCTTGCCATGTGGCTCGGCAATGCGGTCATGGGCACCTTTGCCACCATCTTTATTGTACGAATCTCCAAAGAAAAAACCCTGGGTTTTGATGTGGTGGGAGGCCTTCTTTCACGCACCTTTTCTCCTTTACTTTCACGATTCAAAAAGGAGAAGGCCTCATGAGCATTGCCCACCGCTACATTATCACACGATTTTTCAGCTATTTTCTCATGACCCAGACGGCAATCACCTTTCTGGTCTTCACCATCGATTATCTGGGATTCATCTCGGCATTTCTCAAGGCTGACTACAACCTCTTAAACGGCGTCTGGTTCATTGTCTTAAGAAACCTCGGCATTGTGGTGATGCTCACCCCAGTGTGTGCCCTTATCTCCAGCATTGTGCTTTTTGGCCTGATGCGGCGAAACAACGAGCTCATTGCCCTGAAAGGGGGCGGGGCCAGTGCCATACACCTTATCACCCCTCTGGTGATCTGCGGAATCACCCTTTCAACGGCTGTTTTTCTTATCTCTGAAACCCTTGTCCCCAAAGCCCTAAACCGAGCCTCCTACATCCGTACCGTTGAGATTAAAAAACGAAATATCCAGACCACCCATGGCAGCGACATCTGGATTCGGCACGGTCGTGAGATCATCTATATCAAACACTACAGCATCGCTCAAAAAAGCCTTTCAGGCGTCTCCATCACTCGCCTATCTCCCGATCAATTCACCCCTATCGAACGCATCAGTGCAGAGCATGGAACGTATGAAAATGGGGCCTGGAAACTAACCCATGCCCTGGTCCACACCCCCAAAACCACCCATGGCCCCTCCTCTCTTCTCGTAGACGCCCTTGTGGCGATGCAGGGGGTTGAACCCGACGATCTGGGAAGTGTGGTGCGGGAGCCCAGTGAGATGGGCTTTCTGGAGCTTTACCGATACATTCAAAAAATTCAAGCCGACGGCTACGATGTAACCCGCTACCGAGTGGACCTCCAAGCCAAGCTGGCCATGCCCGTGGCCTGTTTTCTTATGATTCTCATGGGCTCAGGCCTTGCCATGACCCGTGACCGCCATGAAGGCATCCCCGTCTCTGTGGGCCTTGGCATTGGAGCTGCCTTTGTCTACTGGGTTTTTAACAGCGTCAGCCTTTCACTTGGTTACGGGGAAGTGCTTCCCGTCTTCATCTCTGCCTGGTCCGCCGATATTCTCTTTCTATGCGGAGCAGGCCTTCTTCTTCAGGATATGGATTGATGAAAAAAGTGGTCTCAGCCATTGAAAACTCTTTTGAAGATGATGGAAAGAGCCCACTCTTCTCCTTTAAAATCTTAACCCTCGGGCTTTCGAAAATGTATGCAGGGATCATGCGTTTGCGAGCCTTTGCCTACAAAACCGGCCTTTTTAAAAGCCATCGTCTGCCGGTTCCCACCCTTTCGGTGGGAAACATCACCGCAGGTGGCACAGGGAAAACCCCCATGACCCTCTTTCTGGCCCGTTGGTTTCAGAAAAAAGGTGCCCGAGTGGTCATTGTAAGCCGTGGGTACGGAGGGTCTCTCTCAAGCCAAGGGGCCATTGTCTCTGATGGAGACCGCATTCTTCTCACGGCAAAAGAGGCCGGAGACGAACCCTTGATGATGGCCCAAAAGCTCCCCGGCGTTCCGGTGGTCATTGGTGCCAGACGTTTTGAAGCGGCCCTCAATGCGTGCAAAATTTTTTCACCCGACCTAATCCTTTTGGATGACGCCTTCCAGCATCTCAAGGTTCAAAGAGACCTCAACCTTCTTTTGGCTGACGGCACTCACCCTTTTGGAAACGGGCACACCCTTCCTCGTGGCCCCTTAAGAGAGCCTCTTTCTGCCCTCTCACGGGCCCATGCCGTTGTTTTAACACGAGCCGGAGAAAGGGAGCGTGCCGCCTTTGAACGCAATCTCCCCTGCGCCCTTTCAAAAGGAGAAAATCGCCCGGTGATGGCCTGCTCCCATACGCTCTTTCTCACCGACGTCAAAGGAGAGTCGGTCTCGGCAGAAGAGATTGGCCCCTGCTTTCTCTTTTCCGGCATTGCCAAAAACCACGCTTTTGAAAAAGGAGCCATGGAACTGGGCGTGAGAAGCTGCGGATTTCAAAGCTTTTCAGACCACCACCCCTACACCCCGTCAGAAATCACGGCCATTGAAGAGATGGCCCGTAAAAAAGGTGCCACCGCTCTTCTCACCACAGACAAAGACCTGGTCAAAGTTGAAAAAATGGTCAGCAT
>JAKSCC010000145.1 GCA_022360815.1 Desulfobacterales bacterium
GTCTTTTTGAAAACGGCTCCCTTAAAAACTTTTCCATTGGTATCGAGCATTCACCCTTTCTTCATATAAGGAGCCAATAAAGAAAATGCGACAGATTAAGCCCGGCATGGGCAGAGAGACGATAGAGATCACCCTTCCTGGATCCAAGAGCTACTCGCACAGGCTTTTGATAGCTGCAGCCCTGGCCGAGGGCACAAGCCGGATTACGGGGCTTTTGAGAAGTGAAGATACTCTTTTGACCCGTGATGCACTAAGGGCCATGGGGGCAAAGATAGAAGACCATGGCGAGAGTATGGTGGTGACGGGTGTCGGAGGAAGACTGGCGCCTGTTTCAGAGCCCATCTACCTGGCCAACTCCGGCACCTCCATGAGGCTATTAACGGGCATTGCGGCCTTGGGTCAGGGCGAGACGGTTTTAACGGGCACCCCACGCATGCAGGAGAGACCCCTGGAAGATCTGGTGGAGGCCCTGGGGGAGGCCGGCGTGATGGCCTCGTGTGTCAATGGCACGGGATGTCCCCCGGTTCAGGTGGCAGGCGGCTGCTTTAAGGGCGGCGTTGTGCATCTGGACTGCAGCATCAGCAGTCAGTTTCTCTCGTCTCTTCTTCTGGCAGGGGTCTATGCCGAAGAGGGAATTGAGGTGCGAGTAAAGGGCGAGCTGGTCTCAAAACCTTACGTGGAGATCACTCTGGACATTATGGAACGATTTGGCGTCAAGGTGACCCACGATGAGGCGTTCCGAGTGTTTCAGGTGGCTCCGGACCAGTGCTTTCGAGCCGGTGAGTACCACTGCGAGCCCGATGCATCCAACGCCAGCTATTTTTGGGCGGCCGCTGCGGTTTCCGGGGGAACGGTCAAGGTAAAGCATGTTACCGAAGCTTCACGCCAGGGCGATGTGGGCTTTGCACGGGTTTTGGAGAAGATGGGCTGCCGCGTAGTGGCGGAAGAAGATGGCATTACGGTAACCGGGGGGCCGCTCTCCGGTATTACCGTGGATATGTCCCTGATGCCCGATGTGGTGCCCACCCTTGCGGTGGTGGCGGCCCATGCCAAAGGAGAGACCCATGTGAAAAATGTGGCCCACTTAAGGGCCAAAGAGTGTGATCGGCTGGGGTGTGTGGCCACCGAGCTTATCAAGATGGGCATTGAAGCTACTGCCGGAGAAGAGAGCCTGACCATTACCGGAGGAACCCTTGTTGGAAGCGAGGTGGAAACCTACGATGACCACCGCATGGCCATGAGTTTTTCTGTGGCGGGGCTCACCACCGAAGGGGTGAGAATCCTCGATCCTGGATGTGTGAAGAAATCTTTTCCCAACTACTGGGAGGTTTTTTCACAGCTTCAGCCAGAGGGGTAGGAGAGAGCATGTCCCATATCTATCTGGTGGGGTTTCGCTGCACAGGCAAAACAACCGTGGGCATGGCCCTTGCCCAAAGGCTTGGACGGCACTTTGTGGACACCGATGGTTTTATCACGGGTTACGCTGGCGCTTCGGTGAGTGAGATCATTGCGCGTGAAGGCTGGGAAAGGTTTCGCCAGTTGGAGTGCTTTGCACTGGAGCAGATTGCCGAAGGAGACCGCCTTGTGGTGGGCACCGGAGGTGGAGTGGTCTTAAGGCCTGAAAATGTGGCTTTGATGCGAAAAACAGGGCGAGTGGTCTGGCTCAAGGCCGGTATCGAGACCCTCGCCAATCGTATGCAGGGCGATGCAGCCACGGCTGAGCAAAGGCCCTCTCTGACCCAAAAGGGGCCTTTAGAGGAAATTGCTGAAGTTTTAGAAGAGCGAGCCCCTTTTTATGGGGCAGCGTCCCATCTGCAGATCGACACCGATCAGATCGCGCCCGAAAAGGTGGTGGAGAAAATTGTCAAACGCCTCTGCAAATAGAGGGGTCGGTGTGAAGGAGAGAGAAGATGGCAGGAAATACCTGCGGAACACTTTTTAGAATCATGACATGGGGCGAATCCCACGGCCCTGCTTTGGGGGTGGTGATTGATGGAGCACCCTCCGGCATTCCCTTTACCGAGGCCCATGTTCAGAGCTGGATGGACAGAAGAAAACCCGGCAGTGCAAAGACCAGCACCACGCGAAAAGAGCCGGACAAGGCAAGAATTCTCTCGGGCGTTTTTGAGGGAAAGACCACGGGTACGCCCATCTCCATCATGGTGGAGAATCGCGATGCAAGGTCTCACAACTATGACGAGATCAAAGAGCTTTACCGTCCCGGCCACGGAGATTTTACCTACGATGCCAAATACGGCTTTCGGGACTACCGTGGCGGCGGTCGTGCCTCGGCCCGTGAGACGGTGGGGCGCGTGGCTGCCGCTTCTCTTGCCGCAGAAATCCTTAAAAGTGAAGGCATCTCAGTCACTGCCGCTACCATTGAGCTTGGCGGTATTGAGGCTCGAAGGCGAGACTACAGTCTCGTGGATGAAAATCCCTACCTCTGTCCGGATGCCGAGGCCGCCCTTGCCATGGATCAGCGGGTGGCGTCGGTGCGGAGTGAGGGCGACTCTCTGGGCGGTGTGGTCGAGGTTGTGGCCACCGGTGTTCCCGCAGGGTTGGGTGAGCCTGTTTTCGATAAGCTGGACGCCGATCTTGCTGCGGCCCTCATGGGGATCGGGGCGGTGAAAGGGGTTGAAATAGGGGCAGGTTTTGCGGCGGCTCGCATGAGAGGCTCTGAAAACAATGATGAAATGGGCGAAGAGGGCTTTTTGTCCAACCATGCGGGCGGCATTCTGGCCGGTATTTCAAATGGTGCCCCTCTGGTGGTGCGGGTGGGAATAAAGCCCATCCCTTCCATCTCCAAAACGCAGAAAACCGTAAACAGATCGGGGGAGCCCTCTGCCATTCAAACGTTGGGGCGGCATGATATTTCGGCCATTCCGCGGGTGAATGTGGTGTGTGAGGCGATGGTGACCTTGGTGCTTGCAGACCATTTTTTAAGGCAGAAGGCGGTGTCATGGAGACGGTAACACTCGGCATTGCCGGTGGACATGGAGGAATGGGGCGGCTTTTCGCCCGCTGGTTTGGTGAGCGCGGTCACAAGGTGATGGTTTCAGACCTTGGCACTTCAGAGACTCTGGTCGATCTGGCCCGCTCTTGCGATCTTGTGATGATCGCAACCCCCATGGATGTGGCAGGTGGCGTGGCAAAAGAGTTGGGGGCGCTTCTTTCAAAGGAGCAGGGGCTCTGCGATATCTGCTCTCTTAAAGAGGAGATTGCAGGGGTGATGCTGGCTGAAAGCCGCTGCGAAGTGGTGGGCACCCACCCCATGTTCGGTCCGCATACCGAAAGCCTGGA
>JAKSCC010000074.1 GCA_022360815.1 Desulfobacterales bacterium
AAAACTTACTTTGTTCAACTTGAGCAGAAAACCCCTTTCGGCGCACTCACTTTTAAAACAGAAAAACTCGCCGAAAATGAAAAAAACCAGAACAAAGACGACAAAGATGGCTACCTCGTTGGCCTTACTGCTGAGGCAGCAGGCTTCACCTTCCAGCCTGCAGTCTATCTTGTAAAAGATCGTGCCCCCAAAAAAGACACCGACAACTACAAATTCATCCTTCCCATCTCCGGAAAAATTGGCGCCATTGAGCTGACCTCAGAGTTTATCGTCTCCAGCGAAGAGAAATATGTTGCGGCGACTAACAAAATTGAAGATGGTACTGTATTCGGTGCCTGGATCGATGCAGCCACCACCGTTGGTGGCGTCAGCTACAACGCCAGCCTCTTCTACTCCGGCACTGACGATGGATTCGCCCTTTCCGATGAAGGCGCAAACCTCTGCCCCATGGAGATCCTCGGCGACGATATCACCCTTACTGGCGCGACTCTTTTCCGCGTAAAAGCATCCAAGTCCATCACCGATAAAATCGGCGTTGACGCATCTGCGGCTTACATGTTTACCAACTTCGATGATGAGTACAAGGTTAACAACTTTAAGACTGCAGACCTTGACTCTGCTTACGAAATTAACACCAATGCTACCTTTAAGGCATCTGATGCTGTCACCCTCACATGTGGTGTGGCATACCTTGATGGCGAGGAAGCTTATAAGAAAAACGACCTCACCAAATTACGAGATCGTGCCCACGCTCGTACCGATGCCTACGTAAAAATTCATGTTGCTTTCTAATTTGACGACAGCAACGATGTCTTGATTATCTAAAAAAGGCCCGCCATTTGGCGGGCCTTTTTTTTACTCTCCTTCACACCTCTTTTTGCCACTGCCTGCCATCGCCCCATCAAAGATGAAAGAAGCTATACCATTCTCCAAAAAGGAGATTCTCCCTTCACTTTTTTAGGATTTCAACTTCTCATTGAGAAGCTGGTTCACCACCTTGGGGTTCCCTTTTCCTTTGGTGGCTCGCATCACCTGTCCCACAAAAAAGCCCATGAGTTTGGTTTTACCACCCCTGAACGCTTCCACCTCTTTGGGGTTGTCTGCCAGAATCTGATCCACGATCCCTTCAATCTCAGAGGTATCGGAGACCTGAGCCAGACCCTTTTCATCCACAATGGTCTTGGCATCTTTTCCGGTTTTGGCCATCTCTTCAAAAACGGTCTTGGCCATGGTGCCGCTGATCACATCTTTTTCCACGAGAACAAGAAGCCCGGCAAGATCTTTTGCACTGACGGGAACCTCATTCAAACCACCGCCCTCTGTGTGCAAAAGGGCCAGAACAGAGCCCATCACCCAGTTGGCCACCTGCTTGGATTTGACCTTTTCGGCCTTCACCTCAGCAAGGGTCTCTTCGAAATAGGTGGCGATCTCAATGCTTGAGGTGAGCACCGCAGCATCGGCTTCGGGAAGACCCAGCTCGCTTATATAACGCGCCTTCATGGCATCGGGAAGCTCAGGAATCCCCCCTTCGATCTCAGCCATCCACGCCTCATCCATCACAATGGGCAGAAGATCGGGATCGGGGAAGTAGCGGTAGTCGTGGGCGTCTTCCTTGCTTCGCATGGAGGTGGAGACCTCTTTGTCCGCATTCCAGAGACGGGTCTCCTGAATCACCTCACCGCCGCCATCCAGAATATCGGCCTGACGGGCCACCTCGTAACGGATGGCCCGCTCGATATTTCTAAAGGAGTTCAAGTTCTTCATCTCGGTTCGTGTGCCGAACTCTTTCTGGCCCTTGGGACGAAGCGAAACGTTGGCATCGCACCGAAGGCTTCACTCTTCCATGTTGCCGTCACACACGCCGATGTGACGCACCAGCTGGTGCATTTTTCGGACAAAAGCACCGGCTTCTGCAGCCGAGCGCATATCCGGCTCGGTGACAATCTCAATCAGGGGGACCCCTGCCCGGTTTAAGTTAATCAGGCTGATGGGCCGCATGGGGTCGTGGTTGGACTTTCCGGCGTCGTTTTCCATATGAATGCGCGTGATGCCCACGCGCTTGGTCTCTCCGCTATCCACATCGATATCCAGATACCCGTGCTCGGCAATGGGCAGGGCAAACTGGGTAATCTGGTACCCCAAGGGAAGGTCGGGATAAAAATAGTTCTTCCGTGCAAAACGGTGGGTTCGGTTGATGGTGCAGTGGGTGGCCACCCCTGCCATGGCCGCATAGGTGACCGCCTTTTTATTCAAAACAGGCAAAACCCCGGGCATACCGGTGCACACCGGACAGGTCTGGCTGTTGGGTTCGGCACCAAAGGCGGTGGAACATCCGCAGAAAATTTTCGTTTTTGTTTTCAGCTGAGCATGAATCTCAAGGCCGATAACCACTTCATAGTCCATTGTCTCACTCCACAATACCGCGGCCGCAAAGGGCGTCACATAGCATAAAAGAAGGGTGGATTCATAACCATTTGGCGGGCGAAAAGCGCTGTGGCTTCCCCCACCCAACACGCGTTATTTTCAAAGTTTTATACTATATATCACCCCTTCGGCTCTGTCGAGCCCCTTTGCGGGAGTTTGGTTTTGACAAACCCCATCCACCATATTATAAATACGGGTTTTCAAACTGTTTTGCCGTCACAGCCTCTCGGATCAGAGCCCAAAGCCTGCCCCATCCCAAAGCGCCGTGATGGCATCCAAGGCCGTAACACCAACGTTTTTTTGCGGAGCCACCATGAAATACTTCTTATGCGTTATAGGGATGGTGATGATCATTGAGGGAATACCGTGGTTTGGATTTCCCCAAAAAGCAAAGCAGCTTTTCATGACCCTGGCCGCTCTGCCGGAAAACAGATTGAGAAGCATGGGCTTTTTTATGATGTGCACGGGCCTGGCTCTCGTCTACCTAGGAAATTTGTAGGATACGATGTACCAATTAACGGACTACCACTTTGATCTCCCGGAAGAACTCATCGCCAAACACCCGGAAAAAACGCGTTCGAACTCCCGGCTTATGCACATTCGAAAGGGTGCGGCCCAAAGGAAGCACTTGCACTTTTCCGACCTTGCCTCTCTTTTGAGGGATGACGACCTTCTCGTGGTCAACAACACCCGTGTGGTTCCAGCGCGGCTCCATGCTAGAAAAGAGAGCGGGGGCAAGGTGGAGATTCTCCTTCTGGACTATCAGCAGGGCCTTGAGGAGATGAAGCAAAAAGGAAAATTTGCCTGCCGCTGCCTTCTCAAGGCTTCCAAACGGGTAAAGATCGGCACCCC
>JAKSCC010000083.1 GCA_022360815.1 Desulfobacterales bacterium
TCAACACAATCTGTTTGGAAATAAAATCCAAAGCAAGCGCCACACCCGCCACCACCAAAAGCCGAACCCACTTCCGCTTAAACCAGCCCATGATTTATTGCCTCCGGCGGCCAGAGGCTGTGCCTCTGGACTCCAGGTTCGCGAATGCTCAGCCCCTTCGGGTCTTCACATTCGCTGATTTAATTTGGGGATAAACCAACATTCATCTATTTCGAGGGAACCTTGCGATTCTCTTATTTCATCCTCACACTCCGAATGCGGGCGAAGCCCGCGGCCACCGCCTTTGCCATTTGACCTCAGAAACGAAGGGCAAAGCGCAAAGGCAACATGGAGTGCAGAAGCAGCTTTTAATGCTCTTCACTGGCGTGGGCCACAGCGCCGTGCCCATCGTGATTCAACTGCTCGTGGCCTTTCTCCACTTGCCCCAGCAGATGCGAAACACTGGTATCCATGACATTCAAAATAGGCTTGGGGTTGAGGCCGATCCAGAAGACGAAGATCAGCAGAAAAGCCAGGGTCAGGCTTTCGCGTTTGTTGAGATCCCAGAGGGCGTGGTGCCCGTCACCATCGCCTTGACTATTCTGGCCCCCAGTATGGTGATGGCCGTCGGAGTCGGCCCAGACCATCTTCTGAACAAGTCTGAGCATATAAGCGGCAGCCAGGATGGCGCCGAGAATGGCGAAAATGCCTGCCACGTTACTCTTGGTAAAGGCAGCAGCCAGAACCAGGAACTCGCCCACAAAACTGTTGGTTCCGGGAAAGCCGAAGGAGGCAAGAGAGAAGATGACAAGATAGGTCACGTAAGCCGGCATCAGCATGCCAAGAGCCTTGTTCTCTTCCATCTCTCGGCTGTGGGTTCGCTCGTAGATGATGCCCACCAGGATAAAGAGAGCACCGGTGACAATGCCGTGGTTAAGCATCTGAAGCATGGCGCCTTCGATCCCACGGCTGGTAAGAAGAAAAATACCCAACGTCACAAAGCCCATGTGCCCCACGCTGGAGTAGGCGATCAGCTTTTTGATATCGCTCTGGCCCAAAGCAAGGTAGCCCCCCACCACGATGGAGACCAAGGAGAGTCCGATAAGCCAGGGAACCGCAGCCAAGGTGGCTGCCGGAGCCATGGGAAGGCAGAACCGGAGAAACCCATACCCGCCCATCTTCAAAAGGATGCTGGCAAGAATCACAGAGCCAGCCACCGGAGCCTCAACGTGGGCCGCCGGAAGCCAGGTGTGGAGCGGAAACATCGGGATTTTGATGGCAAAGGCCAATGCAAAGGCCAGGAAGATCCACATCTGAAAGCCAAACGTGAAGGTTTTATCCATGAGCGCCGGGATAAAGAAGGTGCCGCACTTGATGTAGAGCACCGCGATGGAGACCAGAAGGAAGACGCGGCCCAGAAGGGTGTAGAGGAAGAACGTGATGGAGGCGTAAGCTTTTCTCTCACCACCCCAGACGGCAATGAGAAGATACATGGGCACCAGCA
>JAKSCC010000007.1 GCA_022360815.1 Desulfobacterales bacterium
CTTATGCTTATGATGAAAGATTTTAGTGAACAATGTGGATTGAAATTCTATGGGTGTTCATCGTTTACATGGTGTGGGAGAAGCATAAGGAGCCGTTGCTTCTATCCGGATCGGTTTTTTGCTTTGGAGGGAGGAGGGGCGTGAAGGTGATGCTGCAGTGCATCGTGTGGTGGGTGGTGAAAAGAAGGTTGGGTCTGCAATATCTTGGTATATTTCATAAAAGGCCAAATGAAGTGAAAAGCGATGCGCTGGGGCATCGAGGCTATGCCAAATTGCATCACGTGCAACCGATCCCGCTACATGTTTGAGGAGATGCCGTAGCGGGTTGCCTTTCTCACAACGGTGGATTGGTTGATTCCCAGAGCTTGAGCAGCCTTTCGCGTGCTGCCATGGGTCTTGAGCGCTTCGGTTATGGCTGTGGCCTCCACCTCTTCAATAATCTCTTTAAGGCTTCGTCCCGAAAGGGTGGGCAGGGGTCGCCTTCCAGCGGGGCGTTTGATGGCCTCGGGTATTTCACCTTCAGAGATGACGTCACCTGCCGTAACTACCACCATGCGCTCAATGGCATTCTCCAGTTCTCGAACGTTTCCGGGCCAATGGTGGGCGGTAAGCACCTCGACCACTTCAGGGTCCATCTGCCTGGAAAATCCGAACCGCTTGTTGTACTTCTCCAGAAAATGGTAGATGAGGGGAACGATCGCTTCGGGCCTCTCTCGAAGAGGGGGCACATGCATGGGGACCACATTGAGCCTGAAGAAGAGATCTTTTCTGAAACTCTTCTCCTGGACCATGGTTTCCAGATTGCGGTTGGTGGCGGTGATGATGCGAACGTCCACACAGATGGGTTTGGTCTCTCCCAGCCGGGTAATCTCCTTTTCCTGAAGAACCCGTAAGAGCTTGCTCTGAAGGGCCAGGGGCATCTCGCCCACCTCATCCATAAAGACCGTTCCCTTATGGGCCGCCTCAAAGAGACCGGCCTTTCCCTTGGTGGAGGCACCGGTAAACGATCCGGGGGCATATCCGAAAAGCTCGGCTTCCAGAAGGCTTTCGGGTATGGAGGCGCAGTTGATCTTAATAAAGGGGTGTGTGCTCCGTTTGCCGTTTTTGTGGATCATCTCGGCAACCATCTCTTTTCCCACGCCCGACTCTCCGTTGATGAGAACCGTTGAATCCACCTGAGCAATGCGCATGGCAAGGGCTTTGATCTCCAGCATCTTTTTGGATCGAATGATGTACTGCCCGTCTCCCTGGTCGTGGCGCAGGCTTTTGAGCTCCACCTCATAGTGGGAGTGGAGGGTCTGCATAGAACAGAGTTGTTTCTGGAGGTTGTTAAGCTCGGTCACATCCCGAACGTTGGTGACCACCCGAGTGGTCTCTCCTTTTTTATTCAGCACGGGCGTGCCGGTCACCATGATGGTTTTTCCATTTTTGACCTCCTGGACAATGGATTCCGGATTGCCGGTTTTGAGCACCTTGAGGGTGACCGATTCAGAGTAGTAGCCCTTTCGCACAAGTTCCTGCATGTTTTTCCCGAGGACTTCATCCGAACGGATCCCGGTGATGCGCTCGTAGGCGCGGTTGATGCGGGTCACCACCCCATCTCCGTCGGTGACAAAGATGCCGTCAAACGAAGACTCAATGATGGCTTGAAGCTCTTCGTTGGTGCTGCTGGAAATTTTCAGCTCATCGGCAAGGGTCTCAATGGCTGAAATATCCTGAAGAAGGGCCACGGCGCCCACCACCTCTCCGCCATCTACAATGGGGGTGCGGTTGGCGAGATAGGTTCTGCCTGAAATTTTGATTTTGCGGGCAGACTCTTTTTTTCCGGTCTCTACAATGCGTGTGAGGCGTGTCTGGGTGATGAGGTTGCGGATGGGGGTGCCCATAACCTCGTGGCGAGGTCGCTGAACCACCTTGGCAAAGGTCTGGTTGCAGAGCACCACGCGGCCGGAGCTGTCGACGGCTACCACGGGGTTGCAAATGGAGTCCAGGAGAATAATCAGAGGCTCTGAAATGCCCTCATTAAGGGTTCGAAAAAAGGATGCACTGGCTTCCTGTTGAGGGGCTTGGGACTCCACCATATCGTATCACCTCCATCTTTTCAAAAACCCCGGTATGAAGAGCTATCAAAGATTTTGCCCGGGAGATGATGACTTGTAACAGGCAGAAGATAACCCGATCAATCCTTTTTTGTTTGACGGGTAGAGGTGGAAAAGTAAAAAAACCCCGCGAAATTTTCTAAAGGAAGATTGTGCGGGGTTTTAAAATTGGGGTGGTGGTTGCGTGATATTTACAGGGTCATCAGCACCTTGGCCAGCATGAGAGCGGAGATGGTACCGATGGCCGAACCGAAAATGCCCATGATGAGGCCTGCGGGAATCAGAGCTTTGTTATAGGTACCCGCCACAATGGGGGCAGAAACAGAGCCCCCGATGTTGGCCTGGGACGCGATGCCGCAGATGTAAAGGTCGAGCTTAAAGAGCTTTGCCAGTACCAGAAGCACCACCAGGTGAAACAAAAGAATAAGAACACCGGAGATAAGGTAGATGGCCGCCTGGTTCAGGTCGATGGTGGAAAAATCTGTGGCGCAGGCGATGAGGCCGACGATGATGTAGAGGAGGACGCTGCCGATGTGATCGGGACCCTTGATTCGGTTTAAGGGGGTCATGCTTCCCACAATGCCTGCGACTGTGGCGAGAATCACCACCCACCCGCTTCCACTGAAAAAACCTCTGAAGCCTGAGAGAAGGTGTTCTTCCGAGAGGCCTCCGGGGTTAAAGACCTGTTTTCCAAGAACCAGGACAATACCCGCAACACCCAGGCCCAGGCCGATGCTGAGCATGAAATCCATGAACTCATACTCTCTTTTGTCTTCACGCTCTGAGGCGTGCAGTTGAATGGAGCTGATAATGCCGTCCACTTCCTGGCTGTTGGCGCCTGAAAAGCGGTTGAACGCCTTTCGAAAAGGGGCCAGAGAGATCATGAAAACCAGCCACATGGAGGCGCAGATGTTGTCCATAAGAAAGGCGTAGGTCAGAGCCTGGGAGCCATCGGCCACACCAAGGCCTTGCTGAGTGGCGGCCATGTTGGTGGAACCGCCGATCCAGGAAGAGGAGAGAATCGAAAAGGTTTGCCACGCTTCGGTCTCAAGTCTGCTTCGAAAGGCGATAAAGACGATGATAAAACCAATGACGATACTGGCGGTGACAGCCAGAAAAGATCCCACCAATTTGGGTCCCAGTTTGAAAACATCGCGAATATCGTTTTTAAGAAGGAGCAGGAAGAGCATCATGGGGAGCAGGTAATACTTGAGTGCGCCGATAAAGTGGCTGATTTCAGGGGTGAGTTGCCAAACTTTGAATGTGGCGCCGGCCATACCGCCAAAGTAGATGAAGGTGAGGGCGGGGACAATTTTAAACAGCTTAAGCTGTAAGGTTTTTTCACAGTAAAGCACGGCTGTGATAAAGAGAACCAACAAAGAGAAGAAGCTGAAAACACTGGTAATCATATAATTCCTGATCCCTTGGAAATTGCAAATAGACCACAGGCACATAGAGTCTGTCTTTGCCTGTCCCTTTAAAAAGGCAGGCTAAGCTGCAATTTTTGGTTGATGTTATGGATTTTTAAAACAGAAGAGAAGATCAATCCGAGGCCAAAAAACAAAGGCTTAGGTTATAGATGAAAAAAGGTTCCCTGTCAAGAAACACAAAGGTGTCCCATGTGGTGGCTTCTCAGGGTTGCTTGATGATTTTCATCTTGTCGGATTTTAGATATGCTTTGATGGCTCTAAAAGAGATGGTGTGTAAGGCGGTGGCCCTTATGGAGAAGCCAGCTTTTTATGAGGTATCAGAAATTTGGAATGCTTCAGCCTTTGAGTAAGGTGTGAAGGTTTGTCATGTATGTTTTTGGAATACACGTTGGATAAAATATGGCACGCATAAAACTCGATATTTGTTCGTCGCATTTGTTTGAATACACCCTTGTTGTTCGTGTGGGGGACTTGAATTACGGGGCTCATGTAGGCAATTCTGAGATGGTTGGAATTCTTCACGATGCCAGAATTGCGCTTTTGGAGGCCATGGGGTTGACAGAAGGGGATCTGGGAGATGGAAAAACAGGGATTGTGATGGACGATCTGGTGGTCAACTTTCGCGCTGAGGCGTTTCTTGGCGATAAGCTCGTGGTGGGGTGCTCTTTTACAGATGTGAGTCAGGCGGGTTTTCGCCTTTGTTACCATGTGATGCGGGATGGGAAAACCGTTGCCGTGGCTGAGACCGGGTTGGTGGGGTACAACTACAATAGCAGAAGCATCTCATTTCTTCCCGACGTGTTTAAGCAGAGGGCAGAGCGCTACACCCTTTCCTGATATGGAAAGGGTGTGACTTTTGAGTTTGAATAGAGGGCTTATATCCGAGGGCGTGGTGTCTGGTACGGCATACTTTGTCTGCGGGGATTGATAGCAAAGGTCCGCCGCTCCTGAGCGGGACCTTTCTGAGAGATTTGTCTCAAGGTGTTGATGGCCTTTTCGAGTTGCTCTTTATGGATTGGTTTTGTGTATCGCGTCACGGCCCCAATACCTTGAGGGATAACCACGCCCTTTCCCTCTCCATGTGTTGTTTTCCAGCGCTTGAGACCCTCCATAAGAAGGAGTTCCCCTTTCTCGTTTTTCATTTCAAGAAATCGGTTCCACACGGGCAGGCCGCACCGCATCAGTGCTCGAGTCAGTCTTTCAAAGGTCTCCTCGGGAAGTGTGCCGGCCCTTAAGGCCAGCCAGCTATCGAGGGTCAGTCCCACCGAGAGGGCGTGGCCATGGGGAAGTTTGAAGCCTGAGACAGATTCGAGCCACCATCCACCCCAGCACCCTAGCTGAAGGGGTTCGGGTATTCCTTTCTCAGGGGGGTGTGAGATTGCCAGGTGCAGAAGGGCGGTTTTGTGGAGTACCCGCTCCACTGTTTCTCTTTTGTTTTGCTTTATTTTTCGAGCTTTCCGGCAGAGAACTTCAAAGAAATCGGCGTCGCAAGCCATGGCTGCTTTAAACGCTTCGGCCATGCCGCTTAAATGGTGTTCAAACGAAAGGCTTTTAAGGAGTCCGAAGTCAATGCAGACCGCCTTGGGTGGCGTTTGTATGGCAGAAAAATTTTTGCACTCTCCCTGATTCATGAAGCGGCAGCACCCGATGCCTGCTGCGCATTGCCCCAGTGTTGAAGAGGGAATCGTCACAAAGGGTATTCCACCCAAAGCCTGTCCTAAAGATGTTCCAGCCGCATCAATAAATGCCCCACCTCCTATAATGAGGACCATGGTTTCCCGTGTGAGGTGGCCTTTTTCACACAGTGAGGCGATCTCATCATGCATTTTGATGCTGTTTTTGATGGTCTCTCCACCCGAAAGTATAAAGGGAGGCTCTGGAAGGTGAAGGTAGGCCCTCTCTTTTTGGAAATGTCTTAGAATTTGTTTGATGAGATTGCGATTTCGGGCCACAAGGCCGGAGTCCACCAAGACCGCGCATGGGGTGGGAGGAGAGTACCCCAGTTTGGCGAGTGTTCGGCGAATGGTCTGGTTGTCTCCCGTGAAGATCTCTTCGGTAAAGGTGATAGGGTAGCTGATTTGATCGCCAGTATTTCGAATGTGTGTGGGGAACTTCTGGAAGCGAGTGCGATTCATCCATTCCTCCCTAAGGCTGGTATAGTTTTGATGTTTCTTCTTGTGAATAATGTTTTTAGATTGGGTAAGAAAAAACCCCAAAAAAAGGGGTGGCGTGTTTTGGCTTTACCTTAAGTGACAGTAGCATAACTGTGTGTTGGTGACAATCGGTTTGGGTGAGTTGTGGCGGGTTTTGACATTGTCTTTTCCTCTTTGGTAGAGGATTTTTGCTGGATTTTATGTCTCTCTTTGGCGTTGTGTTCAGGTGGAAGGTGTGGAGGCTGCCTTGAAATTTCTCCTTGCACTTGCCCACGGCTGTGCTATATGCATGCATCACATGATGAACATGGCAGGAGATTGTCTGCTTTTGTTTGTGACGATAAAAAAGGGGTTGCAAGATGCAGGGAGTTCATGTATCATCCCCGGTTAAAAAAATAGAGTATCTGCTCTATAGTTGCTCAAAGTCCGGTCCCGCCGGATTTTTTTGTACCCCGATGCCATAAAGAATCCGAGATCGGATTTTTTGACATCAGAGCACCACAATTCGAACTAGGCTTCAAGGACCGGGGGGAAACCCGGCCCGCATGACCCGCCATTTGATAACCCACACCCGGCAATGGTCCCAGCGTGTCTGGGCATTCGTGTATCCGGAGGTTGATCTCCGATCGGGTGGCGTGTATTCAGGTGGTGGTTCTCAAAGAAACGACGTTTCAAACGTGCGCACCTTTCTCTGTTTGCGAAAGCGTTTTTGAATTAAAACAAGGTGTTGGGTGTTGTGGGTTTTTGAGGCGTTTGAGACGCTTTATACTGGCTATTTATGTTTTTTTGAGACGTTTTTTCATGCTGGCATCGGTCTTTTGCTGTATCCGTACCTTGATATGAGCGGTTTTAGAGGTCGGATCAACACCGTTAAACCATCCGCTTTTTTGGATCGCTCCGATATTTCGGCAGAGCTACTGGGCTTTTGTTTCGAAACGGGCAATCACACTTGGAGGTCTTTAGATGAAAACCATTCCGCCGGAACATGCTTTTTCCTTTGACGACGTGCTTTTAATTCCCAACTATTCAGATGTTCTACCCAATGCGGTGGACACCACCACGCGTCTTACGAGAAACATCACCTTGAACATTCCGCTGCTCAGTGCTGCCATGGACACGGTGACAGAGTCCCGCTCAGCCATCAGCATGGCCCGTGAGGGTGGAATTGGGATTATTCACCGAAATATGACCATTGAACGGCAGGTCATTGAGGTGAACCGGGTGAAGAAGTCTGAAAGTGGCATGATTATCGATCCGGTGACTGTGCGGCCTGATGCGACCTTGGCCGAGGTGCACAAGCTGATGCGTCACTATCGTATCTCGGGTGTTCCCGTAACCAAAGGTGAGCAACTGGTCGGCATTATCACCAACCGGGACCTTCGATTCGAAACCAACATGGAGCGCCTTGTCTCCGACGTGATGACCTCTGAAAATCTGATCACTGTCCCCGAAGGTACCACCCTCGAAGACTCCAAAGCCCTCCTTCACAAGCACCGCATCGAAAAGCTCCTCGTGGTTGACAAAGAGGGGCTTCTCTCCGGCATCATCACCACCAAAGACATTGAGAAAGTTAAAAAGTATCCCAATGCTTGCAAAGACAGTCTGGGCCGTCTGCGCGTGGGCGCTGCCATTGGTGTGGGCGACGACATGATGGAGCGCGCCGAAGCCCTTGTAAAGGCTGGTGCTGATGTGCTTTGCATCGATACCTCCCATGGCCATTCCAAAAACGTTATGGACTCTGTCACCAAGCTGAAGGCGACTTTTGATGTGGATGTCATTGCAGGCAACGTTGCCACAGCCAAAGGCGCTCAGGCTCTTGTGGACGCTGGTGTGGATGCCATCAAAGTGGGCATCGGTCCCGGCTCCATCTGCACCACCCGTGTGGTGGCTGGTTGCGGCGTTCCCCAGTTGACTGCCATCATGAACTGCAAGGCGGTATCCGATCGTACCGGTGTGCCCCTTATTGCCGATGGCGGTATTAAATTCTCCGGCGACATTGCCAAAGCCATTGGCGCAGGAGCCCACAGCGTGATGCTGGGCGGCGCTTTGGCTGGTACCGAAGAGAGTCCTGGAGACACCATCATCTACCAAGGCCGAAGCTACAAGGTGTATCGCGGCATGGGTTCTCTGGAGGCGATGCAGTCCGGAAGTAAAGATCGATACTACCTGGGGGAAGAGGAAGAGAACGAAAAGCTGGTTCCCGAAGGGATTGTGGGTCGCGTGCCTTACAAAGGAACGCTTGCCGAAAACATTTTCCAGCTGATCGGTGGTCTGAAGGCGGGTATGGGTTATGTGGGATCTCGTACCATTGAAGAGCTTCGTGAGATGGCTCGATTTGTACGCATCACCAATGCGGGTCTTAAAGAGAGCCACGCCCACGACGTTATCATTACCGAAGAGGCTCCCAACTATCGCCTCGATTGATAACATGGCTTCGGTTCTGTAAGTCAGGGCTCTGAAGAAAAGATACAAAAAAGAGGTTTCCGCACTTCGTGTGGGAGCCTCTTTTTGTTTTGATTCTAAGTTGTTGTGTTGCTCTTTTTAAAGGCGGTGCTTCTGCGGTTTTCTTGATGAAATAAGGCTTGCATGAGGCCGTCAATGGCGATAGAGCATACCTGTTGCGTGAATGCATGTAAGCTGCACCGTCACATATCACCCTAAAACCAAATAATACCTTCGATAAAATATTATGACCCAAGCCAACGCCGTTCCTGACTTTGTTCACCTGCACCTGCACTCCCAATACAGCCTTTTGGATGGAGCCATCCGCCTGGACCCTCTTCTTGCCCGTGCCAAAGAGTACGGCATGGGTTCCGTGGCCGTTACCGATCATGGGGTGATGTTTGGTGCTGTGGAGTTTTATGACAAGGCCCACAAAGCCGGAGTCAAACCCATCATGGGGTTTGAGGCGTATATGGCGCCGCGTGGTCTCAAGCGAAAAGAGGGGGCAGAAGATGGAACCGGTCTCTATCACTTGGTTCTTTTGGCTGAGAACAATGCCGGTTACACCAACCTGTGCAAACTCGCTTCCATCGCCCAACTGGAGGGATTCTACTACAAGCCCCGTATCGATCGTGAAGTGCTTGCGGCCCATAGCGACGGGGTGATTGCCCTTTCCGCTTGTTTGGCGGGTGAGATTCCCAAGCTGATCATGAAAGGGAAGCTGAAAGAGGCCGATGATCTGGCCCTTCACTACCAGAAGCTTTTTGGCGAGCGGAATTTCTATCTGGAGGTGCAGGATAACGGGCTCACCGAGCAGTTTGAGGTGAACGACGTCCTTTTTGATATGGGAAAGCGCCTGGGCATTCCCATGGTGGCCACCAACGACTGCCACTACCTGGACTACGAAGACCACAAAGCACACGAAGTGCTTCTCTGCGTACAGACTGGCGCCACCATGGACGACCCCAACCGGTTTCGCTTTGGCACCGATCAACTCCACTTCAAATCCCGGGAAGAGATGGCCCGAGCTTTTGGGGACACCCCTGACGTGCTTTCAAATACGGTAGAGATCGCCGACCGTTGTCATGTGGAGTTTGACTTCAAAACCTACCATTTTCCCCAATACGACGCGGACAACGAGCTCTCCACCGACGATCTTTTTAGGAAAAAGGCAAGAGACGGTTTTGACGCCCGCATGAAGGTAATTCTGGAGAAAAAGCCCGACACCGACGTGGCCGTCTATGAAGAGCGCCTCAAATATGAGGTGGAGACCATCATCACCATGGGGTTTCCCGGCTATTTTTTGATTGTGGCCGACTTTATTCAGTACGGAAAAGACAACGGGATTCCCGTGGGGCCGGGAAGGGGGTCTGCGGCGGGCAGTATTGTGGCCTACGCCATGAACATCACCGACCTCGATCCCATCGAACACGGGCTGATCTTTGAGCGATTTTTGAATCCGTCCCGTATCAGCATGCCGGATATTGATGTGGACTTTTGCATTCGAGGCCGGGAAAAGGTGTTCAACTACGTGGTGAACCGCTACGGCGGGGGCGAGTATGTGGCCCAGATTATTACGTTTGGAACCCTTAAGAGCAAGGCGGTGATTCGGGATGTGGGGCGCGCCCTTAACATTCCATTGGGCGAGGTGGACCGCATTGCCAAAATGGTGCCGGAGACCTTGGGCATTACCTTGAATAAGGCTCTGGAAGAGGAGCCTGAGTTTAAGACCCTTGTGGAGTCCCGAGCCGACTACTCTGAGCTTATCAAGGTGTGCAAAACCCTCGAAGGACTGACCCGTCACGCCTCCACCCACGCTGCGGGTGTGGTGGTCTCCGATAAGCCGCTGGTGGAGTATCTTCCCCTTTTTAAAGGGCGAAACGATGAAACCATCACCCAGCTTGATATGAAGCGGGTGGAGCAGATCGGCCTTGTGAAATTTGACTTTCTGGGTCTTCGAAACCTGACGGTGATCGACGACTGTTTGGGGATGATTGAAGAGCAGGGCATCGAGCGCCCCGATATGATCCATATCGATTTTGCCGATAAAAAGACCTTTGATCTTCTTTCAAGCGGCAACACCACCGGCGTGTTTCAGCTGGAGAGCTCGGGCATGAAGGATCTTCTCGTTCGTCTCAAACCCGAGGCCTTCAGCGATATCACCGCCCTGGTGGCCCTTTACCGCCCCGGCCCGCTGGACTCTGGCATGGTCGATGCCTACGTCAACCGAAAGCATGGCAGAGAGCCGGTGGAGTATCTCTTTCCCGAGTTGGAGGATCTTCTTAAGGAGACCTACGGGGTGATTCTCTACCAGGAGCAGGTGATGAAAATCGCCTCGGTTCTGGCCAATTACACCATGGCCGATGCAGACGGCTTGCGTAAGGCCATGGGCAAGAAGATCGCCGCAGCCATGGCCGAGCATCGCAACCTTTTTATGAAGGGGGCCCGGGAAAATGGACATGACGAAAAGAAGGCCGAAGAGCTCTTTGACCTTATGGAGAAGTTCGGTGGGTACGGTTTCAACAAGTCCCACAGTGCGGCCTACGCCTTGGTTTGTTATCAGACGGCCTGGCTTAAAGCCCATTTTCCTGTTGAGTTTATGGCCGCTCTTCTCACCAGTGAAATCGGAAATGCCGATGGCATTGTAAAATTTATTGCCGAGTGCAAGAACAATCACATTGAGGTATTGCCTCCAGATGTGAACGAGAGCAGGGGCGTCTTTTCTGTGCTGGATGGAAAGGTGCGTTTTGGCCTGACTGCCATCAAGGGGGTGGGCGAAGGCCCCATTGAAGCGATTCTTGAGGAGCGGAAAAAGGGTGGTCCTTTTTCCACCATTTATGAATTTTGTGAGCGCGTGGATCTGAGAAGGGTCAACAAAAGGGTCTTGGAGGCTCTGATCAAAGGCGGTGCTTTTGACTCCACCGGTGCCAATCGAAACCAGCTGACCCTGGCCTTAGAGGAGGCCACCGAGCATGGTTCCAGAGTGCAAAAGGAGAAAAACGATCCTCAGCTTAGCCTCTTTGGGGATGCCTCAGGCGGCGGCATGCGGATCAACGTGCCGGTGATGCCCGATGTGCCGGAGTGGGATGAGAAGAGCCGTCTCAACAATGAGAAAGAGGTGCTGGGATTTTACATGTCTGGTCACCCCTTGACCCGCTATGAAGAGGTGCTCAAAAGCTACGCCACCTTAACCGGCCTCAATCTGGAGAGTGTTTCAGACGGCATGCCCGTGCGGTTTGGGGGGATGATTACCACGGTAAAGACCATTCGAACCAAGAAAGGGGATCAGATGGCCTTTATTTCTGTGGAAGACCTCTACGCCGATCTGGAGGTGGTGGTCTTTCCGTCCACATTTTCCAACGCCAGAGACCTTCTGCAGGGCGATACCACCATCATGGTAGAGGGCAAGGCTCAGGTGAAGGAGGGGACCATCTCCATTGCTGCGGAGAAGATCGTTCATCTGGACGATGTGGTGGCCACTTGGACCGGAGGCATCGCCCTGGATCTGGACGCCGGTGAGATTCAGATGGAAAAAATTTCTCAAATTGACGCTGTGCTCAAACGGTACCCTGGATCTTCGAGCGTTACCGTAAACCTTTTGCTTCGCAAGCATTCACTTACCACCATTGAGCTTCCTGATTATGCCGGTGTGACGGTTTCATCCCAGCTTTTGGGCGACCTTGGGGTCATGGTGGGCGAGAATACGGTGCGTACGGTGGCTGTTGCGCCTCGGGTTATGCAGCGGAAAAAGAAGAACTGGAACCACAAGAAGGGTGGGAATGGGAATTCGTCCGTGAATTGATCCATTTGGTTAAGCGCATTTTGGCCAGCTCATAGAGGCAATGGGCATAAAAAAATGAGAGAGGCAAAACAAATGCTTCTCTCATTTTTTTTAAGGATACCGTGTTTCACACAACGTTGTTTTTTGTCGTGTTCCGGCTTTATTTTTTTTCTGGAGGCATGAGAGAGATGATTTCGTTGGCAGCATAGTCTGCATCAAAGGCTTTCACCAGTGTGCGAAATCGTGTCAGTTCGCTTCGAATATGGGTGAGCCGGTCGGGGCTGTTTAATATGGAGGCCACTTCATCGGCGATGCCATCGGGTGAGGCGTCATTTTGGATCAGCTCTGGGAAAACGTGGTGTTTGAGAATGAGGTTGGGAATGGAGATAGCATCCACTTTTACAAGCCGTTTCACCACATGGTAAGTAATGGCGTTCATACGATAGAGCACCACCGTGGGAACACCGGATAGGGCGAGTTCAAAGGTGACAGTTCCCGAGCAGGCGATGGCAAGATCGACACTTTGAAACTCTTCGTGGGGATTTCCCTCAAAAATTTCGATTCCGGCGTCTTGTGCGCACTGAAAAAGCTCGGGGTCAAGGCTGGGGTGTTTGAGAACAGAAAACCTAGCATCAACTCTGCCGGCAAGCCTTTTTTTGGCTGCAGCCATTACCGGAAGGTTGGCTTTGACCTCTTTTCTTCGAGAGCCGGGAAGAAGAAGGATTCGTTGGGGAGCGTCTGTTTCTGTGGCGTGGGGTTTCATCTGGGAAATGGTGTTGACCAGAGGGTTGCCCACAAAGGCTGCTTTTACACCATTTTCTTTGTAAAAGCCCTCTTCAAAGGGAAAGATGACCAGCATTTTGTCGATGAACTGCTTGACAAGCTTTAGGCGCCCCTTACGCCAGGCCCAGAGTTGAGGGCTGATAAAGTAGACCAGCGTTCTCCCTGGTTTGGCAACTCGTTTGGCCATTCGAAAGTTAAAGTCTGGGTAGTCGGTAAAGACCACCACATCCGGATCAATCTCTTCAATTTTTGCGGCAATCTGGTTGAAGACGCGAACAATGGTGGGAAGATAACTTAAGACCTCAAAGAGGCCGGTGACGGCGTGGCTTGCCAAGTCTGCAACCTGGGTGGTGCATTTGGCAAGCTCAGGGCCTCCCGCAGAGTAGAGTTCAATATCTGGAGAGGTTTGCTTTAAAGCGTGAACCAGCTCGGTGGCATGCATGTCCCCGGATGGCTCACCTGCAACAATAAATAGTTTCACAACCCTGCCTTCGAATGCCGGTAGAAGTGGCACTCAGAATAGAGAGCCCCTGAATAAACAGGGGCACATTTTTTTATTAAAACCCGGTACACCAGTATCAAGCGGTGGCGAGCATGTTTTTTTGTCGTTTGATGAGATCTTCTTCGATTTTGAGGGCAAGGTCAAGGGCCTGTGAAGCATTTTTTGCAAGATCGTAATTTCGATGCTCGGCGGTAATACCCGCATGGAAGTTGAGGATTTCCCGTTTCAGGGGCTCCTGCTTTTCAATATCCAGCACCGTTTTTTCAATACCGGTCTCATTGACCTGAAGGGCGTTGATGGTATGCTCTGCAAAGTCAAGGGAGATGTAGTTGCGGTCGAAAAAGACCCGGGTTCGCCTCATCCTCTCCTCAGAGATACGCGAGGCGGTGATATTGGCGATGCATCCATTTTTAAAGTGGATACGTGCATTGGCGATGTCTGCTTTGTCGGTGAGTGCCTTGATTCCCACCCCCTCTACGGAGATTACCTCATCATTTACCAGATCAAGGATGATGTCGAGGTCATGGATCATGAGATCCAGTACCACGCTGATGTCCAGTGAACGGTTGGGAAAAGGTCCCAGACGGTGGGACTCGATGAACATGGGGCCGTCAACCATCTTTCTTGCTTTGGCATACGCATTGTTGAAGCGTTCCACCATGCCGACCATAAGAAACACACCTTTGCGTTCGGCGGTTTCAAGGAGAGCGTTGGCCTCAGCCATGGTGACGGCAATGGGCTTTTCGATGAGACAATGAACCCCGTTTTCAAGGAAGAATTTTGCCACCTCGTGATGGTGAACGGTTGGGGTCGCAATGGTGACGGCTTCCACCCCCATCTTCAGGAGATCTTTGTAGTCGCTAACGCAAGGGATGTTTTGAAGAGACTCTTCCTGCGGCGAGACAGGATCGCAGAGAGCCACCAGTTCAAACTCATCCAATTCTGTGTAGATCCGTGCGTGGATCTTGCCTAATTTCCCAACTCCAACCACAGCTGCTTTCATATGAAAAAGCTCCATATAGGATTGTTGATGTAAAGTCAGACGATGGCTTCTTTGACGGCGTTTGCGATGGTTTCAACCTCTTCCTGGGTCATCAAAGGATGCATGGGCAGGCTGATGACCTTTTTAGAGGCGGCCTCGCACACAGGAAGCGAGAGGCTTTCTTGGTTAAAAACCGGTTGGTGGTGAAGTGGTACGGGATAGTGCACAGCCGTGGGAATTCCTTTTTTCGTGAGGGCCGCTTGAACAGCATCTCTCTCATTCACCAAAATGGTGTACTGTGCAAAGACACTGGTGTTGCCATCAAGGATGGTGGGCGTGACGACCGGTGTGCCTGAAAAGGCCTTGGTGTATGCTGCGCCAACCTCTGCTCTTTTTTTAACTTCATCGGGGAAAAGGTTCATTTTTGAAAGGAGGACAGCGGCCTGCATGGAGTCCAGGCGGCCGTTAACGCCGAGTCGTGGGTGGTGGTAACGGCGATCTTGGCCGTGGTCTTTGATTTGGCGGATGCGTAAGGCGAGTTCGTCGTCACTTGTAAAACAGGCTCCCCCGTCGCCATATCCCCCAAGGGGTTTGGATGGAAAAAAAGAGGTGCATGCCACGGAAGAGAGGTTGCAGGAGAGCTTGCCCTTGTAGGTGGCACCAAAGCTCTGGGCTGCATCTTCAATAACCGGGATTTGGTGTTTTTCGGCGATGGCATTGATTTCGTCAAAATCCGCACATTGACCGTAGAGACTGACCGGCATGATAGCTTTTGTTTTTTTGGTAATGGCTGCCTCAATGCACAGGGGGTCGATGTTGTATGTATCGGGGCGGATATCAACAAAGACAGGTGTGGCACCGAGAAGGGCGATGGTTTCAGCTGAGGCAATAAAGGTGAAAGGCGTTGTAATGACTTCGTCTCCAGCGCCGATGCCCAAGGCCATCATGGTTACAAGAAGTGCATCGGTACCACTTGCCACACCAATGCATTGACCTGCTCCGGTGAATTGGGCGAGGCTCTCTTCAAGCTCGGTAATCTCGGGACCGTTGATGTAGCGCCCGTGTTCGAGCACCTGGTGCAACCTGTTTTTAACATCCTCTTCAATGAGTCGATACTGGGATTTTAGATCGATGAATTGCATGAAATATACGTCATCCTTTGCGAAATTTCGGGCCATTTTTAAGATAAGGTGTGTGCCCGGAGGTTGGTTTTGGACGTGTTTCCGTGGGTGTTAAAAAATCGCTAGCATACAGCATACTTCTTGATCTTGAGCACATATCTACTCATGGTTACCAGTTAAGGAGGAATCTTGCAAGATTTCTCTTACGTGTGAGATAAGTAAAAAAAAGAGCGATACCAATAACAAATAGTGGTATCGCTCTTTTATCTTTCGGTGAAGCGAATAGGGATGCGATCTTTTAAGTGGTGCTCTTTTCGCAGGCTGCGATGGTGTGTTTGCAAAGAACCGATGTGGTGACGGAGCCTACGCCGGCAGGAACCGGTGAGATACGTGCCACAATAGGCTCTACATTGGCATAGTCTACGTCACCGCAGTATTTGCCTGGGTTTTCAGGGTCTGCATTGATGCCGACGTCGATAAAGGTCTGGCCCGCTGTGGCGGAGTCTGCTTTTACGAGGCGGGGAACGCCTGCTGCAGCAATGATGACCTCTGCCTGCTTGCAGATTTCAGGGGTGGTAACCCCTTCAAGACGCTTGGCAAGGCCCATGGTGCCGCCTTTGAGCTCCAGTTCATCCACGCAAAGGGTGCCGGTTTCGTTGATGTAAACTGTGGTCACCTCAGCTCCTGCTTTCAGGAGCAGGTAAGAGACAGGCTTTCCAACCACAGCACCCTGACCGATAACCACGCATTTTTTGCCGTCCAGAGAAACATTGTAGTGGTCGAGCATGTCCATGCAGGCGGTGGGGGTGCAGGGAGGAAATCCGTTTCCGTTTCCTGCAAAGAGTTTCTCTGCACTGATGGGGCTCAGGCAATCCACATCTTTTTCTACAGGAATAAGGCTTTTGATTTTGTTTTCATCGAGGTGCGAGGGCAGAGGGGCAAACATGAGAATGCCGTGGATATCCTCACGGGCTCCCACTTCACTTACAGCCTTGGAGAGCTCTTCTTCTGTAATTTCGACGGGGTGTTCAAATACTTCAAATTCCATGCCTACTGCGGTGCAGGTTTTTTTGGCGCCACCCTCGTAAAAGAGGTCGTCGGGGCGAGCACCCACTCGAATGATGCCCAGTTTGGGGGTGGTTCCCTTGGACTTGAGTTCTGTAACTTTATCGGTAAGCTTCTCTTTGATGGCATCGGCCACCGGCTTTCCTGTTAAACGATCTGCCATGATAAGTGTCCTTTGTTGTCCTGAATTGAATGGCGATTAATGAGAACGAGGAAATTGCGCTCTACTTTTCCAGGGCTGCAACGACTTTTTCAAGAGCCTTGTCTGCTGCCGTGCTGCCTTTGGTCAGAAGCTCGTTCATCTCTTTGCGTGTGTCAGAGACAAAACTCTCATCTTTAATGGAGTTTAAATTGATAATGACATTGAGCCGAGCAGAAACCAGGGCGGCCTTGAGGAAGGCAACGCCACAGCCGATATCGGAGACAGCCATGACCGTTCCGATTTCGCCCATGCGTTCATGGATGGCAATGCCTTCGACGGCTTTTCTCATGATTTCCATGGGAACACTGCACGCCTTTTTGCAGCACGCTTCAATGGTTTTTGATTTGAATTCAATCTCTTCAGGGGTGCTTCTGGGGAGGCTGTAGGCCTTGGCCAGGGGCTCGAAAACCTCGGCGTCTCCATCAATGAGGGCAAGCATTTCGTTGATAACAGCTTCACCTTTGCTGAGGAGGCCGTAGACCTCTGCTTCTACATCTTTGTACTTCTTTTTGCCCACTGTAAGGTTGCCCACCATGTTGGAGAGGGCCATGCCGATGGCTCCGCCCAGTGCGGCGGCGCCTCCTCCTCCGGGTACGGGGGCTTTGGATGCCAATTCAGTTACAAAATCTTGGGATGTCAGTTTCACCATAGACATACGTTTGTTGGTTACCTCCCTTGGTTGTCATCCTGCCATTTGTCTGCGTGGCGGCAGAAGTTTTTGTGTAAAAACGAAGTATCAAGTCTTTATCCCTTAACCCAGAAACCCTTTGGCGGGTAATGCACTTCAATGTCTTACTGTGTGTCGGTTATCTGGTGGGATATCCTAACGATTTTGCCCTGTGTAAGACAATTGTAAAGCAATTTTCAATATCGCATGTTAAGGGTTCACCTCTTTTAATATCAAGGTAATTGCTGATTAAATAGAGGTTTGAATAGGCGATATCTTTTCTGGTTTGATATAGCTGTAGAGTTTATTTTTGTCAAAAAATTTATATCTGAATAAGGAAAAAACAGCTTGATTTGATCAAATCAAGGGTCGGGCGTTTAAATGTGGGCCGAAGAAAAGAGGATTCATACAGAAGAGAAGAGGATTTTTATACCTCTTTATTTCAGTGTTTGCAGGCGCCGAATTCTTTGCGCAACAGGGGGGTGAGAGTGGTTGAGTGCCACGAAAAAGGGGTGGGGAGAAAGGTTGGCAAGAGAGCTTTTGCTTAAGCCTTTCAGAGAGCTGGCAAGGGACTCCCCCAGGCCCGTGGTTTTGGCGGCAAAAGCATCAGCCTGAAATTCGTGTTTTCTGGAAAGGGCTTGGATGGGAAGGTCAAGCAGAAGGCCTACCGGAGTCCAAAGCAAGGAAAAGAAGATAAGGCCAGTATAGATTTTTGTCTCCTCCATGAAAAAAGCGTGGTGAAGTGGAAGGTATTCGAGACAGAAGGAGAGAAGGTAAAAAAGGGCCCCGGTGTGAAGGATGGAGAGAAGCCAGTTTACTTTGATGTGGTGGCACTTTGCGTGGCCCATTTCATGGGCTAAGACAGCCATCACTTCGTCATGGCTCTGCTTATCGACCAGGGTGTCAAAAAGAACAATACGTCGAAACCTTCCGGTTCCAATAAAAAAAGCATTGGCTTTGGAGCTGCGTTTGGAGCCATCCATGAGAAAGATATTTTTTACTGGAAACTGAATCCGCTTGGCATAGTCGAGGATTCGATCCTTTAGCTCACCTTCTGGCAGGGGGGCGTATCGATTGAAAAGGGGGAGAATAAGAATGGGAACCAGCATGTTGGCACAGGTGGTGTATGCCACCACCACAGCCCAGCAGGCGATCCACCCCGATGGGCCGAATCGGTGAAAAAAGTAGAGAACTCCAGCCAGAAGCGGAGTGCCCAGAAGAATGCCTATGGCAAGCCCCTTTAGGCGATCTGTGATGAAGGTATTTTTTGTGGTTCGGTTAAACCCGAAGCCCTCTTCAATCACAAAGGTACTGTACCAAGAGAAGGGGAGATCAAAGAGACCTTTGGCTGCACCGAGGGTGAAGAGGGCAAAAACACCTTGCCACACAGGGTGCAAAGGGGTGGTGGTGACGAGCTTGTCCACAATGGGAAATCCTTTGAAGAACCAGAAGAGGAGGAAAAGCCCAAGAAAGAAAAAACTATGGATGTGTCCGAAAGCCGTTCGAGCCTTGAGGTATGCGGCAGCTTTCTGGCTCTCTTCTTGGGAGTAGAGACCCTGAAGCTCTTTAGGAACAGTTCCAGCCCTCTGAAGGTTGAGGAGGTCAGCCACCACTCGAATAGACGTTTCACACACAATACCTGCAAGAATAACCCAGCCGATCCAGTTCATGGGGCTCGAACTCCTTAAAACCTAAAAACCTATAATTATCGACTCATGAGCCGGAAAAAATCAGAAACAATATGGGCGGTTTCGTCGAGAAGCGTGTCGTTTTCCTTTCTTTCTTTATTCACCTCAGAGGTGGTCTTCTCCTCTTTTTTCAGGGCGTCATTCATGGCATCGTAGCTGGGGTAAGGCTTTTCGCCTTCAGCCACACGCAGGTTGTTTTCAAGGTTTAAGAAAAAGGATTCACTTTTGCTTGTTTCATTGCGCCGTTTCGCCTCATTGAGGGGAATCAGCTTTCGTTTGCGTAGGGTATCCACATAGGTGTTGTAGGCCTTGAGATAGGTGAATTTTGCCGATTCATCGGTGCGTTTTTTATGAAGGTCATCAAGTTCAGCGATAAAGGTGGAGAGGGTCTCCGGATAGTAGGGACGATAGCGTACCGGGCGAATGGTGTCCCAGGGAAGGGCCTCGGGAAGAGAGCTTTCGCCGGTCTCTTCTATGTTGTACTCCGAAGGAAAGGCAATATCCGGAAGCACACCTCTGTTTTGGGTGCTGGCACCGGAAACTCGGTAGAATTTGGCGATGGTCAGTTTGAGTTGCCCCTCTTTAAGGTTGATCAACGACTGGACCGTGCCTTTGCCAAAGGTTTGGGTGCCAATAATAAGCCCGCGTCTGTAGTCTTTGATGGCACCGGCAAAGATTTCTGAAGCCGAAGCACTCATGCGGTTTACTAGGACAGCCAGAGGCCCGTCATAGACAAGCCCTTTTTCAGGGTCGGGGTAGGGGACGACACGGTTTCTCTGACTTCTCACCAGCACCGTGGGGCCTTTATCAATAAAAAGGCCAGTGAGAGATGACGCCTCTTTAAGGGCACCCCCGCCGTTGTCGCGAAGGTCGATGACCAGGCCGTCGATTCCCTTTTTTTTGAGCTCTTTGATGAGTTTTTTGACATCACGGGTGGTGCTTTTGTAGTCGGTTGCTCCGGCTTGAAGGGCGTTGAAATCCACATAGAAGGTAGGGATGGTGACCACGCCTATTTTATGGGGTTTTCCTTTGGTTGTTTCAATTTCAATAATTTTACTGCTGGCCGCCTGCTCTTCAAGTTTTACGGTATTGCGTGTAATGGGGATCACTTTGGTCATGGAAGTGTCCCCGCTGTCTGCAGGGATGATTCGGAGTTTGACCACGGTGTTTTTAGGACCACGAATAAGCTGGACCACGTCATCAAGCCTCCAGCCCACAACATCGACAATCTCTTCATCTCCCTGGCCCACACCGATAATGCGGTCTCCGGGCTTGAGTAGCTTTGATTTTTCGGCTGGGCCGGCTTTTACAAGCCTTACCACTTTGGTGTACTCGTCTTCCATTTGAAGAAGGGCACCAATCCCCTCCAGCGAGAGGCTCATGTGAATATTGAAATCTTCAGAAGCCCTTGGTGGAAAGTATTGTGTGTGGGGGTCGTAAAGTTCAGAGAAGGTGTTGGTGAAAATACGAAACACGTCCAAGCTTCGAATCTGCGAGGCTCGTTTTAGGCTGCTTTGGTATTTTTTAATCAGGTTTTCGGTGATCTCTGGGAGTTTTTTATCAGAGAGACGCCGTGAAAGAATCTCATTTTTTAGGCGCCTCCTCCAAAGATCATTCAGTTGCTCGGAGGACGTTGGCCAGGGCTCTTTTTCGCGATCTTTGAGAAGGTATTCGTCCTTTGTGAAATCGAGGGCTTTGGCCTTTTTTTCAAGGGTGTTTACGGTGGTGATAAAGCGGGATACCGTGCGTTTTTGATAGAGATTGTAAATATCATAAACAGGGGCGAGTTTTCCGGTTTTCAAGGCATCGTCTAAGAGGTAACGGTACTTTTCCAGAGAATGGATATCACTGGCGGTAAAGTAGGCTCTGCTTCTATCCAAAACGTTGAGGTAGCTGTCAAAAAGACGGCTTGAAAGGTCATCGTCAAGGGAGAGCTCCCGGTAGTGAAATTTTTTCAGGTTGGCAACAATGATTTGGGTGGTTTTCTTGAATTCAGGAAGAGGAGCAAGGGACGTGTAGTACTCCTCCGCAGAGAGGGGGCCCGTACTTTGCGAGGTCTGCGCAGTTACCGGTGCAGAGAAAAAAAGTGGCGTAATAAGCCAGAAGACCACCGCAAAACTCAGTTTTTTCATGGGATCAAGGTATCCTTCGTGTGACATCATGTGTTGCCGTGCTGGTTGTGTGAAGATATGGCTGCTTAATTTTGGTGGGTTCGAGAAAAGCAAATTTGTTTCCAGCTTTCAAATCATTTTACGAAATCACCAAAGATGAATGCCCCCATGTAAAAACATGGGGGCATCTTTTTATGGCTTATGTGGGAAAATATCTTCAACGGATAGGCCTGAAATTTTTTCAAGGCAGTTTTGCAGAGCGTCATCGGCTGTATCACCGACGCCCTGAAATTCCGTCGCCGCAAGGACCATGATGAGGTTTGGAACTGCAATAAATTGACCTGCAAGGGTCCCTTCAATGAGTTCGTGGACATCAATATAGAGAGATTTTCCGTTACGCATCAGGTTGTATCGCGTTGTTCTGGTGAGAACATCACCTGGATTCAATAGGGTCATGAAGCCTCCTTTACGCCACATAAGTAACACAAAAAGGGGGCCTCAAGCGAGTGTTTTTAAGGTGGCGAGCCTCTACCCCACAGGTTTTTGATAGTACTCTTGGGATTCTATTGTCAGCCGGTGCCAAGGTGGAACCAAACTTTTTAAGGCAAGAGCCTTTTCATGGTGTGCCCCTTGCCTTGTGTTGAGGCGAGGTGGTATAGATGCTTGAAAACAGCCTCATCCTCTTTAAAGACAACTTGTTAATCCCTGAAAAGGAATCCTCTTTTTACCATGTTTTCTCAGCGATTCAACCAATTGACTCCCTATGTTCCTGGCGAGCAGCCCCAGGACAGGCAATATATCAAGCTCAACACAAACGAGAACCCATATTCGCCTGCACCCGGTGTGTCTAAGGTCTTGAAAGAATTTGACGCAGGGGCCCTCCGACGCTATCCAGATCCCAACGCCGATGGGTTGTGCCAGGCCATTGCCGAAGCGCACGGAATCCAAAGAGAGCAGGTTATGGTGGGAAACGGATCCGATGAGGTGCTTTCCTTTGTCTTTTTTGCCTTTTTCGGATCTGAAAAAGGGCCTCTTCTCTTTCCGGAACACACCTACAGCTTCTATCCGGTCTACTGCGACTATTACGGCATTGACTATGAAAAGGTAGCGCTTTCTGACGGCTACATTATTGATATTGACGGCTACATGGGGCGAAAGGCCTGCGGTGCCATTATTGCAAATCCCAACGCCCCGACAGGCATTCTTCTTCCTCTTTCCGAAGTCGAAGCTTTTTTGAAAAGGTGGCCAAAGGATCGGGTTTTGGTCGTTGATGAAGCGTATATTGATTTTGGTGGTGAGAGTGCTGTAACGCTTATCGGTAAGTATTCCAACCTTCTGGTCGTGCGAACTTTTTCAAAAAGTCTCTCTTTGGCGGGCAGTCGTTTGGGATGGGCCATGGGGGATGAAAAGTTGATCAACGCACTTTATGCTGTCAAAGACTCTTTCAACTCTTATCCTGTGGATAGTATCACCCAACAGATAGGCATTGCGGCCATGAAAGATCGAGATTGGTTTGACAAAACCCGGGCCATGGTGATGGAAGAGAGAGAGCGTGTGGGAAAGGCGTTGTCAGAGATGGGATGGGCGGTGCTTCCCTCATCCACCAACTTTCTCTTTGCTTCAGCTCCCGGCATGGATGGAAAGATGGTTTACGAAGGGCTGAAGTCTGAAGGGATTTTGGTTCGTTTTTTCAATAAGCCAGGTCTAACGCCTTTTGTTCGCATTACCATTGGAAGCCATGAGGAGAACACCGTGCTTCTGGATGGCGTGAGACGAATCGTGGGTGAAGGGTAGACTATGTACCCATAGTAAGCCGTAAAATGCCTCTGCGCGATGGCTGTTATTCGTTGCCTTATATCGTGACAGGAGGTGTAAATGTGCCGTGTTTCGATTAGCAAAAAACCGGGTGACTCCTTTTGGAGGCCCGGTTTTTTGCGTTTGCGAGGTGCGGTTTTGTGAAACCCCTGACCTGTTGTGGGGTGGGGCAGGGGTTTTTTTAGTGCTTTCGAATTTTTTTAAATGCGGATCGGAAAAAAGGAAAATCAGTGAATGGCGATCTCTTTGCCTTCGGGAACATCCTCTTTGGGCAGGGTCACATGGAGAACCCCGTTTTTAAACTCTGCCTCGATTTTGTCCACATCGGTTTTGGGAGGCAGTCGGAAGGCCCGCTCAAAGCTTCCATAGAAGCGCTCGCTTCTGTAGACATTTTTCTCTTCGCTCGTCTCATGGCCCTTACGCTCACCTTTTAAGGTGAGAATCCCATGATCCACCTTGATGGAGAGGTCCTTTTTCTCCACCCCGGGAAGGTCGGCCTGGATCACCAGAAGCCCTTTTGCTTCATAGATATCCACTTTGGGGCTCCAAGTGGTGGTGGCTTGCCTGCAGGCTGGGGTTTCGAAAAATTCGTCAAAAAGGCGGCTCATCTTGCTGTTAAAAGTCGGGGCGACGCCAAAGGGGTTGAATCGAACAAGTTCCATGGTGATTACCTCCGTTCTCTTTTCATTTGGTTTGAGTGGCCCCTGGGCTGCGGGGCTTGTTGTCTCTTTCGTTTGAAACAAAAATAGTCATGATCTCTTTTGTGTCAACAAAGAAATATGATATTTTTATTTCATTACCAAATCATTATTAAAAATAAAGGTAATGAGAGTGACCGTGATGAGGATCTTTGCTATAGAGTGAGATCAGGAGGACCCATAATGGATAAAAAAGAGAGAGCCTATATAAGGGGAGCCGCTTCACCGTTTCGAGGGCTGACGGGCAAGCAGTCTGTGCGGGCCACCTTTCGTATTTCGTCGCGGGCCATTGAATCCATGGCTGTGGTGGCCGAGCATTTTGGGATCAAGCAGAAATCTCTGTTTGACCATCTGGTGGAGGATGTGGACGCCTTAAATGCCATGGCCGAGAGGCTGACAGCCGATGCCATGAAGGAGGTACCGCGGGTTCAGAAGACCTTTGTGTTGAGCCGGCGGACCCTTGAGGCCCTTGAGCTGGCTTCCCGCCAATTTGGTGCCCCCCGGGATGCCCTGGTGGAGTACTCCATTCAGCGGCTGGAAGAGCTTATTGAAGGCGAGAGGCGGCGCCACGGCGTTCGCAAGGCCCTTCTTCAAAGAGTTCAGGAACGAAAAAAGATATTTCATGAGAGCCTGGCCGAGTCGGTGCAGGCCCTTGGAGAAGACGACCCCTTTGTGGAGCGTCTGGCCCATACCTGCCAGGGGTTGGAGCATGCTGTGGACGAGTTGAGTCGGCTGGTGAAGCGCGGCGAAGGGCTTGAAGGATTGTAATGGAAGAGACAAAATTGGCTCGGGTAAACCCCTTTGCCTTAACATATGAGACGTTTAAAAACGAGATGGTGGTCCACCTGGGGCTGGACCGCTACGCTTCAGCTGAAATCTACTCGCAGCTGGCAGAAAACGGCGATCTTGATGCCTCTGCGTTAAAACGCCTTCCCCCTCGGCCGGGCATCGCATCCCAATTGCGTGCGACCCTGTTGATTCCGAAGCCGGAGTTTGCAGAGGTGAAAAGGGCAGACGGGGTGGTAAAATTTACCCTGCGCCTTGAAGATGGCCATGAGGTGGAGTCTGTGGTGCTTCCCATGCTTTCCCACTACACGCTTTGTGTCTCATCTCAGGTGGGGTGCAAGAGGGGATGTCTTTTCTGCACCACAGCCAAAATGGGCTTTGTTCGGGACTTGACCAGTGAGGAGATTGTGCTTCAGCTTTTTGCCGCACGCCATGTGCTGGGCTATCCCATCCGGAACATTGTCTTTATGGGAATGGGCGAGCCTCTGGACAATTTTTCGTCGGTGCAGGAGGCCATCTCGATCATGACCGACCAAAGGGGGTTTCACATTGGTCTGCGTCGAATCACCGTCTCGACGGTGGGCTCAGAGGAGGGCATTGAGAAGCTGGCCGCCTCACCCGTTTCGTCAGTCAATCTGGCTGTCTCCATCAACGGAGCCACCGATGAGATTCGCTCCCGCCTGATGCCTGTCAACAGAAAAACACCCCTGAAGCAGTTGGTAAGGGTCTTAAAAAATTACCCCTTTGCGCGAAAAGGCTCGCTTTTTGCCGAATACATCGTGATTCAGGGGGTCAATGACAGCCCCCAAGATGCCGATGCCCTGATGGAGACCCTTGCTGGACTGTCGGTCTGTTTCAACCTTATCGGGTTTAATGCAGGGCCCGGTGCGCCTTTTCCCTCGACGCCCCAGAAGGCGGTGGATCGATTTCGCGATCTGATGGTTGAAAGGGGAGCCTATGTGAGGATTCGTGCCTCCAAAGGGCGCGATCTGGTGGCGGGCTGCGGTCAGTTGGGAAAGGCACATGGTAAGGCGGTGGTTGTCTAAAGAGAGCTGTGCTATAGTGCCGGACCTTTTATATTGAGTGAAAACGAACCGAGTGACCTAAAGACAAAAGAGAAGAGCATGAGCAAGAGCATCAACACATCAGTGGATATCGGTGGCGTGAGGTTGAAAAACCCAGTCATGACAGCATCTGGAACCTTTGGGTACGCCATGGAGTTTGACGAGGTACTCGACCTGAACGTTTTGGGCGGTGTGGTGATGAAAGGGCTCTCCCTTCATCCATCCAAAGGCAACCCGCCCCCCCGTATTGCCGAAACCTCAAGTGGAATGCTCAACGCCATTGGTCTTGAAAATGTAGGCATCGACCGGTTTCTTTCAGAAAAGCTGCCGCGGCTGAAGGCGTACGATACCAAGGTTTTTATCAATATCTACGGAAAAACCGTGGAAGAGTATGCGGCCATTGCCGAAAAGGCCGAAGGGGTTGAGGGGATTCACGGTATCGAAATCAATATCTCTTGCCCCAATGTGAGCGCTGGCGGGCTTGCCTTTGGGGTGGACCCAGTGGCGGCTGCCGAGGTGACCCGCGCGGTGCGAAAAAAGAGCAGCCTGCCTGTGATGGTGAAGCTCAGCCCCAATGTGACGGACATCACCGAAATTGCGCGAAGTGTTGAGGGCGAAGGGGCCAGCTCCGTCTCCCTTATCAACACCCTGACCGGTATGGGTATTGATATCCACACTCGAAAGCCGCTTCTGGCCAATGTGGTGGGCGGTCTCTCCGGGCCTGCCGTAAAGCCTGTTGCCGTGCGCATGGTCTATCAGGTGGCCAACGCTGTGAAAATTCCGGTGATTGGTATGGGCGGTATCATGTGCGCCGACGATGCCATTGAGTTTCTGATTGCCGGAGCCTCAGCCGTTCAGGTGGGCACGGCAAATTTTGTGAACCCGGATGCGGCCCAGCGTACCGCCGAGGGCATCGAAGCCTTTCTGAAAGAGAAGGGGATCTCCGACATCAACGAGCTTATCGGCACGGTGAATCTGGATCGGTAGTCTTTCATTGGCTTGTGCTTCGGTGAAAACCTGCGTACAATAGGTGAAAATCTATAGATAACAGGAGGTTCTTGTGGCAGAGCTTTCGGTTTGGATTGCAGGTGAAGCGGGCCAAGGCATGGTCACGGTGGGGCAGATTCTCTCCAAAGCGGTGGTGAGATCCGGGCTCCACCTGTTGGTGCAGCAGGACTACATGTCCCGCATTCGCGGAGGGCTCAACAGCTGGCGGATGCGCTGCGGAGATGGCGAGCTCTTCGGCCCTCGGGAAGAGGCGGATGTTCTTGTGGCCTTAAGCCCCGAAGCCGCCAAGGGGTATGGCAGGCAGCTTTGCAAAGAGGGCCTGCTTCTGGTGGATGAGAGGCTGGAGATGGACGATCAAAGGGCACTGGCTCTTCCCCTTTCAGAGCTTGATGCCGTGCGGTTTCCAGGGACCGTTGCCCTTGCGGCTTGCAGCCATTTTATGGGCCTTGCGCCTCACGTTTTAGATGAGGTGATGGGCTCCTTTTTTTCAGGGGAGACCCTTGAAGAGAATCGGGCTGTTTTTTTTCGCGCCATGGAGTGGGCAGAAAAAACGATTCCGCAGCGAAAACTGAAAATCCCCAAAACCTTTCCGCCCGCCCTGACCCTAAACGGAAACGAAGCCATTGCTCTGGGCGCTTTGGCCGCAGGGTGCAACTTTGCGGCATATTACCCCATGACCCCTGCGACATCGGTGGTGCAGACCCTCATTGACCACCAAAACCATACGGATCTTCACGTGGAGCAGGTGGAAGATGAGATCTCTGCCATCAATATGGCCTTAGGTGCCTCTTATGCCGGCGCTCGGGCCATGGTGGCCACCTCCGGGGGCGGTCTGGCCCTGATGAGTGAGGGCGTGAGTCTTTCCGGCATCACCGAAACCCCTGTGGTGATTGTTTTGGCCCAAAGGCCTGGGCCGGCCACGGGGCTTCCCACGCGAACCGAGCAGGGGGACCTTGATCTGGCACGGTTTTGCGGCCACGGAGAGTTTTCCCGGGCCATTTTGGCCCCAGATTCACCAGCGGCCTGTTTTGAGTTGACCCGCCACGCCTTTGATCTGGCCGAGCGCTTTCAGGGGCCGGTTTTTATCCTTACCGATCAGTTTCTCGCCGACAGTGTGAGAAACACCCCGTGCTTTGATTTTTCAAACCGCACGCAGCCAGCTTCTCCTCTGCTTTATCCCTTAGATTCTCAACCTTATCAGCGCTATGCTCTGGGCCATGAAGGGGGCGTCTCTCCACGCCTTGTTCCCGGCTTTTCCAAGGCCCTTGTGGTGACAGACTCCGATGAACACACCCCAGACGGGCATCTGACCGAAGACCATGGCATTCGTGTGGCCATGCAGAA
>JAKSCC010000062.1 GCA_022360815.1 Desulfobacterales bacterium
AGGATGATGCGGCCATCGACAAGCGTCACGCCATCTACTACAACGACGTGGACGGCACCCTGGCTGCAGCCTACTACTTCAAAGATGTTGCCGAAAAGAACGACGCCACCAAATACATCACCCTCGCCGGTGAGAACGACATGAAGGCCGTTACCGAGGAGCTCGTCTCCAAGCTGTAAGAGGCTTCCGGGCTAAAAAGCCTGACATCGGCGGTGCTTTTGCACCCGACCCTAAACAATAAGGGGACATGGTTTTTTTTCTTGCCATGCCCCCTTTTTTGTTTTATTCTGACGAAGTTTACTTTTTTAAGTATTCAGACTAACCATCATGCCGACGCAAGAGATCACGGCCGCTGATGTTGAGAAAGGGGCGATACATTTGAAGGAAATCGAAGTAAAAGTTCTCGATAACGATCTCGAAAAAGCCATGCGTATTCTGAAGAAAAAAATTCAGAACGACGGCCTTTTCAAGCGACTCAAGCTTGACAAAAGCTATGAGAAGCCCAGCGAGTACCGACGCCGCAAGCAGCGCGAAGCTCAGCGTCGGCAGAGGATTGCAAGTGCCCGCAACCGCTAAGCACGCAATTCCATAGATCGCTTGTCGATTCGTTTTCTCAAAAAACCCGGCTTGAGCCTTCGCGCACAAGCCGGGTTTTTTGCGCTGCCACACCACAATCTGTTCCATCTTCAGGGTAACACCGACCATGACAACCTCAACCCAATACCAACAGTGTCTCGACACACTATACAGCCTTGGACGCTTCGGAATCATCCTTGGCCTTGACATCATGAAAGACATCATGAAAGGCCTGGGTAACCCCGAAGAGAAAATGACCATCATCCACATTGCCGGTACAAACGGCAAAGGCTCGGTGGCATCATACCTTGCACGCATCCTCCAGCTCTCCGGCCACCGCACCGGCCTCTACACCTCTCCCCATCTGGTCCATTTCAACGAACGATTTCAGATTGATGGTGAAATGGTCACCGACGAGGAGATTGTAGACTCCTGGAAACGCGTCGACGCGGTAAACACCGGCGAACGATCCGGCACTTTTTTTGAGCTTACCACAGCCATGGCTTTCGACATCTTTGAACGCAAAGGTGTGGAAATTGCCATCATCGAAACCGGTATGGGCGGCAGACTGGATGCCACCAACCTCGTCAAACCGATCCTCTCCATCATCACCAACATCTCCTTAGAGCATAAAGCTTACCTGGGAGATACCATCGCAAAAATTGCCTATGAAAAGGCGGGCATTCTTAAAGAGAACACACCCGCCATTATCGGCGTACGCCAGGCCAGCGCCATTGGTGTGGTGGAAGAGACCGCCAAAGAGTTGGATGCCCCCATCACTCGCCTGGGCCGCGATATTCACATTCGCAGAACCGGAAAAAACTTTAGCTGCCGATGCGACGGCATCGCCCTAACCGGCCTTACCACCTCGCTTCTGGGCCAGCACCAAATTGAAAACGCCGCCCTGGCCGTGGCGGCCTGCGCCGAAATCCGCAAAAAGGATCAATTCAACATCTCCGACGAAGACATCAAAAAGGGCCTGGCATCCACCTTCTGGCCGGGCCGCCTGGAGAGGGTCTGCATGAATCCGGAGACCATCATTGATGGCGCACACAACCCGGCCGCCATAAAAGCCTTGGTGCAGTACCTCGAAGAGGAGCAGAAAGGCCGAGATATCACACTTGTGACCGGGGTTCTTGATGACAAGTCGTACCAAAAGATGTTCGGCAATATCCTCCCCTTGTGCAGACGGGTTATTCTCGTGGAGGCTCAGACCGACCGAAGCATCGACCCGGAGGCCATGCGCGGGGATGCCTTGAAATATGTGCGAGATGTCTCGGTCATTCGAAACATCGATCAGGCCATCACCGCAGCCCGCACCTCCGCCCGTGAAAACGAGCTGGTTTTGGTGGCTGGTTCCCTCTATGTGGCGGGAGAGGCAAGAGACGCCCTCACCCGACAGTAGAGCGGATAGAAAACACAAAACCCCGCATCCTTGGACCAACTTGGATGCGGGGTTTTTTTAATCAAATCGCCTTCGGTGCTTTTGGGTTACCTCTCTGATTTGCGCGGGGCAACGCCGATCTCTCGAAGAAGTTGCGTCACCTCCCTCTCCGTCAAGTGCCGCCATGCACCTGGCTTTGTTGCCCCCAAGGTGATGGAAGCCATACGCACTCGTTTCAAACTGACCACCTCACACCCCACCGCCTTTACCATACGCCGAATCTGACGATTTCGCCCCTCCTGAAGCACAATAGAAAAACTTGTCTCACCCGTTCGCCGAATACGGCAGGGGCGGGTCATCCCCTCCTTCAAACGAATGCCCCTCTCCATCTTTTTCAGCGCCCCAGTGGAAATGGGGCTATCCACCCGCACCCGATACTCCTTTTCGTGATCAAAGGAGGGGTGGGAGAGACGATGGTGAATCCGGCCGTCGTTGGTGAGCAGCAAAAGCCCCGAAGAGTCTTGATCCAGGCGCCCCACAGGGTAGACCCTTTGGCGCACATCCACAAGATCGGTCACAACCTTTGCGTCGCCATGCTTGCAAGAGGTGATCACACCCACGGGCTTGTGAAGCAGAAGGTAGATCGCCTTCTCCTCTGGCTCAACAGGACGCCCCCCCACAGAGACCTTATCTTTCTGAGGATTGACGCGGCTTCCCAGCTCCGTCACCACCGTGCCATTGACCGCCACTTTCCCATCGGTGATCAACGCCTCAGCTGCCCTTCTGGAGCAGACCCCGGCATGGGCCAGAAATTTCTGAAGCCGAACCTCACTCTCCTTGCTCACATTTCCCTCGCTTTTAAAGTGAGCGGTTGAATCCGCCCTCTTTCTTCTATATACCTGTGCATACCATCCTCATAACAAGAGCCTTCAAAAAACGAGCTATGAAGATGGCCTTAAAACGCCTCTGGATGCAACTGAAAACCCAGATTGGCTTGATTTTCAGAGCATCCCCCTTACTTACAGGAAAGAGATAAAATGTTCAACGAAACCGACACCCACGGCAGCTGCCCTCAGTGCGGAAAACCCCTTGAGATAAAACGTTCTTGAACACGCGTCACCTTCTGTTGCAGGTCCTGCAACGAAACCTGGGGTCCTGAAAAACTTCAGGAACTCATCGATGAAGCGTTCGAAAGAAAGATGGCTTACGTTCCCATCAACCGCATTTAACACCTGTCTGCATGGCATACTCCTATTTCCATGAAAACCACCTTTAAACTCACCATCGAATACTGCGGAACGCCTTACGCCGGATGGCAGATTCAGCCGGATCAACCATCGGTTCAAGAAGAGATCCAAAAGGCCCTTGCCCGCATGCTCAATAGACCTGTTAGCCTGATCGCATCAGGACGCACCGATGCAGGGGTCCACGCTCTGGCTCAGGTGGCTCACTTTGAGGCCGAGACCACCATCACAGCCTCCAAATTCCAGGAAGCGTTAAATAGCATGCTCCCCAAAGCCATCACCATCCACGGCTGTGAAAAGATGGAAAAGAGGTTTCACGCTCGATTTGATGCCAAACGAAAACGCTACACCTATCGCATCATCAACCGAGCTCTTCCACCAGCCGTGGCTTCAGACACCTTCTGGCACATTCGAAAACCCCTTGACATCTCTGCCATGCAGCGTGCGTCAGAACACCTTATCGGTACCCACGATTTTAAAGCGTTCGAAGGCACAGGCAGCCCCAGAGCCACCACCGTTCGAAGCCTCTACGAGGCGTGCGTACACCACCATGGCAACGGGCTCATCACGCTCACCTTTTGCGGCAACGGCTTTTTAAAATTTATGGTGAGAAACCTGGTAGGTACCTTGGTGGATGTGGGCCTGGGACGCACCCTCCCTGGCAGATTTAAGGAGATCCTTCACTCACACAACCGTGCCAATGCCGGGGCCACAGCTCCTCCCCAGGGGCTTTTTCTACTATGCGTCGCCTATGACGAGAGGCCTTTTACCCCCAGGCAGTTTACCGACTCGCCCCTCTACCCGGCAGGCCTCTGGACAGGCCCTTGTTAGCACATAAAAAGGATAGATTCATGACAACAACCTACAAAGGTGTGGTCTTTGACTTGGACGGCACCCTCATCAACTCTGTGGAAGAGATCGCCCATGTCACCAACACCGTCCTCAAAGAGGCCGGTCTTCCCACACACCCTTCTGACGCCTACAAATACTTCGCAGGCAACGGGGCCCAAATTCTTTTGGAGCGAGCAACCCCGGCCGAAGTGGTGGCCGATGCAAAACGGTTTGAGCCCCTTTACCAACGCATGCTCACCGTCTACGACGAGCTTTCAGGCACCCTTGCCAAACCCTACGACGGCATCAACGCGCTGCTTGCCGCCCTTTCAAAAAAAGGCGTGAAGCTTCACGTCCTCTCCAACAAACCCCATGAGGCGACCTTGGAGTGCGTTAACACCCTTTTGCCTGGCCATAGTTTTGATCTCATCTACGGCGCACGGGATGGTGTCCCCAAAAAGCCCCACCCCCAGGGTGCCATGGATATCTTGAAAGAGACAGCCATCGCCCCGTCTGAGATGCTCTACCTGGGCGATACCGCCGTGGACATGGAGACCGCTTGCCGTGCTCGCATGGTGGCTGTGGGGGTTCTCTGGGGATTCAGAGAAAGAGACGAGCTTGAAAAAAGTGGGGCCAGCCATATCATTGGCTCGCCCCTGGAGCTTCTCAACCTCTTGTAAGAATCGACTAAAAAGGCTCTGTTAGAATCCACAGAGCCTTTTTTCATTTTTTAAATCGGGTAAAGGGATCTCTCAAAGCCCCATCTCCTCCTCGAGGCGGGCAATCTCTCGTTGCAACTGTCTTCTCTCCTCCTCAGAAAGATTGGCCTCCTGCAACCGTTTCTGCAGGCCAACCAGCACCATCTCTCGTCGATAGCTGCTGCACCCTCCAGACGGATTGGGACGACTGATACCACTACCTTCGAAACTCATTGTGTACCCTATAAAAATGGTCGTTATCCCGAACGCCCTTTTCCAAAATCATATCAATCCTGTCGATATCCTTGTGGTTTACCACCATATTCACACTTTTGTGAAAAGAGACCATCTCATCCCGCGTGCGGTGCGACTCACTCATCAAAAAAACCACGATATTGCGTCTGGTTACCATAGGCAGCCGGTTTAAATAGATCAAAATACCATTCACATCCGGGTTCTTGGTGTCAAACATCTCGTCGACCACAACCACATCGTAGTTGTGATACCGCATATTCTTGAGTGCCTCCCGGGTGTCCCCGGCCTGGGTTACACTATACTCCATCAAATCAAGGGCAATACGAACCTTCTCGGAGAGACCGGCATCCGATATACAAACCATGGCGGTAACGCCCTCCTCTTCAATAAAATCAAAGGGCCTTTCGTCGTCATCATAGGAGTCCGTCTCTTTTTCGTCAAAACTGATGGACGGTTTTCTCTCATCGCCCTCTTCAAATCCCATGGCCATGGCCGAAGCACCGCCCCTGGGCCCCACCGACAACTTGTTGCCACATCGCGGGCAGCCCAGGGTCAGGGTTTTATTTTCAGGCACTTTCTCGTCAGGAAAGGAGAATTTTCCCTGGCAGTTTTCGCATTGGATATTCATCACCCCTCCTGTTTACTTCACCTTTTCCTTGTAACCATGGTCAATCTCAAGGGCCTCTATGTCTGTGGTCTTCTCACCCCTGGCGCTCTTCACCGCATCGATACCACGCCCCACCACCGCCTTGTGTGTGGAGTAGATCATGGCGGTCTCCTGACTGATAAGCCCTTGCTCGTAGAGCTGAATGATGTAGTTGTCAAAGGTGGTCATCCCAAAGTGTTTGCCTTGCTCCATCACATCATCGTAGGTCTTTCCATCCTCTTCGCCATGCAAGATCAAATCTTTAACACGAAGGCTGGTGCCCAAAACCTCAAAAGCCGCCACACGGCCACCACCGATTTTGGGCAAAAGACGCTGGCAGATCACCCATCGCACGGAGTCGGCCAAACGAAGCCTCAGCTGCTTCTCTTCATCGGATTCAAACATGCCTAAAATACGGTTGATGGTGGCACCCGCGTTGTTGGTGTGAAGGGTGGTGAGCACCAGGTGGCCTGTTTCTGCGGCACGCAGGCCAATCTCCACCGTCTCCTTGTCACGCATCTCGCCCACCAAAATCACCTTGGGAGCCTGGCGTAGGGCCGCCCTAAGCCCGCTTGCAAAACTTTCAAAATCGCTTCCCAACTCTCGCTGGTTAAAGGTCGCCATCTTGTGGGCATGCTGATATTCGATGGGGTCTTCCAGTGTGATAACGTGGGCAGGTCGCGTGGCGTTAATCTCCGACAGAACCGCAGCCAACGAAGTGGTCTTGCCCGTACCGGTGGCCCCGGTCACAAAAACAATCCCGTTTAACAGCTTGGGAATTTCATAGAACGCCTTGGGAAGGTTAAGCTCTTTAATGGACGGGACTGTGGTCTCCAACCGCCTCAGCACAATGGAGTAGTTTCCGGATTGCGAAAAAATATTCACCCTGAAACGCGCCTTGCCTGGAAGGCTGTAAGAGAGGTCACATGAACCACTCTCCACCAGGGCTTTTGTAAGGCGTCGATCCTGATTGATAAGGTTCATGGCAATCTGCTCCGTTTGAAACGGAGAGAGCTCTTTGATATCGGGCTCCAAATCCACCTTCACCAGCTTACCGGAACTCTCGACCTGAAGTGGTCGCCCCACGGTAAGATTAAGATCTGAAACGTTTCCGTGGGAGTCCAGCATCCTCGAAAGGATGTAGTCCATCTCTTGCTTTCTCATAAACCTCCCCCATCTTTGGCATATCGTGACGGTGGATAATGACAACAATCGTGATTGTGGTGTAAGACGCTATGGAGCAATGCACACCTTTTTACGAAGCCATCCGTAATCCATCTGCAGAGAAACAAGCTGCCCTCTGCAGATTTCCAGTGTTTGAATCAGGCGTCCGTAAAATCCGCAGGCGCACCGTCGAGAAGGGGACGAAAGCGCTGCTTGTCGTAGGATTTGCTGTAGGCTTCCTCAGAACTGATATTGCCCTGATTATAAAGATTCATAATGGAATCATCCAGGAGCTGCATACCATACTTCTGCCCGACCTGAATGGCCGAAGGAATTTGATGGGTTTTCCCCTCACGAATCAGGTTTCGAATGGCAGGCGTGGCGATCATGATCTCCAAGGCCACACACCGCCCCTTTCGATCCACTCGTTTAAAAAGGGTCTGGGCAACCACGGCACGAATGCCGTCGGCCAGGGTTGAGCGCACCTGGGCCTGCTGGTTGGCAGGAAAAACCTCCACCAAACGGTCCACGGTCTTGGGGGCACTGGAGGTATGCAGGGTTGCCAAAACCAAGTGGCCGGTTGAGGCCGCTTCAATGGCAAGACTGATGGTCTCAAGGTCCCTGAGCTCGCCCACGAGAATGATGTCCGGGTCTTCCCTTAAAGCCCCGCGCAGGGCCGAAGTGAAACTCTTGGTGTGGGTTCCGACTTCCCGGTGGTTGACAAGACACCCTTTGCACTGATGCACAAATTCGATGGGATCTTCGATGGTGATGATATGGTCCTGCCTGAGACGGTTGGCCACGTCGATGATGGCAGCAAGGGTGGTGGATTTACCACTCCCCGTGGGCCCCGTCACCAAAACCAACCCCCTGGGTAGACTTGCCAAGCGGGAGATCACCGGAGGAAGCCCCAGCTGTTCAGCGCTCATAATTTGACTGGGAATCTCTCGAAAAACCGCGCCGACACCGTTTCTCTGCATGAAAAAGTTGGCTCGGTAACGCGCCAGCCCCGGTATTTCATACCCAAAATCAACATCTCCGGTCTCTTCAAATACCTTGATCTTGCTCTCCGGGGCGATCTCGTAAACCATCCCTTTAAGGCTGTTGTTATCCAGTACTTTGTATTTAACCCTCTCAATTTCGCCATTGATTCGAAGGGCGGGGGGCTGCCCTGCCACAAGGTGCAGGTCCGAGGCACCCTGATCATGCATGAGCTTGAAAAATGCATCAATCTTTGCCATGAAAAAAACTCCTGATTATGTCTGATCCGAAGGTTTCTCTTTCCCCCACCTGAAAAGAGATCAGTTAGAAACGCAGACTTCGGGCGATGTCAAAAAGCGTACCCACCACAAAAGCCTGGAGAAAATAGACAGCGGCGATAAGAACCATGGGAGAGAGGTCAATACCTCCCAATGCGGGAATTTTTGCCCGAATCCGGCCCAAAGCAGGCTCGGTGGCTTCATAGACAAATCGTACAAGCATTCTCACAAACTCATTGTAAGGTGCCGGATTGATCCAAGAGAAGATAACGCGGGCAAAAATGATGAAAAAATAGAAACTAAGGGCCATCTTGAGGACGATGGCCACGGCCGAGATGAAGTTGGCTATAATGAACATATTTTTCGTCTTAATACCTTTCCTGACAATCCCCAATCAGCTGATCGGCCTGTTGGGAGTAGAGAACCAGATGCTGGTTGGCATAATGATGACGATCTGGTACATGCCAATATTTTGGCGCAACCCCCCTGGCCATTGCTGTAAGAGTCGCTTCAAATATCGTGGGTCGTTATGGTTTATATTGACTTTTTAAGTGACCAGCACCAAATAGATATCTTGGTAAAAATATGTTATATATCGGCGATAAGTCAAGGTATTTTGTCTTGAAAAACCACAGTTTCAAGGGGTTTTCCTTTCATTGAACCATCGGTTTTTTTAGGTATTATCCCCCGCTTCCCCGCCCCACTCAAAAAAAGAGCAGACAAGGAGCAATACCATGCACGATTCAACCCATATCGGCTTTATCGGAGCCGGAAACATGGCCGAGGCCATGGCAGGGGCCCTCATCTCTTCGGGAAGCCTTTCCAGCAGACAGCTCACCCTTTGTGACGTAAAACCGGAACGCCTTCGCTACCTTGAGACACAGCACCATGTTCTCACCACAGAAGAGGCCCCCCACGTCTTTTCCGAAGCAGATACCGTGATACTTGCCGTCAAACCCCAGAGCATGAAACCTCTCCTCACTCAACTGACAGCAAAAGGACTTCACCATACCCTTAAACGGAAACAGATCATTACCATTGCAGCAGGACTTCCCCTCTCATGCTATGAAGCAATCCTTTATGAGGGGCTCTCACAAGAGGAGCGGTCACAACTCCCCATCATGCGCGTTATGCCCAACACCCCAAGTCTGGTTCGTTCCGGCATGAGCGGGCTCTGCGGCAATGACCAGACCACCCAAGAGGATTTGGAGCAGGCTGAAAAGATCCTCTCATCCATGGGGAGGGTTCTTCGCGTAAAAGAGTCTCAGATGGATGCCGTTACCGCCATCTCCGGCTCCGGCCCAGCCTACTTCTTTTATGTGGTGGAAACCATGGTCAAGGCAGCCCAGGAACTCGGTTTCTCTGAAGAAGAGGCCACCCTTCTCGCCTCCAATACCCTGCGGGGTGCCGCCCACCTTCTCTGCAACAGTCTCGATTCCCCGGCTGAGCTTCGAAAAAAAGTAACCTCTCCCGGAGGAACCACTGAAGCAGCCCTCACCACCATGGAGAAAGAGAGAGTGGCCGAAGGCATTCAAAAGGGAATACGGGCTGCAGCAAAACGCTCCAAAGAGCTGAGTGAGCTGATTTGATCCCGCCTTATCAACAACCCATCACTGCCGTTTGCTAAACTGCGGCACAACCCGTGCCGCAGGGGCCTTTTTTAGCCCCGCCTCCAATCTGCAATTGCCAAATGAACCGGCAATCTATATGATCCCCGCACCGAACTCAACTCTACTGTCGCCGTCCTATCGCGGTTTTTCAGCCGCCAAAGACGGCCTATCTGCGCGGCACGGTAAGGGCCTCACCTGAAAAAAGCGCCTTGTTCACCTGCCTCACAAAAGATTGCTCTCTGGAGGTGGACATGGAATTAAAAGTGGCGGTCATCGTCGTCTATGCGGCCGTTATTGCCTTTGTAGGCATTGTAAACCTCAAAAAAAGCAGCTCTTTTAAAGATTTTTTCTTGGGTGGACGATCCATCGGCCCCTGGATGAGCGCCTTTACCTATGCCACGGCCTACTTCTCTGCGGTTCTCTTTATCGGATTTGCTGGAAAAATCGGATGGGGATTTGGTTACTCCGGGCTCTGGATTGCCTTGGGTAACGCCTTTCTGGGGGTTCTCGGGGTCTGGTTTTTCATGGGAAATCGGATCCGCCGCATAACCGAAGAGCTTCACGTACACACCATGCCCGAATTTTTTGAGGCTCGCTATCAGAGCCCAGGCTTCAAACTTCTTGCCTCCACCGCCATTTTTATTTTTTTTATTCCCTACACCTCGGCGGTCTTTATGGGACTCAGCTACCTTTTTCAATCCAACTTCAAGCTTCCTTATACACTGGCCCTTGTTCTCATGGGAGGGTTCACCGCTCTTTACATGAGCACCGGTGGCTACCGTGCCATGGCATCCCTTGATGTGCTTTTCGGTATGATTATGCTGGTAGGCGTGCTCACCCTTCTTGGTTTTACGATCAAAACAGGCGGTGGCCTGAGCCAGCTCACCGCCTCACTTTCTGCCATCAACCCCAAACTCACAACACCCGTAGGGCCTCCAGGAGCCTGGCCTCTTTTCTGCCTTGTTTTCCTCACCAGTGCGGCTCCTTTCTGCATGCCTCAATTGGTTCAAAAATTTTACGCCATTAAAGACGAGAGAGCGATCAAAGTGGGAATGGTGGCATCCACCTTCTTTGCCCTTCTCATTGGTAGCATCGCCTACTTTACAGGAGCCACAGCCCGAGTTTTTCTCACCCCCCAGGGGACCCCTGCCGCCTTTCAAAATGGAAAGCCCTTTTTCGACGCCTTGATGCCAGAACTTCTCGCCAATGTGATTCCCGATTCTCTCTCGGTTCTCATGCTCCTTTTGGTTCTCTCCGCATCCATGAGCACTTTGGCCGCTTTGGTCCTGATTTCCAGCTCGTCCCTTGTAAAAGATATCTACCAAGGTTTTTTTAATACAAGGGCTTCTGAAAAAAAACTCACCCTCTTCATGCGCGGGGCGTCCATCTTTTTTGTGATCGTCTCAGTCCTTCTGGCTTGGATGCGCCCCTCCACCATCGTGGCGATTCTGGGAATCTCCTGGGGTGCCATTGGCTCCCTTTTTCTTGGTCCCTTCATCTGGGGGCTCTTCGCTTCAAAAAAAACCGTCACAAAAAACGGGGCCATGGTATCGGCCCTCTTCTCCCTTGCCCTCTGCATCGGCCTTTACGCCACAGGCACAAGCTCTCCAGAAGCGGGAACCTTAGGAATGCTCTCCTCTCTGGTCAGCACCCCTCTTTTGAGCCAGCTTATCCCTGAAAAAGAGAGCAACGCGTAACAAACAACCCACGGGATTCAAAGAGGAAACACCAGACGCAACACTTTACGCTGTCACCTCTCCCGTGGTATGGGTGAAATATGCCGTCTCTCTCTTCTCACCTCTTCTTCCGGAGACATCCATGATTCAGAGAATTTCAGAACTCTCCACCCCAAACGGCCCCCTTCACCTCACCTCCTGGTCGCCTGACAACAAGCCTCCTTCGGCTGTCATGGTGATTGCACACGGCATGGCCGAACACGCTGCCCGCTATACTGAGTTTGCCGAAAAGCTCACCCAAAAAGGCTTTTCCATCTATGCCGACGACCACCGAGGCCACGGAAGAAGTGTCCCACCAAATGGCGTTTTTGGACACTTTGCCGATAAAGGAGGGTGGAATATCGCCCTTTCGGACCTAAAAGCCCTTATGGTTCATGCCGCTCAAAGCCACCCCGGGCTTCCTCTTTTTCTTTTTGGGCACTCCATGGGCTCCTTTTTGGTAAGGGACTTTATCTCATCCTGCCCCCACACAAGCCAAACCCTTTCAGGGGTCATCATCAGCGGAACGGCTGATATACCGGGTATTGTGGCCACAGCCTGCCATCTCCTCGCAAAAAGCCAGGCCGCCCTTCTGGGCCCTCAAACCCCCAGCTATCTTATGGATCGTCTCACCTTCGGGCTCTACAACCTCTGTTTCCGATCGACACGAACAGCCTTCGACTGGCTCTGCTCAAACCCCGAAAGTGTCGATCGCTACATTCAAGACCCCTTGTGCGGATATGTCTCTACCGCCGCTTTCTTCAAAGATATGGGTTACGGACTCATGCGAATCTCCAGGGGGTCCCATATTAAAAAAACCCCAGCCCAGCTTCCCCTGCTCTTTTTGGCTGGCACCCAAGACCCTGTGGCCAGCTTCGGACTGGCCATTCATAGGCTGACAAAACGCTACCGTAAAACGGGATGTTCTGAAGTTACCAGCATCCTCTATCCCAAGGCACGCCACGAACTCTTTGGGGAGTTTCAAAAAGAGACGGTCTACACAGATATTCTCTCATGGATTTCCCCCTTCATCACATCAGACACCCAGACCAAATGAGGCTCCTGACCATGATCGAAAAACAAACCACATCTTTTGGATGGCTTGCCGGCCAACACCATCTGGACCCCAACAAAAAAACCATCCTCTTTATCCATGGCGCGGGTTTCAACAGCCACCTCTGGGTCCACCAAATCAAAAGGCTCGCCCCACACTTCAATACCGTGGCCATCGACCTTCCCGGTCACCATCGCAGCACAGGCCAACCCTTAACCACCATTGAAGCCTATGGAAAAAGCGTCATGGACTTTATCGAAGAGGCACAACTCCCCCAGGTGGTGCCCTGTGGACTCAGCATGGGCGGCGCCATCGTTCTTCAGATGCTTTTGGATTCCCCCCACCTATTCGGGGAAGCGATCCTTGTAAACACCGGTGCAAGGCTCAGGGTTCTTCCCGATATTCTTGACGCCGTTCAAAATCATTATGAAGCGTACCGCACCTCCCTGTTCCATTTTGCCGTGCCCGAGAACCTTCGTACCGACGCCCTCAAAGAAGCCTTGCTCAAAGCCACAGAGCCCACAGGAGAGGCAACCCTTCAAGATCTCAAAGCATGTGATATCTTTGATGTCATGAACAAGGTTCAAAGCATCTCAGCACGTACCCTTGTTATGGGGGCTGAAAAAGATATCTCAACACCCCTAAAGTATGCCCGCCTGTTAAGCGATAATATAAAACAGAGCTTTCTCTCAGAAATCAAAGGCTGCGGGCACTTCTCTCCTTTGGAGGCCCCAGAGAGAGTGAGCCAAGTCATGGAAGATTTTCTGATGTACACCTGATCGCCTTTCTGGGCATGCGTCCATGGTTTTCAGGATCATCTTGATTTAACGTGGAGTTTTGTAAGATGAAAGTGAAATGCAACGGATGCGGCAAAAAGTATCATGTGGATGATGCCAAAATCCCTGAAGGACGAAGACTGGAGATCCCCTGCCCGGGATGCAAAACCCTTATTCCAGTCATGAAACAGGCCACCGCCCCATCCCAGCTGCCCACACGCGGGCAGGATCTTTTGGATAAAATCGTCAACGAGTCCAAAGCCCTTCCCCCCATGCCAGAAGTCATGGGTCGTGCCAGAGAGGTGATGGGTGATGAAAAATGTGGTTTCAACGAAATAGGTGCTGTTATTGAGACCGATCAGGCCCTTGCCACACGGGTGCTTAAAATCGCAAACTCTTCTTACTACGCCCTTTCGGTTCCTGTCTCCACGGTAAAACAGGCCGCAGCCATCATGGGGTGCCAGGCCATCTCCGATCTCATCACCGTGGTAAGCACCTCCAAGATGCTGGGAAAAAACCTCGCAGGATACAACCTCACCTCAAGACAAATCTGGGAGCACAGCCTCGCCTGTGCCTACGCTTCCCGCATGATTGCCGAGATGAAGGCCCCCACCCTGGCAAACGACGCCTTTAATGCCGGGCTTATTCACGACTCCGGCCTTCTCATGCTCGATCCTTTCATCGGTCTGCTCAAGCAAACATTTAAAAAAGCCATGGCTCTTTCTGGAACGACTTTCTGTGATGTGGAGATGAAACTTTTTGGATTTACACACGCCCAGGTGGCCGGACTCTTCTTTGAAAAGTGGAAACTTCCAAAAATCCAAACCGACGCCATCGGCCTTCACCATACACCGAAAGAAAGCGACAATCCCCTGGCTCACATCATCCATGCAGGTGATGCCGTGGCCATGAGATGCATGGCCTCAAGCAGCCCGATCGTCTCTCAGACTATCATTCATCCCGAAACCCTATCCATCCTCTCTCTTACCGAAAAAGAGCTTGAAGAGGTGGGCACCAAAGCCGCCCAGGCTGTCCAATCTGTCACGCTCTCTCTGGCATAGGATCCTGAATCACGCTTTTTTCCAAAAACGCCCCGAATGCAACCTGCTGCCGGGGCGACACATTTTTCCTGTAGCACAACCACTTTTTTCAAGAGAAGCCTTTGGAGCTAAATTTTGAATTGACAACCCGCCGCAATCCCCGTACAAACGTTTCCAGCGTTGAGGCTCTGTCTCAACGTAACTCCCAATTTAGGGGCTGTAGCTCAGCTGGGAGAGCGCATGACTGGCAGTCATGAGGTCAGGGGGTGGATCCCCCTCAGCTCCACCATATTTCAAAAGACCCGTTGATTTTCAACGGGTCTTTTGCATTTCAAGCACCCAAAATCATCACCACCTTTTATTGCACACAAACGTTACACACCCGGCCTCATCTCTTGGGTGTAAATCCCCAAGTGTTTTTTCACCACAACCCCTGTAAGAGCTCCTCAGATTTCACCCTCCACCACAAAAAAAAACGCTTGCTCCAACATCACACACCGCAAGCCCCGTGTTCCTTGTCTGCAACATGTGATATACTTACCCTCCTGATGGAGACACACCCAAGCCGCGACAACAGAAGGTGACAGCTCACGTAAAAACCAAATTTTTCCTGTCTGTATCCGTTTGAACAGACATCCCCCACCATGGAGCCCTCGCAAAAGAAATCGCTCCCCAAAAGCCTTGCGAGAAAGCCAGGAACACGATGCGACTCAGCAAAACCCGAATTCTTATTGTCGATGACAACGCCGCCACCTTAAAGTTGCTGGAACACGCCCTCTCCAAAGAGGGAGCCGTCTGCCTTACAGCCAACTGTGGAGATAGCGCCCTTGAAATCGCGGCAGACCAACCGGTTGACCTTGTGCTCACAGATATCCATATGCCGGGAATGGATGGCCTTCAGTTTATGGAGAAATTAAAAAAAAGGGTCAGCGTGGATGTGGTGGTGATGACGGCTGATATCGGCCGCTTCCGATACGATAAAATCATTGAGATGGGAGCCGTTGATTTTCTGGTCAAGCCTTTAAACATGCGAGAGGTGGCTTTGCGTCTCCAAAGGGCGATTCGAGAGAGGCGACTCATCGGAGAGCTTGAGGCTGCCCATGAAACCATCAAGCAATCCTACCTTGATACCATTCGCCGCCTGGTTGTGGCCGCTGAGCACAATGATGAGTGCACCGGAGACCACATCGCGCGCATGAGCGAATACTGTGCCCTTCTGGCCCAATTGATGAAACTTCCAAAAAATTTTGTTGAAAACTTGCGTCACGCCGCGCCCATGCACGACATCGGCAAAATAGGAATATCCAACCGCATCCTCTCCAAGCCAGGAAGCCTCTCCGACAAAGAGTTTGAACGCGTAAAAACCCACACCCTTATCGGGGCCCACATTCTTGAAGACTCTGCCTCTGAGGTCATCTCACTGGGCCGGGAAATTGCCCTTTCACACCACGAAAAATGGGATGGCACAGGTTATCCCAACGGTTTAAAAGGAGAGGAGATCCCCCTTTCCGGCCGCATTGTCTGTGTGGCCGATGTTTTTGACACCCTCATTTCACCGAGACCTTACAAGTCTGTCTACCCTCCTTCCCTGGCCTACTCTTTTATCGAAGAGAGACTGGGCACTCACTTTGACCCCTTCATTGGCCGCACTTTTCTGGATCACTTCGACAAGTTCCTTAAACTGAGCAGTTTTGTCGTAGAAGAACTTCCCCAAACCGCTGAATTAAAATCCATCTTAAGCGAACGCGATATCTCCAAAATGAGGTAGCCGTCCGTTCGCACCCTCGTGTCTAACCTCATTCCAGCATCCCCCTATTTTTACGCCAAAACCGCCCCCTTATCCGCAAAGGAAACACCCCAACCAATCTTCACTTGATATTTCTACCCTACAGGAGTATGAGATTTTATAATTCTTTCAACTCGGACCCATACGGAGCCCACAATGACAAGCATATTTAAACGTATCTGCCTTGCCTTTTTCCTTCTTTTTCTTCCCCTTAGTCTACAAGCCGCACCTTCAAAAAAAGTCATTGTTTTTCATGCAGGGAGTTTAAGTGTTCCCTTTGCAAAAATCGAAAAAGAGTTTGAGACAAAACACCCCAGCATCGACATTCAAAGGGAAGCCGGTGGCAGCACAAAGATGGCTCGAATGATCTCTGAAATCGGCAAACCTGCTGACATCATGGCCTCTGCTGACTACGCTGTTATCGACAAAGGGCTTATCCCCGCCCATGCCGACTGGAATATTCGTTTTGCCACAAACCGTCTGGTGCTCTGTTACACAGACAACAGCAAATTTGCCGACCAGATCTCCTCTCTCAACTGGTTTGATGTCTTAAAACGCAAGGGCGTCATCTGGGGCCATTCCGACCCCAACCTGGATCCCTGCGGTTATCGAAGCCTCATGGTGCTTCAGTTGGCTGAAAAACACTACGGCATGGCCGGACTCTACAAAGAGCTCATCGCCAACCGCCCCAAGGCCAACATTCGACCCAAATCCGTTGAACTCATCTCCCTTCTCAACACCGGAAACATGGACTACGCCTTTGAGTACCTTTCGGTGGCCGTGCAGCATGGGCTAAAATACGTGAATCTCCCTTCTGCCATCAACTTGGGGGACTACCACAAAGACAACGCCTACGGCAAAGCCAGCGTCAAGGTCACCGGAAAGAAACCCGGCACTTTCATCACGCGCAAAGGAAAATCCTGTACCTATGGGATTACACTTTTAAAAGAGGCTCCCAACAGAGAAGCAGCCCTTCTTTTTATGGATTACCTTCTTGACCCGGCCCATGGGCTGAAAGTCCTCAAAGAGATGGGGCAGCCACCCTTTGAGCCCTGCCGGGTCCCCACGCAAAAGGCTTTCAATGCCCTTCCCGAGCCCCTCCAAAAACGTGCCGAGGTAAAAGCTTAAATCCCATGGCATCTTTGGGCAACGAGAAGATCAGGTGGAGCATCTGGGTCCCCAGTTTCCTGGCCATGGCCCTTGTGCTCCTGCCCCTTTTCAGTATGGCCACCGGAGCCAGCTGGCAGGGGCTTGTTGAAGCAGCAAAAGACCCGGACGTGCGCGGCGCCGTGGCCTTGAGTCTTGCTACCTCCTTTGGGGCCGCCACCCTCTGCCTTCTTCTGGGCACCCCTTTTGCCTGGATCCTTGCTCGCAGAGAGTTTAAGGGAAAACATCTGGTGGAGAGCATTGTGGATCTTCCCATTATGATTCCCCATCCGGTCATCGGCATTGCCTTTTTAAGCATTGCAGGCCGCGGCCATCTTCTGGGAGACGCCATGCACGCCTTGGGTATCCGCATCATGGGTACCACAGTAGGCATTGTCTCGGTCCTCACCTTTGTGGGGCTTCCCTTTTTTATCTCCAGTGCTGTGACCGGATTTAAAAAGGTTCCCGAAAGACACGAAAAGGTGGCCCGAAGTCTCGGTGCCACCTTTTACCAAAGCCTTGCCAGAGTAACCCTTCCCCTGGCCTGGCGATCCCTTCTTTCCGGGTACATCATGAGTGCAGCACGCGCCTTAAGCGAATTTGGTGCCGTGATTATTGTCGCCTATCACCCCATGACCGCACCTGTTATGGTCTATGAACGATTCACAGCCTACGGCCTGTCCTACTCCCAACCTGTGGCGGTCTGGCTTATCACCGCCAGCCTTGCCCTTTTCATTGTCTTAAGGGTTCTGGCCCTTCGGGGAGAGACTGTCGAATGAAATCCGCCACCATGATCGCCATCGAAAATCTCAACATCTGCTTTCCAGAGTTTGCCATCCGCGATGTCCATCTCTCCGTTAAAAAAGGAGAGTTCTTCACACTTTTGGGACCCACTGGGGCCGGAAAAAGCCTGATTCTTGAAGCCATTGCCGGTTTAGCCCCCATTACCTCGGGCTCCCTTTTTCTCAAAGGCGAAGAAATCACCCACCTGCCTCCGGAAAAACGTCACCTCTCCATCGTCTACCAGGATGGTGCCCTTTTTCCTCACCTGACCGTCTATGAAAACATCGCCTTTGGTCTGAAATACCTCAAAGAGAAACCCGCCCATCTTCCGAAGCCCCAGGACCTCATGAAACGCCTCGGTATCCTGCATCTGGCCTCTCGAAAACCCAAAGGTTTAAGCGGAGGCGAAAAGCAACGAACAGCCTTGGCTCGCGCCCTTGCCGTGGCTCCAGACCTTCTTTTACTGGATGAGCCTCTTTCGGCACTGGATCCGGCCACTCGAAAAGACATCGGGACCCTCTTAAAAACCCTTCACACAGAAATGGGAATGACCTGCCTCATGGTGACCCATGACTTTGCCGAAGCCCGTGCCTTGGGCACCTGTTGTGCCATCATCCACCAAGGAAAAATCCATCAACAAGGTCCCATTGATAAGCTCATGGCCAATCCAAAAACCCAATTTGTCTCTCGCTTTCTCATGATCTGAGCACATAGTTTCCCGGTGCCGCGCAGCCCTGCCCCACACCCGAAAAGGCCCCCATGGGTGGTGGAGAGATACGCTTACCTGAAGCGGCCATAAGCCACTTCTGCCAGGCCGGCCACCAAGACCCCCTCTTTTCAGGGGTATCGTGGTACCAAATTCCGGGAGGTGTATAACGCTGCCCTTCACGTGCTGTGGCAATACGATACGATCTGCGAGGGTGCCCAGGCTGACTGATAATTCCCGCATTGTGTCCGCCACTGGTCAAAACAAAGGTAACGGTTCTCGCATCGGAAGAGAGATGGTACTTATAAACCGAAGTCCAAGGTGCCACATGGTCCTTTTCCGTGGCCACCAGAAAAACCGGCACGTGAATATCACTGATAACCACCGGCCTTCCCTTGACTCGAAATCGCCCTTCAAAGAAGTCGTTGTTCAAAAAGAGGTCCCTTAAATAGCGACTGTGCATGGTGCTGGGCATTCGAGTGGCATCGGTGTTCCACGCCATAAGATCGCTCTCATACTCAGGTTCACCCTGAAGGTAACGGCTCACCCATCGAGACCAAATCAGATCGCCCGCTCGAAGCAGCTGAAACGCGCCAGCCATCTGTCCTGTATCCAAGTACCCCTGAAATCGCATGATATCTTCCAAAAACTGAAGCTGAGCCTCATCAATAAAGAGCATCAACTCCCCTGCTTCAGAAAAATCGGTTTGGGCTGCCAGAAGGGTCAGGCTTTTAAAACGTTCATCACCCTCTCGCGCCATGGACGATGCAGCCATGGAGAGGATGGTCCCCCCGAGGCAGTATCCCACCCCGTGAAGTTTCCGCTCACCGCACATCTCCCAGACCACCTCCAATGCCTCCATCACCCCCAGCTCAATATAGTCTTCCAACCCCACCCGCCGGTCTTCATACTCGGGGTTTTTCCATGAAACCATAAAAACGGTATGCCCCTGATCCACCAAATATTTTACCAAGGAATTTTCTGGCGAAAGATCAAGAATATAGTATTTCATGATCCAGGCAGGCACCATTAACACCGGATTTTCATACACCTCTTCGGTTGCAGGACTGTATTGAATCAACTCCATCAACCCATTTCTGTAAACCACCTCACCCGGAGTCACCGCAAGGTTCCTTCCCACCTCATGTTGCGGCTTCTTCTGTTCAATACCGGCACCATACCGCAAAAAGTCTTCCGCCAGATGCCCAACCCCTCGAAAAAGATTGGCCCCTCTTTCGTCGGCAGTTCGTGCAAGGAGTTCGGGGTTGGTAAAAAGATGGTGCCGCGGAGAGAGACTGTGGAGAAACTGCTGCCCAAGAAAGGAGAGAAAGGAGCGATGTCTGGGGCTCATGCCCGGAACATCCATCACGCGCTCCTCCCACCAGGAGCAGGTGGCGTCAAATGCGGCTGCAAAAGAGGCAAAAGGCTCTTCGCTCCATAGGCCCTCCTCCTCTTTTTCGCGAGGCTCCAAGAAGACCCGTTCCCACGCCTCCAAAGCGCCCATACCTATGCGGGCACAACTGGCTGGGGAGTTGGTCAAGTGTAACATCCAGTCCCCAATGGCAAGACGGGTGGCCACAGGGGAAAAATTCATGGTCCAGCGCCCCTGAAGGGTATGCCAGAGATCGTCAAACTCCTGAAACGAGGGCACAGCGTGCATGAAGCACCTCCGTCATCACATGGGCGCAAGCCCTTGGTGTTCTCTCAAGGGTTATCCGACAGAAAATATTTAAAAATAGGAATGTTAACTAAGGAAGAGATCTGCTCAAACAGGCAGACCCATTTTACAATGGAAAAGGAGGAAAGGCCATCCCTATCCCTTAGGATCTCCACCAAGAGGCACAGCACAACAATCCACCTTGAAAATGCGCCATGGGCTGTTATAATACCTTAATATGTCTCTATATTAAGGCGTCTCACCGCCATCCCTCCCGCCTGTTATGAGGCGTTTTTGATGACTCCGCAAAAAATCAGTTTGCGCCTAGCACCCCACACCATCCAACGCAGATGCCTCATTTCTTTTCAGAGATGTCGTGGGCGTCGCATAGAGGCGTCAACTCGTTACCACGTCATCACTTTTCATCTCTAACAGCACAACCGCCCCAACATTTAAGGAGATCGGCCATGCTTGCAGTGGGCCTTCAGGGAAGTCCAAGAAAAGGGGGAAACAACTCCCACACATTAAGCCTCTTTCTCAGTCACCTCAAAGAAAAAGGATTTCAAACCGAAACCCTGCACCTTTCCCAAATGGATTTCTCCTTCTGCATTGGGTGCGGCTCCTGCGAAAAAACCGGCTGGTGTATTTTAAAAGACGAGTTTGCCTCGGTCATCGCCCCCATGCTGAGGCGTGCCGAGATCGTGGTTCTCGCCTCGCCCGTCTACTTTTACGGCCCTTCAGCTCAACTCAAAGCCATGATGGACCGCGGCCAGATGTTCTGGTCTCGAAAGTACCGATTGAAACTCTCTGACCCTTTAAAAAAGAGACGCCGGGGTTACGTGCTCTCATCGGCGGCCACCAGCGGGCAAGATCTCTTCTCAGCTATCATACTAAACTCACGCTACTTTTTCGATGCCATTGATGCCGCCTATTCCGGGGCTCTCACCTTTCGAGAAGCCGAAGCCAAAGGTGCCCTGGCCGCAAGAAGTGACACCCAACCACGTGTGGCCAGCGCGGCCGACGTAGTCGCAGGGCCCCTTCTTCCCGTAAAACATCGCATCCTCTTCGTTTGCAGCGACGGTGCCATTAAAAGCCGTATGGCATGGGCCGCAGCCAGTGCCATCACACCCGGCACCTTTCAATTTGGCCATGCGGGTCTCGCCCCTCAAGAGACTTTCAAAACAAAGTGCGATGCCTGGATGGAAAAGAAAAAAACTGACATTCGTTATGCACCTGTTCTCTCCCTAAAAGAGACTCTGGAGACCACTTCGCCTGACATCATCGTGGATATGGACGGTTGCCTAAGCAAGACGCCTGAGGTCACGCCACACATAACCTGGGACCTCCCCCCCACTCCCCCGGAGAGCGATGAAGAGGCCATCTCTCTCATGCGCGCGGTGGAGTCCAGGGTCAAAAAACTACTCGGCACCCTTAACTCGAACGCATCATCCTAAGCTAACACCCTTTTTCGGCTCGGCCCTTTTCTCACTCTATGTCCAAATCTGTGCGTAAGCATCAGAAACTGTCTCATGGTGGTACTGAGACAGCGGCGTCGCCACGATACCAAATGATACAGTTCTGACTCTGTTTCCAAAAGCTGGCAAAGCAGAGACACCCGTCAGATAAAACATTTCATTTTAAGATCTTATATAGAAAAATCCGATTTTGGCATATTTTTTGATTATCACTATCTCTCAAATTAAGACTGGATAATCCCACGCCACGGGCACAGGCCCCGACAGGATTATCGCCCGTAGTGTGTTCCACCCTTGTTCAGGGTGGACTGGCCTAAGACCCATTTGACCACAGTGGGAAAGAGACAACATCCCAGTGCAACGCCCACGACAGCGGATAAAAACAAAGAGACTCACTTTTTTCTAAGCAGCTTGAAAATAGAAACATGCCGCCAAAAAATCCCATGGAGCGGCTAAAAACCATCATAGTGTTACAACAACCATGGATCTAAAAACGAGGTGAGACAATGAAAAAGTATGAGTGCACTGTATGCGGCTATATCTATGACCCTGAAGAGGGCGATCCCGAAAACAGCATTGACCCCGGTACCTCTTTTGAAGATCTGCCCGAAGATTGGCTTTG
>JAKSCC010000330.1 GCA_022360815.1 Desulfobacterales bacterium
GAGGGGGCAAGTGAAAGGATGGAGGCCAGGGCCACTTTCTGTTTCTGCCCTTCGGAAAGATCGTGGATGGAGGCGTTCAGGATATGGCTGATACCAAGTCTTTCAGCCGTCTCCCGCACCACAGCCCAGGTTTTGTCTACGCTTTTTCCTTGCCACTCATGGGCAAAGGCGATTTCGTCGTCCACGTTAAGGGCAAAGAACTGGAGTTCGGGGTCCTGAAAAACCGTGCCCACTTGGGCCGCAATCTGCTGAAGGGATCTGTTTTTGCTTGAGACGCCGTTGTGGTGGATCTCCCCTTCAAAAGTCCCTTTAAAAAAGTGGGGGCAGAGGCCGTTGATCAGGCGGATAAGGGTTGATTTTCCGCACCCACTGGCTCCCGTGACCAGGGTCACTTCACCCTTTTTCACCGCAAGTGAGAGCTCTTTTACGGCAGGGGTCTCTTGAAACGGGTAGGTGTAGGTGACGTTTTTAAGTTCAATCATAGAAAAAAACCTGTGGATGCATCACCGGCATGAACCTGAATAAGAATGCCTGTGGCAAGGATCAAAAAAGTGAAAATCATGGCAAGGGCATCGGTTGAAGAGAAATCCTGCGGTTTGTAACTCACCATACGGGCTTGGTGGCAAACCCCTTTGAGTTCGGCGGCAATGCCCAGATCATCGGCGCTTCGAAGGGCTCGAAAGAGGATGGGCGCAATCAGGAGGCGCATCGAGACAATGGGGTGTCTTGCGATAAAGATGGGATTTAGGCTGTAGCCTCTGATGCGCATGGTTTCATGGATTTGGCGCACATCTTTAATAAAGGTGGGAATAAATCGGATCATCACCGCCGCTGGTATGTAGATCCAGATGGGAAGTTTCAGCATTTTTAGTGAGGTGAGAAGGGTCTGAATTCGTGAAGAGAGAGCCAGGGTGAGGACTGTGTTGATCATGATAAGGGCGCGCAGAAAAGGGATCAGCATTTTTGACGCATTGGAGATGGGTATGATTTCGCTGATCTGGTGCATCAGGTGCATGCATCCGATGGCGAGAAACCACATGATGAGTATTCCAAGGTAGCACACAAAAACAATGCGCCACCGGCCCAGATTCAGAACATAAAGGGCGCTGACCAAGGCGAGAAATCCCAGAGCCAAAGGGGATTTCAAAAAAATGACCGAGACCGAGGCAATCAAACTGATGAGAATTTTTGTACGCACATCCAGACGGTAGATCAGGCTTTTAGGGCGAATGGCGTCATTGGCGAATAATGCACGCATGGCGAAGCTCCTTTACAAAATAGGCACCGGAAAAAAGACCAAGAAGCGCCCCGATATAACCGATCCCAACTATGACGGTCGCCATGATGATTATCTCTGGCTGCTCTCGAGCGTAAAGCCAGGAGACTCCTACCGAGCTGATTTTAAAGAGAAGGTCGTAGAGGCCCACACCGATCATCAGGTTGATGCTTTTGGCATACCCACCCAGAATGAGAATGATCCCTTCGGCAAGAATGCCGCAGACAAGCATGGGAGGAATAAGAAAAATGACACTTCCCATGAGAAGCATGGAGACAATGGCATTCACCACAATAAAAAGGGTGAGGGTGCCAAATTTTCGGACTTTGTAGAGAAGGACGATGGCCAGTGTGGTGAAGAGCAGGTTTTTTAAGATCAAGGTGACGGGGTTCATCCCTCCACCCACAAGGGCCACCAAAAGGCTTGAGACTTTGGTGATTGCAGCGAAGATGCCGATGACCACAAGATCCCGCATCTCCCAGTAAGCGGTTTTTTTCATAGACGACTCTTTGCCTTTGGTTGCAGGTGCAATCTTTTTGTGTTGCGGAGACCACTCCGGGATCACGGTTTTTTTGATCCCGGAACGGCTATTATGGATTGAATTCAGTGAATTTTTAATATTCTAAAATTTTACGCCCAGACGCGCCACGGCATGGAAACCGGGTTCTTCCAGAGTGTTTCTGGCGGTTTTGTAAGACTCATCAAGGATATTGTTTAGGTTGAGGGAAACCTGATATTGGCCTTTGGTACCAAATTCAGCCCCCATGGAAAAATTGAGCGTTTCCCAGCTCTCTTTGGCTATGAGCTTATCGCTGGTATCATATGAATCTGAATCCGAGGCGGCTCTAAGCCAGAAGTCGGTCCAGACAAGGGCGGGCCATCGGGTGAGAGGGGTTTCGTATTTGATACCCAGGCGTCCTGAAAATTTTGGTGTGCCGGTTTTTTTTGTAGTCCGCTTGGGTGATTTGAACTCTCTTTCCATCCAGGTGCCAGAGAAGTAAGGGGTGAGCTTCAAGGCGTCGATTTTATACTTGAGAGCAAGCTCCACACCTTTTGTTTCGGCTTTGGAGACGTTGGTGAATTGGTACACGTTGGATCCGGTGGCTTTTCGAGTGATGTAGTCTTCGGCATCGTTATAGAATGCCGTGAAGTCGATATTCCAAAAGCCGTTGTTGTAGCGTGCACCCAGTTCGTAATTATTGGAGGTTTCGGGTTTTAGGTCGGGGTTTGCGTTGGTGGTGCTGCCTCCGTGGCTGGTTCCGATAAAAAGTTTGGAGAGGTCTGGGAAACGATATCCTTGAGCAAAGTGGCCTCGAAGGGTCAGGTTTTCAACGCCATTCCAGGTGATCCCCCCACTGAAAACCGGTTCATTGTCGTTGACGCTGCCCTCGTTGGCACCGGTTCGGTTGCTCTCTTCAAGCTCGGATTCCACCCAGGTCTGGCGTGCACCCAATGTGAGCATGAGATCTTGGGGAAGTTTCCATTCGTCCTGCACAAAAAGCGCATGGGTATCGATTGTGGTCTCATCGGTATAGACTTTGTTTACCATGGGGGGCATTTTGACACTGCTGTCTGCCTCCAGATCGTCATGGGTAAACGAGTATCCTGCGATGAGGTAGTGTCGGGAGTTTGGTGTGATATCAATCTGGAGGTTGGTTCCGCTTGTCTGCTGGTCGTTGAAGGTTTTTATGTCCTGGTTGACCGTTCCCATCATGCCCATGTTGATCTTCATGTTCTGCTCAAAATCTTTCTGGGTCTTTTGAGTAAAGGCATCCAGATGAACTTTTGGAATAAGAGCAGACACTTTTTTCAGATCCATCGTGGCAGATGCTTTGCGCC
>JAKSCC010000318.1 GCA_022360815.1 Desulfobacterales bacterium
AGGTGACCTTTGGGCTGGGCCAGGGTGAGGGCCACCGTCTTTTGGTTCCCTCCCATGTGGTGGGCAAAGATGACCAAGGGCCTTTTCTGTATGTGGCCAAAGCCGAGGCCGAAGGTGAGGCGGTGGTGAAAAAAGTCTCCGTAACGGTGGGGGGCTTGATGGAAGAGGGTCTTGAGATCACCTCGGGCCTGTCGGGCCGGGAGTGGGTGGTGACCGCCGGTATGAGCCGTCTGGAAGAGGGGATGCGTGTGGGGCTTAAAATGAATGGATTTGTCGAGATGAGTGCGGCGCACCCATGATGCACTATTTGACCCAATCGGCCATTCGTCTTAACCGGGTCACCCTGACCCTGATTCTCATGGTGGTGGTGGGCGGATGGGTGAGTTTGACCCGCCTTCCCCAGGATGAAGATCCTGGCTTTATTGTTCGTACCGCTTTGGTGACCACCTACTTTCCTGGGGCAAGTCCCGAGCGTGTGGAACAGCTGGTGACCGATCGCCTGGAAAAGGTGATTCAGGAGATCGCTGAACTCGATTACGTCTCCAGTGAGTCCCGGTCGGGAATCTCCATTATCTACGTCAATATTGACGAAACATACAAGGCCATGCGCCCCATTTGGGATACCTTGCGGCGCAAAGTGAACAAAGAGAGCGCCAATTTGCCGGAAGGGGTGGTCGGGCCCTTTGTAAACGACGACTTCGGGGATGTTTTTGGGCAGGTTTTGGCCCTGACCGGGGAGGGGTACACCTACCGGGAGCTCAAAGAGGTGGCCGATGAGGTGAGGGATGAGCTGCTTCGCATCGATGATGTGGCCAAGGTGGAGATCGTGGGGGATCAGAAAGAGCAGGTCTTTCTGGAGTTCAACTCAGCCCGCCTGGCCCGATATGGCCTTTCGCCCCTTGTCTTGGGCCAGGTGCTTTCCCAGAGAAACATCATCATTCCCGGAGGGGCTCTTACATCGGGCCAGGAGCGAATCAATTTGGAGCCCACGGGAAACTATGAGGGGGTTGAAGAGATACTGGATACGGTCATCTCGGTGCCCGGCAGAAAAGAGGTGGTCTATCTCAAGGATCTGGTGACCATCAGAAGGGGGTACGAAGATCCGGCAAAAGCGCTGGTGCGTTTCAATGGAAAACCGGCCCTGATGTTGGCCATCTCCATGAGCAAAGGGGGAAGCATCATCACCCTGGGTGAGAAGGTGGAGGCTTTTCGAAAGCGCATGGAGTCCCTCTACCCCATTGGGGTGGATCTCTCCTTTCTGGCCCGACAGCCGGAGAGGGTCCATGAGAGTGTGAGCGATTTTCTTTCCAATCTGATGCAGAGTATTGTGATCGTCTGCCTTGTGATGTTGGCGAGCCTGGGTATTCGCACCGGGCTTTTGGTGGCAAGCCTGATTCCGGTCACCATTCTCATGGCCTTTCTTTTGATGGATTTTTTTACCATCGGCATCGACCAGATCTCTCTGGCAGCCCTTCTGATCTCTCTGGGAATTCTGGTGGACAACGCCATTGTCATGAGCGAGTCGATTATGACCCAGGTTCGTGAAGGCCTGCAGGTTGCTGAGGCGGCGGTGCAATCGGCAAAGGAGCTTGCCTGGCCGCTTTTGACGGCGTCTCTGACCACCTCTTTTGCCTTTCTGCCCATCTTTCTTGCCAAATCCAACACCGGAGAGTACACGGCCCCCCTTTTTAAGGTGGTGACCCTGACCCTTTTAAGCTCGTGGGTTCTGGCTCTGACCATGATCCCTCTTTTTTGTGTCTTTTTTCTCAAGGTGAAACCAGAAAAAGAGGGAAGCTTTAACAGCCGGTTTTACAAGGACTATCGGAGGGCGTTGGTGAGTTTCCTTTCCCACCGGTGGCTTTTTGTCATGGGAATGGTTCTTGTTTTTTGTGCGGCCATGTATGGGTTTACCTTTGTTCCCAAGCGGTTCATGCCGGACTCCGACCGAAGCATCATCACCGTGACCCTTGAAACCCCACCGGGCTCGGATATTGCCCATACATCTCAGATGGTGGCAAAGGTGGAGGCGTTTATGGCCAGAGAGCTTATGGCCACGTCCGAGAGAGAAGGGATCAAAAGCTGGGGCACGTTTGTTGGGGAAGGGGCTCCTCGGTTTATTCTTCCCTACACCCCAGATCCCCCGGAGAGCTGTTTTTGCTATCTTCTTATCAACGCAACCTCTTACGAAGCGGTGGCTCCCATTGTGAGAAAGATGCAGCAATTTTGCGATGGCGATCTTCCCGAAGTGCAGGCCGAAGTCTCAAGACTTCCGGTGGGGCCCCCTGTGAACCATCCTGTGGCTGTGCGTCTTTCTGGTCGGGACGGTGAAGGGCTCTTCAAGGTGGTGGATACCCTGAAGGAGAAGCTTCGCCATGAGCCGGGGGTGAGGCAGGTGGGGGATGACTGGGGTGCACGATCTCGAAAACTGGTGGTGAAGGTGCACCAGGAGAGGGCCAGACGTTCGGGAATCACAAGTCGCGATATTGCCCTCTCCCTTCAGGGAACCTTAAGTGGGCTGACTGCCGGAACCTATCGTGAGGATGAGGAGCTGATTCCCATTGTGGTGCGCTCCGAAGCGTCAGACCGAAACGACTTCAGTAAATTGATGGGGCTTCGTGTTTACAGCCTTGCTACCGGAGAGTCGGTTCCCTTGAGTCAGGTGGCGGAGATGGAGATGGCCTGGCAGAATGGCAAGATCATCAGGCGGGATCGCCTGCGAACGGTGGAGGTTTATGCGGATCTTTATGAGGGGGTGAATGCGCTGGCCATGAACGAGCGTCTGGTTGCCTGGCTTGAGGCCCAGAGTCGTCAGTGGGGCATTTCGTATCGCTATGAAGTGGCCGGAGAGGCAGAAAAATCGGCCAAGGCCAACCAGGCCATTGCCGAGCAGCTCCCCTTTGCCTTGATGCTGATTGTGCTTCTTCTTGTCTTTCAGTTTAACTCTTTGCGTCGAACCATATTGCTTCTCTGCGTGGTCCCCCTGGGGCTGATTGGGGTGGTGGTGGGGCTCTTGACGGCAAACTCTTACTTTGGGTTTATGACCCTTTTGGGTGTGGTGGCCCTTTCGGGTATTGTGATCAACAACGCCAATGTGCTTCTGGACCGTATCCGGATTGAGATCGAGGAGAACGGCCTGGAGCCGGGAGAGGCCGTGGTGATGGCGGCTCAGAGGCGGCTTCGGCCCATTCTACTCACCACTTTGACCACCGCTGGAGGCTTGATTCCTTTGTGGGTGGGCGGTGGGCCTCTGTTTGAGCCCATGGCTGTCTCCATTATATTTGGGCTCATCTTTGCCACGGTGGTGACCTTGGGGATGGTACCTGTGCTCTATGCTCTTTTTTTCAGAGTAAGGGCACCTGAGAGGTAATCTCCTTGAGTTTTTTTCGTTGATTCTCTATAAGAACAGTATGGTAGGTGTTGGTTTTTTTGTGCGAACATTGGTTTCTTTGCGGCCTTTTGGACTTTGGGAGAATGGTGTTTTGCGTAAAAGGCTGCGAAAGGATGAAGAGTTTGAAACTAACGCCCGAATACGAACACAATCAGCAGCTTCGCATCAAGCGGTTTTTTATGGCTGCGGGCTCCTATCTTATGTGGATGACCATGGCTATTTCCCTTCGTTATATGGGCATTGCCCAGGTTAGCTGGGGTACCATGGGGGCCTGTTTCCTGGCTATTTTTTTTTACAACATGCTGCTTTATTTTACGTTTCGAAGTGGCTTGAATATGCATTTCAAGGACCCCAGCCTTACCCTGTTTCAAATGGTGGTAGGCACCCTTTGGGCCATGGTGATTCTCTACCATGCTGGTCAAGCCCGGGGTGCGATGTTGCTTTTGTATCTGGTGGTGTTTGTTTATGGTTTATTTGGGTTAAAAATGCGCCAGTTTTTGGTGCTTTCCGGCTTTGCCATTGTCAATTTCAGTGGTGTTCTTCTGCTTGTCTATCTGAAAAATCCTCACGTTTTTAATGTTCGTTTTGAGTTGATGAATTTGGTTGTCCTGGCGGTGGTTTTGCCCTGGTTTTCCTTGGTGGGAGGCTACATTACCAGTTTGCGGCAGAAGGTGGCTCGAGCCATGGAAACCATTGAAAGGCTTGCTATTCACGATGATTTGACCCAGGTGTTTAATCGGCGTCAGATGTTTCAGATCCTTGAGCGTGAAAAGGCATTGGGAGATCGAGGGGTTCATCCTTTCTCTATCTGTATTTTTGATCTGGATTACTTCAAACGGGTGAATGACACCTTGGGGCATGAAGCCGGCGACATCGTGCTGAAGACCGTGGCCCAGGCGATTCAAAAGAACCTTCGAGATATTGACCACATTGCTCGTTATGGCGGTGAGGAGTTTATTCTTATTTTGACCAACTCGGGGGTGAGCGAGGCGATGCAGTGTGCCGAAAGGGTTCGAAGACTCACAGAGTCTCTTGTTTTTGATGGGCTTCCGGAAGGCTTTCGAGTGACGATTTCGGTGGGGGTTACCAAGTACACACCCTCAGAGGACATTCGGGACTCCATCAATCGGGCAGACACGGCCCTCTACCGGGCTAAATCCCAAGGGAGAAATCGAGTGGCCTATGAACCGGCTCCTTTGGCCACAACGGCATGCGGCCAGGAGAGGACGGAGGGATAGCGACACTTTTTGAGGTGTGATCAGCAGATACGTGACGGCTCGGTGGTATTCCATCGGGCTTTTTTTATGCGTCGGGAATGGGGTTGGCACACTCGGGACAGGATTTCCACTCAGGCTCCAGAAAGCCAGCACAGTGGGTGCATTGAAGAAGGATGCGACCCGAGCAGAAAGGACAGTAACGGTGACGCTCTTTGAGATTGGCACTGCAGTGGGGGCACTTCATCTCAAAGGTGTTTTGGGGGCCCAAGACCCTTAGCACCTCTTCAGCGGAAGTGATCCCTTTGTTGATTTTTAGATAGCCGTCTTCGATTAAGGAGCGCATGCCAGCCCAGCGGGCGGCTCTGGCAAGCTCGGCTTCTGTGGCTTCGGTGTTGATGAGTTGTTTGATCTCCTGGGTGACGGTAAAGACCTCAAACAAGGCGGTTCGTCCTGTATACCCGGTGTCGTTGCACTTGGAGCAGCCGGTTGCCTCAAAAGCGGGAAAGGCGTCGGGCTCTATGTTGACGCTCAAAGCATCCAGGGTTTCCCGTGAAAGGCGGGTGGGGGTTCTGCAGCTGTCGCAAAGTTTTCGAAGAAGACGCTGGGCGATGATGCCGCTTAAAGCTTCTCCGATGACGTAGGGCTGAATGCCCATATCCCGAAGTCGGGTGATGGTGGGAATGCTTCCGTTGGTGTGCAGGGTGCTTAAAACCGTGTGGCCGGTAAGTGCGGCGTGAAAGGCCACCTCGGCCGTCTCAAAATCCCGAATCTCTCCCAACATGATGACGTTGGGATCCTGGCGAAGAATAGCGCGAAGCACAATGGGAAAGCTGAGTCCGATTTTTTCACGGATCATCACCTGCTCAGCCATGGACATGAAGTACTCCACGGGGTCTTCGATGGTGGTGTAGTTTTTGGTGATCGTGGCATTTTCTTGCATCAGGGAGTAGAGGGTGCTGGTTTTGCCACTTCCTGTGGGGCCTGTGGTGAGAATACACCCCTGAGGACGGTTGATCAGGCGGGTGACGAGTTTGCGCTCTTCTTGGGTAAACCCCAGATCCTGAATACTTTTTATGGATGCGTTTCGATCGAGGATTCGAAAGACAACCTTCTCCCCGTTGATGGTGGGAAGGCAGGAGAGCCGAATGTCTACCATTTTTGACGGGGTCTTTACGGTAATCCGGCCATCCTGAGGGCGTCGCCTTTCCGAGATATCCAACTCGGCCATCACCTTGATACGTGAGACGATGGCCGGATGCATAGCAATCGGGACGTGGATTTTGTCGTGAAGAAGGCCGTCCATGCGATAGCGAACCATCACATATTTGGTTTTTGGCTCAATGTGCACGTCGGAGGCACCGTGCCGAAGGGCGTCGGAGATGATGGCGTTGACAATGCGGATGGCCGGCGGCTGATCTTTGGCGATGAGAAGATCTTTGATATCAGACTCTTCATCCTCCTCATCAATAATAATCTCAATGCTTTCAGTTGGGTCTTCTATGTCAAGAACGGTTAGCTCCTCAAGGTCTCCTTCGGTATCTTCCCCATACAGTGCATCAATTTTGCTGAGAATTTCTTTGCGGGTTGCAATGACCGGTTCCACGCGCAGGCCGGTGATGAACTGAAGGTCTTCGATTTTCAGGTAATCGGTGGGGTCGTGCATGGCCACCATGAGGCCGGTGTCTGTGCGTTTTAGCGGGACAACAAGACTGCTTTTGCAAATCTCTCTTGGAATAAGCGCAATCAGGGCCTCGGGCGTGTGAAATTCCGCAGGATAGACGCGGTTGATGGCCATTTCGGATTGAATCACATCCAGAAGGGTGGCTTCGTCGAGGAGAGAGCGTTCCAGAAGAACCTGGGGAAGGGGGATGTTTTTCTTCTCTTGGATTTGACGGGCCTCCTCAAGTTCTTTTTTTGGGATAATATTGCGCTTGAGTAGAATGGAGCCCACCTGACTTCGGTGGGTGTTGATGAAGCGGCTCATCTGGTTGATCCGCTTGTCCTGGCTCTCCTGCTCCTTTTTAAGCGCTTTGTTTTCTCGAATCAGGTCATACTGCTCCAGGGCCAGGCTTACGGTGATGCGAAGGTCTTCGTCGTTCCAGGGTTTTGTGATGAACTTGTAGACAGCGCCTTCATTGACGGCACCCATGATCGCTTCCACATCGGCATGGCCTGTTAGCATAATGCGGATGGTGGCCGGGTACTCTTTTTTGATCTGCCTGAGAAGATCGGCTCCGGTCATTCCGGGCATGCGGTGGTCGGTGATGATCACCTGGGGCTTTTCAGAGGCGAAAATATTAAGGGCTTCGTCGGCCGAAGGGGCTGTGAAGATTCGGTAGTTTTCTTTGCGAAAGATGCGCTTCATGGCCGAAAGCACGTTGGGCTCGTCGTCCACAAAAAGAATGGCGTAAGGGGTGGGGCGCTTCTCGTCATCTTTGGAAGGAGTGCTCTCTTGAGGCTCTTTGGTGAGGAAAAGGGATGCAAGTCGGCTCATGGCGTAGGGGTCTCCCTTGCGGGGCCCTTTACGGGGAGGCGGATGGAGAAGGTGGTGCCTTTTCCCAATTCGCTTTTTACCCCGATGGAGCCGTGGTGACGTTTGATGATGTTGTAGACCACATTAAGACCAAGTCCGGTGCCTTTGCCTACGGGTTTGGTGGTGAAAAAGGGGTCAAAGATTTTTTTCAACTTCTCCTTGGGAATACCAGAGCCGGTATCGGAAATATCAACCACCACGTGGCACTTTTCCTGACGGGAGGCAAGGGTGATGGTTCCTTTTTCCTCCATGGCCTGAACGGCATTGACGAGAAGGTTGATGAAAACCTGCCCCAACTGCCTGGCATAGCAGGGAACAAGGGGCAGCTCGCCATACTCTTTGACCAAGGTGGCTTTGTATCTAAGCTCACTGGCGGCAATGTTGACGGCCTTGTCCAAGTGGGTGTTGATATCTGCCGTGGCCAGCTCTTCGGCTCCGGGGTGTGCAACGTCTTTGAGGTCCTGAACAATTTTACGAATGCGCTCTGCCCCGTCGATGGATTCGGTGATCAGGGGGTCGGTGTCCTTGAGGATGAAGTCGATGTCTGAACGTGTCTCCAGATCCAGAAGGTCGTGGTGGAGTGTTGTCAGCTCCTCCTCTTCAAGCAACCTGGCCTCAAAGGCTTTGTGAATCAGCTGTTTCTGCCGGGAGATGAAGTGGGTCAACTCCTTTTGATACTCATCCAGAGTGGTGAGGTTGCTGGTGATAAAGCCCATGGGGTTGTTGATCTCGTGGGCGACTCCTGCGGCAAGTTGGCCGATGGAGGCCATTTTTTCTTGCTGCATAAGACGGTCTCTGGACTGGCGAATCTCCTCGGTCTGCCGTTTTACCTCTTTGTCGAGGTTTTGAGCCAAGGTTCGGTATTTTTCCTCTGAAGCCTTAAGCATTGTGTTTTTTATTCGAAGGGCTTCACAGGAGTCTTCCACCACTTCTCCGTGTACTTGGGAAGCCATGGCGAGCTTGTGGGTGCTCTTCATGATGTGGTCTATGGCGGTGTTTAAAATGGTTGCGGTAGCATCGATTTCATCGGCTGGTTTCTCGCCATCAGAGCTGAAACCCAATGCCAGATAACCTGCAGGTTCCAGTTCATGCATGATGGGGTAGAGGGTGATCCATCCCAGGGGCGTCTCTCGCGATAATTTGGTTGTTGGCTTTTCACATTGGACAATGGTCTCGATGATTTGGTCCACGTTATGGTCTTGAGGTGTGGTGGCCAGGGGGGAGCCATCGGGCATAACCACCGAAAGGTGGCGTACCCCGAGGCGAGGAGCGACCTGCGCCCAAGTGAGAAGCATTTTCGAAGAGAGAAGGTCTTTTAAGGTATATTCCCGGTCAAAGGGAGCAATACTCTCATGGGTGCTCTCCATGGTATTATGGTCCTTGTGTGGAAGGAGGTAAGATATCGAGAAGGTCTTGTTCTGTGATGCGGTAGTGCTCTTTGAGGTGGTGCTTCTTGTCCAGGCAGCGGTAAGTCTCCTTTAGGATGGCTTCAAAAGTGGGGCGAACACCTTGGCCTTTCAGGGCTGTGGCAAAGGTGATGGGAAGGCCAACTGGCCCCCATCTTTGGGTGACCTCCTTCTCACTTAAAATTACGGGAAGGTCTCTCTTGTTGAACTGCACCACAAGGGGCAGGGTTTCCATGTCAAGCCCCACTCGACCGGCATTTTTTTCGAGATTTTCGAAGCTTTGAAAGTTGTTGATGGCATGGGCTTGCTGGGAGTCTGCAATAAAAACCACCCCGTCTGTTCGAGAGAGAACAGCCTTTCGTGTGGCGTCATGGGCGACCTGGCCGGGCACGGTGAAGAGCTTGACCTTTACTCGGTACTCTCCTTGGGTGCGAGCAAGCAGGGGAAGAAGGTCAAAAAAGAGGGTGCGGTCTCCTCGGGTCTCCAGACTCATGAGATCTCCGCACTGGCCGGGGGTGATGATATCGTGGAGTTTTATCAAATTGGTGGTTTTTCCGGAGAGGGCGGGACCGTAATAGACGATTTTAATGATGATTTTTTTTTCCTCTTCCAGGAATTCTGCCATGGAGCACCTCTTTTTTCAGGGGTGTGGATAAGAGTCCTCCGGGAATTCCCGTAGCACATGGGCGGTGTTTTCAATTTTGTTTTGTCTGGAAAGCTTGTTGAGTTTTTGAATCAGCTCGGTGGTGAGTGGCGTTCCTTGAGGAATAATGAGGCGTTTGCTGCGCGTGTACAGGGGACGGCTCACCACCATTCCCTCCTCCAGAGAATTCATAGGAAGGGAGAATTCAGAGGGGATCTCGGGCTTGAAGGCGCGGACCAGGGCATCCAATAGCTTTACGGGAAAGAGGTGCGTGGCGCTCTCCCTTAACATTTCTACCACCAAGTGAGGTTTGCTTTGGGGCAGCTCTTTTCGAAAGAGTGCGGTGAGACGCGATGACTTTGCCTCTGGCCTGTGGCAAAGCATATCCACGGTGTCGGCCAGGCCAATAATCTGGGCACCCAGAGGAATCGCATCGCCTTGAAGTCCGTCGGGGAACCCGGAGCCATCCAAGCGCTCATGATGGAGCTCTATAAAAGAGGCTGCCTCATGGAAGGGGGGAAGGTTTTCCAAAAGACGCGCTCCGTGGCGGGGGTGGCTCTGGTAGAGTTCTCTCTCCTCTGGCCTGTCGGGCTTGAGATCCTCTTCCTGTCTGAGGTGATGGGGAATACCGATTTTTCCGATGTCATGGAGCAGCCCCGCCACCTCAACTTGCACGATGGTCTCATCAGAGAGTTCCAAGGCCGAGGCGATGTCTCTGGCGAGGCTTCCCACACGTTGTCCGTGGCCTTTCATCTGGGCTTCGCCCATGTCGGCAAGGGTGGCGAGGCTACGCAACGTCTGTACCAAATACCCTTCTAATTTTCGGGTTCTCTCTTTGACCAGGTTGTCCATCTCCTGGCCGAATTGGTAGAGCCTTTGGTTTTGCCTGCGGATGTGGGCCATCAGGCGATGGTTTTTTTGGGTGAGTTCATACTGCTTGAGCCCTTCGGTGACTTCAAAAAGTAGGTTCTTCTCTTCCCAGGGCTTGGTGAGAAATCGTTGAACCTCCCCTCGGTTGATGGAGTCGATCACGGCATCCATGTCAGCGTACCCCGAGAGCATATAGCGAATGGTTTCAGGAGCAAGCTCTTTGGCTTGTTCCAGAAATTCTGTTCCATTCATACCGGGCATGCGCAGGTCTGAGATGATGAGTGCTGGAGCGGGATCCAGGTTTTTTAAAAGATCGAGTCCCTCCTGGCCGGATAAGGCGGTGACCACTTCGTGGCCCAGAGGCCTTAGGGTTCGCCTTAATGCATTGAGAACCCTGACCTCGTCTTCCACCAGCAGAAGTGTGTGCTGTGATCTATGCGCCGGGTCCATGGTCACCTTTTGCGTTTTCGATATCTTGAAGTATGGCAGTCAGGGTCTCTTTGATGTGGTTGCTCTGAGTGGTAAAGGAGGCACGGGTCTCCTCCACATCTTTCATGCAGGCTCGCAGCCTTTGTTCCATGTCGATATTGAGGGACAAAAGGGCTTCGTTCTGCTTTTTGATGAGGGCCGACATTTTTTTGTTTTCCATGGTGAGATTGAAGTGATCCACGCCATTTTTTACCGACATCTTGAGCTCTGCCTTGCTCCAGGGTTTGTTGATGAAACGGAAGATATGCCCTTTGTTGATCACGTTAATGGTGGCATCGATGTCCGAGTGGCCAGTCAGCATAATACGCACGATGGAGGGCCATCGGACCCGTATTTTGGAAAGAAACTCCGATCCATCCATCTCAGGCATCATGCGGTCGGAGACCACCACGGCGGGTTCAATGACATGGATCTTCTCTAAGGCCTCTGAGGGGGTGCTAAAGGTATAGACCTTGTAGGGCTCATTTCGAAAAACTCGGGAGATGGACTCCAGGATGCTTAGTTCGTCGTCAAGAAAAACCACTTTATTGTTCATAGGGGTACCTTTTTGTCAGGGCGAGGGCATGCGAGCCCTTTGTTTGCCAGTGGTATGGGCAGAAGACGGGTTTGGCTGCCGTGGCTAAACTCACACTGTTCGCTTTTTTTCGTGAGTTGACAGTGGATTGCCTTTCATGGGCACGATGCTGATGGAAGAACTCTTTTGTAGCAGATAGGGGCAGGTAACCGGATTACCCAAAGGTGGCGTCGCTGTTTTGTGTGGGGATCAATGGTGTATTTTACCACAGGGGGCTTCGGGGATGCAACTCTCCGAAACCACCGGGTAAGAGGCTGTGTGGGCTAATGGCTATGGCTTCGCAGCATGCGAGCATGTGGATTCATTTTTTACCGCATTCTCCACCAGGACGGCGGGAGAGGGTGTGGCCGTAGGTCGACTCTTCAGCGATACGGATAAGATCATGGGGGGCACAGCTTTGTTCAAGGGAGAGAGTGGCCACGGTATTGGGTTGGGCCGCCTCAATGGCATTGCCCTTGGCGTCATGTATGCTTGAGACGTGGGCTCTTCGATTGGGGCCTCTTTGGGTGAGAATCTCTACCTCCTGACCACAAACGATTTTATTTCGTACGGCAATGGTGGTTTGGGAGCCGTCAACGTCTACCACTTTTCCAGCAAATCGGTGGATGGTTCCGGGACGGGCGTCTTCATAGTTGGGGGTGGTGTCCCCTTCGTAACCGAAGTAGAAGCCTGTGGAGTACTCTCGGCTGTTGATGCGGGAGAGCTCTTCGGCCCAACGGGCCTGGGTCGTGTACTTTTCCGGGTCCAGGTAGTAGGCATCAATGGCCTCTCGGTAGGTCTTTACCACCGAGGCGAGGTAGTTGATTCCCTTCATGCGCCCTTCGATTTTCAGGGAGTGGATTCCCGCCTGAATAAGAGTAGGAATGTGCTCGATCATGCAAAGGTCTTTGGAGTTGAAGATGTAGGTGCCCCGGGCATCTTCTTCCACAGGGTGAAAATGGCCGGGCCGCATCTCCTCAACCACCGAGTATTTCCATCGGCAGGGGTGGCTGCAGGCGCCGCGGTTGCTGTCTCTGTTGGTGAGGTAGCTGGAGAGGAGGCACCTGCCGGAGTAGGAGATGCACATGGCCCCGTGCACAAAGGCCTCCACCTCAACGCCTCCTTTTTGGGTGACCCCTTTGATCTCGGTTAAGGGGAGCTCTCGGGCCACATTGACTCGGGTGGCACCCAGGTCTTTCCAGAATCGGGCGGTGCCCCAGCTGGTGGTGTTGGCCTGGGTGCTGACATGGATATCGAGGTCTGGTGCCACGCGCCGTGCGATGGCAAAGATGGCGGGATCAGCCACAATAAGGGCATCGGGCTTGAGAGGTGCAAGCTCTTTGATGTAGGCTTCCACGGCCTCAAGCTCGTCATTTCGAGCATAGACGTTGCAGGCCACGTAGACCTTTACACCGTGGCTGTGGGCATGGGCAATGCCCTTTTTCATCTCTTCAAGGGTGAAGTTGCCAGAGAAGTTTCGAAGGGAGAAGGCCTTTCCTGCCAGGTAGACGGCGTCGGCGCCGTAATGCACCGCAATTTCCAGTTTTTCCGGGTTTCCTGCCGGTGCGAGAAGTTCCACACGTTCGGAAATGCCCTGAGGGTTGTGATGGGTCATGATCTTGCCATATGTTAAAGGGTCTGGTTTTGTAGTATCGGTGATGCTGGCCTTTTGACCGGCGAGCCGACTGTATCAGAGGCCGAAGTCCAATGCAATGGATGGAAGAGAAGCCTTTTTTCTCTATCATAATGGAAACACAAAGGAATTGAAAATGTCAGATGAACTGGGGATTCGGGAATACCAGAAAGAAGTGGACACGTGGGTGAAGCGCTATGGGGTGCGCTATTTTTCGGAGCTCACAAACCTGGGAATCCTTCTGGAGGAGGCCGGAGAGGTCGCTCGAATCATGACTCGACTTTACGGGGATCAGAGTTTTAAAAAAGGGGAGAGTGGCGAAGCCTTAGCCGATGAACTGGCCGATTTGATGTTTGTTCTGGTCTGCATCGCCAACCAGACCGGGGTGGACTTGCCCGAGGCCCTTGCCAAAAATATGGAGAAGAAAACCCGTCGAGATGCCACCCGGCATTGGGAGAACCCCAAACTGCAGCCCAAACCCTGACACAGAGTCAAGACGTGGGCTGCAAGCCAGCGAGGCTGTGCTTAAGGAGTTGGAGCCGGGGGCCCTGGCTCCTTGGGTTCGTCATCCGCAGCATTTCTCAGCCGGGCAAAGCTGAAGACGGCCTTGCGTCCAGAGATTTTTCTGACGGTGAGCACGTAGGTCTTGTCATCCACGGTAAAGGAGATCATCTCCCCCACATTGATCACTTTGTATTCATCATTTAAAAAAACTTCGACGTTGGATCCTGTTTCGGAAAAGGGATCCAGCTGCTGGTTCACCTGTTTTACATAGAGGGTAAAGAGGTCGGGGACCAATTCATGGAACTGATTCTCACCTGTATGAATAAACTGCCCGTAAAGCCCGTTGCTTTCATAGCCCCCACCCTTCTGTCCCGAAAGGTAGCTCTGGCCAGCGGCTTTTTCACCGATGAGCCTTCGAATGTTCTTGTCCTTGCTGATAAGGGTGGACGCCGATCCAAAGACGGCTCCTTTTGTCGTGGAGATGAGTTGAATGGTCAGCTTTACGGCATTGTCCAGAACCACAGTGCGTCCCACTACGATGGAGTCGATGTTCAGGGCTCTGCCAGCCTTTCGAGCATCTTCTGCTTTGATATCAGAATTTTTGACCAACGCCCCTTCGATAAGCCCCAGTATCGATTTTTCACCGGTTTGGTCCAGCATTTCACTGTTGATGATGGTGAAGTAGCCTGTTTTAAAGAGTTTGTCAGAGACTTCCATCTCCAGGTACTTTTCAAGCTGTTTTCGCTTTCCGTCGATACGGGTGAACTCCTTTACCGCCACACGCCGGATGCGTCTTCGAGTGAGCTGCTTGGCCACCTGGGTCGACAGGGAGCTCAATTGTCCATCCACGGCATTTTCATAGCTGATGCGTACCGGTTTTTTTCTGGGGTTGTATTGAGGTGGGGCACAGGCTGTAACCATCATGACCATGAGAAGGGCTGCTGACAATAACCACGCTTTCATATCGCTTCAAACTCCGGAATCATTTCAGATGTTCGCTTTGTGTAAGATGCCATCATCATTAGCACAGAAGCCTCTTGCCGCAACAGGCTAATTTTCAAAGGGCCACAGGGTCTTCCCAATTAAAGGGCGTGCGTGTTGATATAACACGTATAGTGAATTGAATACGTATTAATAAATTGACACGCATCTTTGGGGTGTGGCATGAATAAGAATCTGGTTGTGGCGTTTTTGTTGCAACATGTTAAAAGTGTTTAGAATCTGCAGTCGGCCATGTGACGCGAATGTTTTAATTGGGATGATTTTGTGGGGCTTCAGGAGTCGTGCCACCGCTAAAGAGAGGAAAGGACGTATCAGGTGACGAAGAAAGTGACCATCAGTGTGCCGGACGAGCTTTATGAACGCATGAAAGCGTGGCGATCCACCATGAATTTTTCTCAGGTATTTCAGCGTTCCATCGGTTCCATGATTCGAAAGAAAGAGGCGCTTCAGCAGAAGATTCATGATGAGTTTGATTTAACGAGCGTGGTGGATCGGCTTCGCCGTGAAAAGGCGGAGTTTGAGGCCAATTTTGTTGAGGAGGGAAAGCGGGCTGGACTTGAGTGGTCTCGTACAGCGCACTACCGTGAGCTTCAGTACGCCCTGGCCTGGACCCCTTCGAAGAACCCTTTTAAAGATGAGCACTTGGGAGATTATTTTTCTCAGATGCTTAAGACAGAGTCCGAGCGGTTTGCCATAACCGGGCGTATGGTGCAGAAGCGATTTCAGGAATTTATCGATACCTATCTTTTGGGTTGGAAAGAGGGGGTTGAGATTTTCTGGAATGAGGTGAAAGACCATGTTTAGAGGGACTCGACGTATAAAAAAACATGGGGTTTTATAAGGCTTTTAAGGTCTGTTTGCTAGATGTTTTAGTGCTTGGCCTTCGGCTACTGGGGGGATGATGGTTAAGCAGAATTTTTTTGAAGGGGCAGGTTTGCCATGGCCCCTAAAGATTGCCGAATGAAGGCGAGGTCAGGAGAAACCAATGGCACTTGGAAATATGCCCAGAAACAGTGTTGAGACCCATTTGAAACGGTACACGGAAGAGTTCAGCGGAAGCATGGATGGGGTCTGGGAGCGGTTCGAAAAGCTGTGGGGGCGCTTTGGGCGTTTTCTCTACTGGCCTTACCGCTGGTTGGTGCTTGCCCCTTTTACCGCGCTTTCCACTTCGATTTTGGCCATATTGGCTGTTTTTGTGTCGGTCACACTCTCGCCCAATCTTGCATCCCGAACCTTTGCCCGTTTGTGGGCAAGGCTCAACAGCTTTGTAACGCCCATGTGGGTCTCTGTGGAGGGCAGGCACCACATTAGAAAAGGGGCGTCCTATGTGGTGGTCGCCAACCATTTGAGCCACTACGATATCTATTTGCTCTATGGGTGGCTGGGGCTTGATATCAAGTGGGTGATGAAAAAAGAGCTGGAGAAGGTTCCCTTTATCGGGTGGGGCTGCAAAGCCATGGGCCATATCTTTATCGACAGGCGAAACAGGGAAAAGGCCCTTGAGACCCTTGAGGCGGCCAAGGGTAAAATAAAAGACGGCACCTCGGTGATTTTTTTTCCTGAAGGCACCCGCAGTGGCGATGGCTCTCTGGGGGAGTTCAAGAAAGGGGCTTTTAAATTCGCCTTTGATTTGGGGCTTCCCATTTTGCCCATAACCATTAAAGGCACCCGGGATGTTCTTCCCAAGGGCACCACCGAGGTGATGCCCGGAGGGGTCTCCATGGTGATTCATGAACCGGTGGGTGTAACAGATTACACCGAAGAAGAGGTCGGGGCCGTTATCAATCGCGTGCGGGGCGTGATTCGAGGTGAGCTTGAAGGCTAAGGCTTTTTTCGAGGCTTTCGAAATATAAGGGTTACGAGGAATAGAGACGTGGCCACCACACAGGCCACCGCTACTTTTCCACCGGTGGAACCGAAGTGCGGAAGGACAATTTTGGGAATGAACCACAGGTAGCATGTGGCGTGGAGCATGCCGATAAGGCCGATTCTGGCCAGAGGTTTCATGAACTACTCTCCGTCTTTGGGCTGGGCGCGTTTTTTAAGGGTAAAAAGGATGTTGGCGCCCATGAGACAGATGAGTGTGGAGAATGGGGCGAAGGGACATAGGGATCGAAATCCCAGCACGTTGGCTTCGGAAGCTCCAGCCCAGGGGACTAAGGTGCTTGCAGCCGATACCATAAGGATGTAGCCGCAAAGGGTGAAGAGGGTGCGGTTCATAAGGGTAACTTCGAAACTCCTTACTGCTTTGATCGCAGGGTGTAACACGAGGTGGATCTAAAATCGATGCCCAGGATATGATGCCAGAAAACAAAATGGGCATTTCAATGTTGTGGGTCGCTGTGGCACCGGCTGACTTTTTTGAGTCTCCACCAAAATTTGGATAACGGGGGGATAGGGGTGAAAAGGCCCCATCCCCTTTTTCTTTTTATGATAACAATCGGTTGCCGAATATAGCACAGGGAACAAGGGAAAGATAGCCCTGCTTTTTGTCGAGTAAAGCCCACTATAATCTGTTATCAAATGGGTTTGACCCCGTGGAAGTGGTGGGATACACTCCGGTGAAAAACGAAAAGATTGCTTTTCTATTTATTGGAAAATCAAATACATAGATGCTACGAATTCGCGTGGTATCAGAGGCTTTAAGGACGATTCAGTTATGAAAATCGCAGCAGGACAGATCAATCCAATCATCGGTGATTTTGAAGGCAACTGCCGGAAGATGGAAGCGGTGGCTCGGCAGGCTAGAGAGGCCGGATGCGGGCTTGTACTCTTTCCAGAGCTTGCGGTCAGTGGGTATCCCCCTCGGGATCTTTTGGAGCGAAGAGCCTTTGTTGAGGAGAATGAAAAAGCTGTGGCTCGTCTGGTGGATACCATTTCAGGCATTGCGGTGGCCCTGGGCTATGTGGAGGCAGAAGGCGATTTTCTTTACAACTCCGCATTGCTTTTCGAGGATGGTCAGGTTCTGCACCGTGTACGCAAGCGGCTTTTGCCAACCTATGATGTTTTTGACGAGCGGCGCTACTTTGAAGCGGGGTCCCATTCAGAACCGGTGGTTTGGAAGGGGCTTCGTCTCGGGGTGACCATTTGTGAGGATCTGTGGAACGACAAAGAGGTGGTGAGAACATCCAAATATAGAGTCGATCCGGTGAGCGAGTTGTGTGAAAAAGGGGTGGATATCCTGGTAAACCTTTCGGCGTCTCCTTTCCATGTGGGCAAGCCAGCCTTTCGTGAAACCCTCATTTCCACGGTGGCAAAGCGCAGTGGCGTTCCCGTGGTCTACGTCAATCAGGTGGGCGGAAACGACAGCCTGCTTTTTGATGGGGCAAGCCTGGCCTTTACCGGCACAGGGGAGCTGGCTGCACGAGGGGCTTTCTGTGAAACCGATCTGGTGGTTTTCGAGACTGAAAAAGGGGGCGACCAGTGTGTGGCACCCCAAGCCACATGTCCAGAGGAGGAGATCTTTCGAGCCTTGGTAATGGGAACGAAGGACTATGTCGGAAAGTGTGGATTTAAAAAGGTGGTGCTGGGACTTTCTGGGGGAATCGACTCAGCTCTTACCGCAGCCGTGGCGGTGGAAGCTTTGGGGGCAGAAAATGTTTCCACCATTTTCATGCCGTCAGACTACACCAGCTCCGACAACGATGTGGATACCTGCAATCTGGCTGAAAACCTTGGCATGGGGTACTCCGTGGTGCCCATTGCTCCTATGTTTGATGCCTTTTTGGGCGCTTCTGAAGATTTTTGCCGAGAAGAGCACGGTATTACCGAGCAGAATATTCAAGCACGCGTTCGTGGAACCCTTTTAATGGCCTGTTCCAACAAGACGGGAGCTCTTGTGCTTACCACAGGCAATAAATCGGAACTTGCCGTGGGGTACTGCACCCTCTATGGGGATATGAATGGAGGGCTTGCCGTGATATCCGACGTTCCCAAGACCTTGGTGTGGTCGGTTTCCCGATGGATTAATCGGGACAAAGAGGTAATTCCCACCCGTATTATCGAAAAGGCACCTTCAGCCGAACTAAGACCCGACCAGACGGATCAGGATGAACTCCCGGACTACGAGGTGCTGGATGCCATCCTTCACGCTTATGTGGAGGAGGTGAAGAGCCCCGAGGAGATTGTCGCCATGGGGCTGGATGCCGAAGCCGTGGCCGATGTGATTCGTCGTGTGGAGATCAATGAATACAAACGTCAGCAGGCTGCCCCTGGGCTGAGAATTACAGCCAAGGCGTTTGGTTGCGGAAGACGTTATCCCATGGCAAGAAAAATTCCCGGATAGCTGAGATCCTTCAGGCTTTTATGCGGGGTGCCTCTATTTTAAAAAGGGGAGTCAACCAAGGGGGTGGCTCTCCTTTTTTGTTTTCAAATTAATGGGGATGATAGATAGACCATCCCTTTTTCAATGCCTGAAGGGGGTTGACCCTGGGGGGTTTCCCCTATGCAAATGAGAGAATTACTCTATATACAAAGCGTGTGGGGCTGCTGTAGTCTCTCAGGAACGTAGGTAGGATCGATGTTTTTGGATAGATAACATTGTTTTCTATGAAGGGCATCGATACTCTTATCCCTCCAACGAGCGTCCCACCTGCTGCCCGTTTATGCACAGTGATTGTGCCGCGGAAAAGAGCCAGTACTGCAGCGGCTGGCCCCTTCTACAGCCCTGCCTCTATATCCCGTCCGGTACGTATTGTCGGATTTTATGGGTGTGGTGACATAAAGTCCGACAATACGCAGCACCAACCAGAGAAGGCATCCAGAGAATCTGGTTCTGCCTTCTTTTTTTGTGCTTTATCACGGGTTGCTTGTTTTTTTTGTATAGCGGGATCCTTGACGCGTGCCTCGTTTTTCGAATGTCTCATGGATACGTTTCAGGGTTGTTCCCTTTTTAAGGGGCCACATGGGAGCCCGCAGTTCATCCCTGTGGGGGTCTCCGGTGAGGCGCTGGATCACCATCTCCGGAGGGAGCAGTTCAAGAAAGTCACAGACCGTCTCCACATACGCCTCCTCTTCCATGCAGGTGTATTGCCCCTCCAAGTAGAGGGTATCCAGGGGTGTGTTTTTTACCACATAAAGAAGGTGCAGCTTCACGCCGTCCACGCCGAGCTCAGACAGGAGTTTGGCTCCGTCAAGCATCATCTCTCTGCTCTCTCCTGGCAGTCCCAAAATAATGTGAGCACAGATTTTTACATGGGGGGCCATGCGCCGTGTGAGTTTGACCGCCTCTTTAAAGCAGGCCACATCGTGGCCCCGGTTGATGGCGGCCAGGGTGGTGTCGTGGGGAGACTGGAGCCCGTATTCGACCCAGATCAGCTTCTCTTTGGCGTACCCCTCAATGAGGGTGAGTTTCTCTTCGTCGATGCAGTCGGGACGGGTGCCAATGGAGAGCCCCACCACATCATCAAAGGCGAGGGCTTCATCGTAGAGTTTTTTTAGTTTTTCCGCCTTTGCGTAGGTGTTGCTGTAGGCTTGGAAGTAGACGAGAAAGAGTTTTGATTTGTAGCGCTTAAAAAGGGCCTCTCGTCCTTGAATGATCTGGTCTGTGATAGTGACGCCCAGGCGATGGGCTCCGGTTCCAGAGCCCTTTTCATTGCAGAAGATGCAGCCGCCTTGAGCGATGTGTCCGTCCCGGTTGGGGCAGGTGAAGCCGGCATCCACGGTGAGTTTTTGCACCCTTTTTCCAAAGATGCCTTTGAGGTGGCTGTTGAGATCGGTGTAGGGTTTGCTTGGTGGGGTGTTCATATTGACCTTGCTTGAAATCCAATAATATATTAAGGCACTGCGTGCGACCGATGGATTTTCGGTCGTTTTTTCTTGCCTGTAGAAATCTGGCCCATGGCGTCGGGATGCAGAACGTTATCCCAAGATGGGGCATCATACAATAAAGAGGTATCTCCTGTCGATGAGCCTGTCTTTTCAAAGGGATGCCGAGGCGTAAAAGATGGACATGAGTACCCGTAAATTTGATGTGATTGTGGTGGGGGGCGGACATGCCGGTTGCGAAGCCGGTTTGGCTGCCGCCCGCATGGGCCTGAAGACCCTGGTTTTGGCCATTGATCTGGACAAGGTGGCTTCCATGCCGTGCAGCCCCTCCATTGGAGGCACCGCCAAGGGGCATCTGGTGCGCGAAGTGGATGCCATGGGCGGCCAGATGGGAAAGGCTTCGGATGCTTCAGCCATTCAGTTCAAAACCCTGAACACCAAAAAGGGCCCGGCGGTACACTCCACACGGACTCAAAACGATAAAAACATCTACCACCGAACCATGAAGCAGGTGCTGGAGGATCAGGCAAATCTTCAGCTCAAGCAGGGCATGGTCGAGAGGCTTGTGGTGGAAGGTGGCCGGGTGGTGGGGGTGGTGGATCACACCGGATTTGGCTTTGAGGCAGGGGCTGTTGTGATTGCAGCCGGCACCTTTTTAAGCGGCCTGGTGCATGTGGGTGAGAGCTGCATTCAGGCGGGCCGCGCCGGAGAGTTTGCCTCCAATGGCCTTGCTGCCTGCATGCGGGAGCTCGGCCTTGAGATGGGGCGCATGAAAACCGGCACGCCTCCCCGCCTTCATCGGGACTCCATCGACTACTCCAAGCTGGAAGAGCATCGGGCCGATGAGACCCCCTGCTTCTTCTCTTTCTCCTCCACCCACGCACCCCTTCCCCAGCTTCCCAGCTTTATCGGGCACACCACCGAGGCGACCCGCAATGTGGTGATGGAGAACCTGCATCGCTCGCCCCTCTACTGCGGAACCATCAAGGGGGTTTCGGCCCGATACTGTCCCTCTTTTGAGGACAAGGCCGTTAAATTTCCCGACCGAGTCTCCCATCAGGTGATTCTGGAGCCCGAAGGCGTGGACACCCGTGAAATGTATGTGAGCGGCCTGGGCAACAGCCTGCCGGTGGAGCTTCAGATCCCCTTTGTTCGGTCGGTGCCAGGCTTTGAAGAGGCCGAAATCATTCGGCCCGGCTACGCCATCGAATACGACTACGTCAACCCGGTTCAGCTGAAGCCCAGCCTGGAGACCCGGAAGATCGAAGGCCTTTTTCTGGCCGGTCAGATCAACGGCACCTCAGGCTATGAAGAGGCCGCCGCGCAAGGGCTTTGGGCGGGAGTGAATGCGGCCCTTAAAGTGATGGGGCGCGATCCGTTTGTTCTGGATCGATCGGAAGGGTACATGGGCGTGATGGTGGATGATCTGATCACGCGAGGCACCATGGAGCCCTACCGCATCTTTACCTCTCGAGCCGAGTACCGCCTGATGATGCGGGAGGACAACGCCGACCTTCGCCTGACGGAAAAAGCGTGGGATCTGGGACTGGTGGATGAAGAGAGCGTGCGCCAGGTTCGGGAGAGGGCCGCAGCCATTGAGGCGGAGATGGGCCGGATTCGACGGGTGACCCTTCGACCGACCCCTGAGGTGAACAACTACCTTACCAGCCGGGGGACCACGGCCCTTAAAACAGGGGTCCCTCTGGATCAGGTGCTGAAGCGGGCGCAGATGGATTACGGGGTGGTGGCCACGCTGGCCCCTCCGGAGGTGCCGGTGGACGCCCGGGTGGCCCGTCAGGTGGAGATTGAGGTGAAGTACGAAGGGTACATCGACCGACAGCTGGCTGAGATCGAAAAGTTCAAGCACCTTGAGAAGATTCTTCTGCCCGAAGGGTTCGATTTTGACGCGGTTCACGGCCTCTCCAACGAGCTTCGGGCCAAGCTCAAAGAGGTGCGACCGGTCTCTTTGGGGCAGGCGTCGCGTGTGGACGGCATCACCCCTGCTGCCATCTCTGTTTTGATGGTGCATCTCAAGCGCGTGGAGGGCGAGTAGCCCATGGGCGGAGAGCTGGTGGTGACCTCGGTGAAGGTGCGGAATATCGGTCCGTGCTCACTGAGGGTGAAGGGGGGAGAGTGCCTTGGGGTGCAGGGCCCATCGGGGTGTGGAAAAAGCACAATTCTAAGGGCCATTGCCGACATGGATGCCCACGAGGGGGAGGTGAGTCTGGCCGGGGTCGATCGTCTTTCGGTCGGAGCGCCGGCGTGGCGTCGTCTTGTGGGACTTCTGCCCAGTGAAAGCGCCTGGTGGGAAGAGAAGGTGGCGGACCATTTTTTAAACCCCGAGGCCCTGGATCCCGAAATACTGGGGCTTTCGGCAAGCCATTTTGAGCTTCCTGTCAAGCGCTTGTCCAGTGGTGAGCGCCAGAGGTTGGGGCTTTTGAGGCTTCTGGATCGTCAGCCCGAGGCGCTTCTTCTTGATGAGCCCACGGCCAATCTGGATGAGGAGGGCACCCGACTGGTTGAGGCTCTGGTTCTCTCGTATGCCCGTGAAAAGAGCGCTCCGGTGATCTGGGTGGCGCACAACACCCGCCAACTGGAGCGTGTGGCAGACAGGCTGATCTCTTTCAACCGGGCGGGTCAGGTCTGTGAAGGGAGGGCGTCGTGAGTGGTGTGATCGCTTTAAGTCCTTCTGATCTCTCCATTGCGGCCCTCCTTGTGGTGGGACTTTCCGCGCTTTCGTTTCGCATGGAGCTTGGGCTGACACGTCAAATTGGTGTGGCCGCCCTTCGCACCACCATTCAGCTGCTTATGGTGGGGATGGTGCTGAAGATGATTTTTGATGCCTCCCACCCCCTTTTTGTTCTGGCCATTGCCCTGGTGATGGTTCTGGCTGCAGGTCGAGAGGTGATGCAG
>JAKSCC010000228.1 GCA_022360815.1 Desulfobacterales bacterium
ACCGCCACATACTCGTTGTTGCCGAAGATCGACTTGAATTCATCGTCGGCAATTTTCATGGGGTCATTTTCCAGAAACCAGTTGTCCCACGAGGTGTCCATCTGGATTTTTTTCATGCCGGTGGCGCAGAATCCGGCCACAAAAATAAAAAGAAGAATGATAAGCCATCGAAAGCAGATCACCTTTTCTCCCATGCGGTGAAAGTTTTGATTGATTTTAATTAAATCCATAACGACCTCCTCTGACAGGAAAACCTGAAATTTTCAGCCTAGAAGTGAAACTTTGCTTTTATCCATAGTTGTGTGTTTTCTCGGTAGCGGCCGTATCGGCTCTCGCTCGGCCCGAAAAAGAGGTCGGCGCCCCCAAAGAGGTGAAGTCCATCTGCCACTTCGAGATCTGTGGAGAAGCGATTGAAGAGGCTGCCGTCCTGGGTGGTGAGGTAGGCCATGTTCGAGATCTCAAGCTTTTCCCTTAAAACCTTTTTGGAGAGCCGAAGGGTCAAAAGCTCCTGATGCTCTTCTTCTGCAATCTTTGAGGCCCCTTCAAGGGCCGTCTCTTCAAGGAGTTGCAGAGAAAGGGTCCAGCTGTTTCCGGGGTACCAGTCGCATCCAAGGAGGGTTTTAATCGCTGCAACGCCAATGTCGGCACGGCCTGTTTTGGGTGATTTGTAAATGTCTGAAAACCATGCGGCTTCGCCTCGCAGCACAAGGGCACCCATGGGAACAGAGGCGGTGATGCCGACAAAGGAGGTGCGCTTGTAGACCATGGCGTCTTCAGTGTTTACCGGAAGATCGTTCCAGATGCGGGCCCAGGCAAAAGTGAGATCCATGCCGGGAAGGAACCAGCTGGCCCTGGCCCCCAGCTCTCCGTTTCCAAGCTTCCGGTCGGGAAGCTTCGGGGTTTGAGAAATCTGTGGGCCCACGCGCCATGGGCTTTGCGGGCCAGGGAGCTGTGCTGCCTCGAAGAAAGGGATTAAAACAGCCTCCAGTGTGAGATTTTCAGTGCCTGTGTATCGAATGTCGATAGCGTCTATGGGCAAGCGGATCTCATCCAGGTCGCGCGTCGCAAACTCAGTGAGATCGGACGGGCAGAGAACATCGGTTACCTGGACACCGTCGGCACTTCCCCAGATGATGATTTGTCTGCCCGCCCGAAGGTCCCAGCCATCTCCAGCGTAGTCGAGGTAGCCTTCATGGAGTTCGGTCTTGAGGGTGTCATCCTCTCCGCTTTCGCCTTTTCGTAAATGGTTTTTGGCGACGTTTGCAGAGACAAAAAGAGATGCCTCGTCCCTGGAAACTCGGGCTTCAAGCCTTAGACGGGTTTCTGAAGCCAAGTAGTCATGCGGAGACCGCGTTTGAACGGCGTGGCGTGTTTCCAGATACCCGGCCAGGTCAAGGGGCTCTCCGTGACAGAGGTTGAGTGAGGTTAACAAGACAATAGTCAGGAAAAAGAGGCGACGCATCACCGGGTTCTCCTGACCAGTGCATTCACACGAAAGAGGTTTTTCTTCATGCCGGTGTTGTACTTCACCCCGCTGAAACGCATGAGGGTTTTGTGGTTTTCTGAGTGGTTCTCCATACGCATGGCGGTGACGGTCCAGAAGCCGTCAATGTTTTCAATGGACTCGGCGGTGTAGGTTTTTAAAAGTCCGTCTTTGTCGTAGTACTCCTTTTTCAAAGGAGTTTTGGTCTCTTTGCCAATCCAGTTGATGGTTTGGGTGTACATGTCGGTGGGGTCCACCGGCACGGACGAGACCACCCAGCATGGCGTGTTTTCTACGGTCTCTTCACGCAGTAGGGTGTGGGTGTCTTCGTCCACGTTGCGATCTCCCATGTCGTCGTAGGTGAAGTCGGTGCCCATAAAGTAGTCGTCGTTGGCTTTGCCGCTGATGCGTCTCGTGTTTCGAAGGGCAGGCATGTAGAGCCACCGATCATCTTCGGTATCAGGGTTGTCGTAGTCCCAGCTTAAAAAGGCGGTGCCTTCAACGTCGGCCGGTTTTTTAAAGCGCATCAGCTTTTTGGTGTCTTTGCCTTCATCCAGTCGCCAGGAAGACATTTCGCGGATTCGTTTGCGGCCGCGCCGGTTTACAAGGGTCATGCGAACGGTTGAGATGCGGTTGTCACCATCTGGCTTTTCGTCGACCCAGACCATGATATCTCGTCCGGTGGGGTGAGGGGCTTCGGCTGCAGAACAAAAGGGGGCGAGTAAAAAAAGTGTGAGGATAGCAAGAATAGCGGGTGCATGGTGGGTTGGATTGGGTTTCATAGCGGCGCTCTTGGTTTCGGGGTTCGGTTTTGGTCTTTTTGTTTGTCTTGTGAAAAAATATTGCCTTTTTCAAAAACTGAGCAAGAAAAATGTTGCAGAGTTTGAAGTAAAGGTCAACGGCTTCGCCGGTGAAACTCCGGATCGGGTTATAAATAGATCGTTTCAGGGTATTGAGATGGTATGGAAGGGAGGTGTTGGTGGCGCATTCAAGGCAGACATCATAGGAGATGTCTGCCGATGATGGTGCGTTAACAAGGTGCTTTTTATCAGGGTTTGGTATCTATGAGGTACTGCATGGTATCGGCCAGGGCCAGGCCCGTGGATTCATATCCTGAGACACGGGAAAGGTGTTTAAAGACCTGTCTGTTTTCTCCAGCCAGAGGGTCTGTCCGGCCAGGATCAGGGCTCTGGCCGTTATTTGGCCCCGCTCTCTTCTGAGCTGGCCCTGGTTTTCTTCACCGGCAAGGGGAAGGGACCGACAGGAGATCCAGGTTTTGACGGCAGCCTCTGTGTTTCCCATGGCCGCAAGGATCTTTCCCTTGAGAAGGACCGCCCGGGGCAGGGCGGCCCTTTGAGGGTTGGCCTCAAGGAGGTCAAGGGCTGTTTTAAACTGAGCAGACTGGAAGAGAGCCTGGGCCCTTTTGAGCCAATGTGTTTTTTTCAGCTTGCCCTGGCCGGCCACTCGGGCGGCTTAGGGCACGGCTCGAATATACTGATCTATGGAAAAAAGGGTTTGGGGTGAGACTCTCTTGCTTCCCAGGCCAAGGGCGATCTCATAGGCTGCGGCAGCCTTTTTGTACTTCTCCTGCCTTACAAGAATTAATGCCAATCGAGCAAGCGCTGTTCTCCTTCAAGACGACGGATTCCTGTGGCATCCTGACTTACCTCAAGGCAGCCGAGATACTCTCCGTTTTGCCACACGGCAAAGTAGTGAATGTGGATAAATTGTCCGCCAAGCTCAATCCAAAATTCTGCCGTATCACGCTCCCCGCTTTTGAATTTTTCAAGAATTTCCTCCACAACATGGACGCTTTTGGGCGGATGGCAGTTGGAGACATGGCGGCCGATGATCCCTTCGCTTCGAGGGAAGATTCGTTCATCGGTTTGAGAAAAGTAGGCCACGCGGTCGTCGGGTCCCACAAAGGTCATGTCGACAGGCAGGTGCTTTAAAATAGCGTTGAGCACCGACGGTTCCAGTTGTCCAGCTTCCAAAGAGATTAGCCCGGACGCTGCGCTGGCGTTTGATTCAGGGGTGTCTGTGGTAGAAAGCCAGGCATCTCCCGGATCTATCCAGGAAAAACCGATCTCCGCCTCTCCACGCCTGACCCGGCCCCATTCTTTTTCGGTGAAGGCCTCAAAAACCATGGGCAATAAAATGCGCTCCTCCTTGAAGATCATATCCCGAACTGCGATGGTGAGCTCCGAAACGGCTGATACCGCGGCGCTGTGGCCGCCTGATTCGAGTTTTTCAAAAGCGTCTTTGAACATGACCCGAATGTCATCGTGGAGCTCCCACATCACCTTGGGCGGTGCCGTGAGGCCATGGGCTTCCATCATGGGGAAGAGCTGATTTTCTTTGCGCTCGTAGTGTCTGATGATATTTGAGAGGTCTTCTGTGGCTTGCTTTAAACCCTCTTTGGCTGCGGAATAACCGAAATCATCGACGATGGTTCCTGTGATTTTGAAGAGCGCTGCAGCTTTCTCTTCGGCCATGGCATTTTCAGTCTGAAAGGTATGGATAGGGTGCCCTTCGGGAAACGGGGGAAGCTTTGGGGCATCTGAATCGGCGGTGAAAAGCTCCACATGCAGGGTGCAGAGTTTTTTGATTTCAGATTCAGGAATACCGTCGGCGACCAGCTCCTGTTCCATGGCCCCCACCTCCGCAGGAGAGACATCTTTCAACAATTGGTGAAATTCATCCCTCAAGTTTTCGACGGGTTCACCGCCATGGATTCGAAGAACAATGGATTTAAAGGCCTGAATGCGTGCGTCACGATCCATGGGGTCTGGTAGCTCGTCTCTTCCCCCGCTGTTCACAAGGGTGACACTTTCGTTGGTGTGTTTGAATATCTCTACTGCAATTCCTGCCAGAAGGTCGTTTGGATCAAGGCCACCAAGGGAGGCCGCTTTATCAATGGATGCAATGGCCGCCACGGTTTTTCGCATGATTGGGTTTTTAAGCTTTGAAAAAGCCGGCGCCTGGGTCACCAGATACTCTATAAGAAAAGGGTAGCTGTTCAGAAGATTGCCAATTTTGGTCTTCTTTGAGATCTCCATTCTGCGTCTCCTGTTGTTGGGTGATTTTTTATACCTCGCGTTGGAAAAAATCTCAGATATACCGAATGGTTGTAGAAAGGAAAAATGAGGTGACTTTTAAACTAACAGAGGTTGTCCTCTCTGCCCACCGATTTCCAAGCATCCATGGAGAGAAGCTTACCAGCCTATGCGAAAAGGCTTTTTTTGTGCGATGGATCTCGTCTTCTTTCTTCTGAAAAGGATATGTCATATCAATGCTGTACCAAATAAATAAATATTTATCCTTGGTTGCCTGTAATTCGCATTTTATTATCACCATATTCTCATCATTTTATCCTAACGTTTGTCCAATTGATCATCTATCTATGGCATGACCCACAAGGAGGCGACAATGATGGATCGAGCGTTGAATCGAAGGGCATTTCTTAAGATGACTGGTGCTACGGGAGCTATGGCGGCGGCGTTTCAACCTGTGGCCGCTTTATCTCAAGGATCAAAAGCGCAAGAGGTGGAAAATCGGGTTTTTGCCGCATCGGCGATACCGGATCGTATTCTTCTGATTCCCACCGAGGATTCGGCCCGTAGTCAGTGCGTCACCTGGCGCACCTGGGAGAAGGTTTCCAATCCACTGGCCCAGATAGCAGTGGCCGACGGATCTCCCCATTTTACCTCTTCTGCGGTGACGGTACCCGGTACCACCAGTGTTTTAAAGGCCACCGACGGCAAGGATTGGCGGGATTACTATCATCGGGTCTTTTTTACGGGGCTTGAGCCGGAGGCCTCTTATCACTACCGCCTGGGTGACGGAAGTACCTGGAGCGAGTGGTTTCTTTTTAAAACGTCCGCCGAAACCTTGAAACCCTTTTCGTTTATTTATTTGGGGGATGCCCAAAATAATATCCTGTCAGAGTGGTCTCATGTGGTTCGAAGGGCCAGAGTACAGGATCCGGATATTCGGTTTATGCTTCATGCCGGGGATCTGGTGAACCATGAAGACTCAGATGAAGAGTGGGGCCAGTGGCATCAGGGGGATGGTTGGGCCCAGAGCGGGATCTCCTGTCTGGCCACTCCGGGGAACCATGAGTACAAGCTGGAGAGCATCTCGCCCCAGTGGAACCACCAGTTCGCCTTTCCAGGTAACGGGCCGGACTCAAGAAGGCTTACCAACACCGTTTACTATGTGGATTACCAGAATGTGCGGTTTATCTCACTGGATACCACCCTGATGCACAACCCGTATTACGCTCGGAAGCAGCGCATCTGGCTTAAAGAGTGCCTGAAAAACAACCCCTGCCGGTGGACCATCGCCTTTCACCATCATCCCATGCGTGCCGGAGCCAGCGGCCGCACCGGCCATTTTCTTTTGAATCTTCATATCCGTCCGCTCTACGAAAAGTATGGTGTTCATCTGGTTCTTCAAGGCCACGATCACACCTACGCTCGAGGAAGCCTCAAACCCATTTTTGGCAAATACCGGCCCACCTACATGGTTTCGGTGAGCGGACCCAAGATGTATACTGCCTCGGCTTCGTGGGCCGATGTGTCGGTGGGGAATCGTCAGGTGTTTCAGCATATCTCCGTGGATGAAGAAGCGCTTCATGTAAAGTCCCTTATCTCCACAGGCGAGCTTGTTGACTCGTTTAGCTTGAATCACGCTGGTGTCTGAAAAAAGAAGCAAGGGCTTAAGCGGTGACGGTTTGTCCTTGCTTAAGCCCTTGCAGAGCATAGGAAAGCCTTTCTCTTTTCTTTCTGAAACAACAAACAGGACAAAGGTCAACACGCCGACCCCAAAGAGGGTGCCATTTAATATCAAAAGGGGCGAAGATTCAAAGATTTTCGTGGCCCATAAAGGGTTGAAGAGCAGTGCGATAAAGCCGATGCCGTATTCTTAACCCTTTTTCGCTGGCCTGACCATGTATTTGTTTTCAACCTCAAAAATCATAGACTTTGAAGTGGTTTTAAACCCAAATTTTTCGTAAAACCGTACATTCTCGTCCAAATCTGTTTCCAGGTAAGCTTTTGCGAAGCAGTTGTCCACTTCATCGCAAAATCGTTGCATCAGCTGTGAGCCAATGCCCAGTTTTCGATAGGACGGCAGCACACCAATGGGGCCAAGGTGCCAGTGTTGCTTTTCGGGTCTACGTTGTGCCCATTCGTTGAGCCAGAATGCTTTTCTCCAGGTTATGTCGTTTTCATTGATTGGTTGCACTGGCTTGAAATTCTGATCTTTTCCAATGGCTGATTTCATTCGCATGACACCGACAATCTCAGTGTTGGCTTTTACCACAAAAACGATGCCAGGTAGTGTCATGAAAAGATCTTTGAAGGTGCTTTCGATTTTTAAACGCTCAAATTCACCGCTGCCTTTGAATACGGCGATGTGGAGCGGGTTATGAAGCATGGCGGTGCTGAGTACTTTAACTGATTCATCAATATCATCATGTTGCATAAGCGAAATATGATATGTACTCACGGTTTGCCTCCTTCTGGAATGATTGCTGGTTAAGGCCAAAGGGTCGTCGAGCAAAGGACGGAGACTGACCGGCGCAGCCCCCGGCAACCTTTATATTATAAATTTTGAATGGCTTAAGAATCAGATGTATCAAATTTTGGTTCGACAGGGTATGGTTTCGCAATTGAGTTAATTTGTTGATATTAAGGGGTTGCCTGGAGTAATGTGTATGGGTGTCGACACAATTTATATTACTCCTTTAACCCATAAATTTTTATGAGGAAATCATGTCTTGTCTTGCAGATTTTAAGGTTTTACCGATTTTGGATGACAAAACAGACGAGATTATTTGTGAGCATATGGCGGAGAGGGATTTGCCTTTATCTCAGAGAGTACTACGACGGTTTTCAAAGCCCATAAAAAAAACAATCCGGAAGTATATTTTTAGGGGGCGAATGTAGCGTCATGACGTTTAAAAGATGATGGATTGCAAATCCAACACTGCGTTCATCACAGATATGGAAAAACTTTCTTCCCGATTTGCTCTCGGGAAGAAAGTTTTTTATCTAACATTTAAAGATATAGGGCTGTAATGAAAAGAAATTTAAGGCGTCGGTCATGCAGTGCACTGTATATACTTTCTCTTGATGGAGATTTTCGGACAGCCTCATTGTAGCTCAAGAAGCTTATGTGACCACTTGCTCAAGATATCTGTAGCTCCAGTTGGAGCCACCTTGATCTTCATATTTTTCAGCTATGTATGCACAATGCCATCCCGATCCCCAGGCTAATCCCGTATCCCACGGAGTGTTGTTGAGATTATCCCATGTCCATTTTTTCGTTTGATCTTGTGGGTTATCTGGAAATACTTCATTATTATATACATGGATTTGACCTTGTTTTGGTCTAAATGGTGCATTGGTCGTCCACCTAATCCACAGGTTGCCCTGCTGTTCATATGCCTCCAGGGTCCACTCATACTGTCTGTTTATATTTGTCATAGCAGTCTCCTTGTTTAATAATTAGGCAGCAAATCCAAAATGTTTGCTTGTGCTATTCTTATAGAACTGTAGACACAATGCTAATTGTTAATATTATGGTCCTGCTCTAATCATAATACCTCCTTATTTAGGTTGGTTATGGGTTTTTCCTGTGCAGGGAAAATTCCTACTAATTAGGGTGGCGAATTAGCCGATGTTAAAATATCGCAACTGTTTTGAATTGTTGAAATGAGTGAGGGGACTGGTCGGGATGATTAGTTTTGATTCTGTTTAAATCGGGAGAGCATTGTGAAGGTAGGGGCAGGTGAATATTTCTATAATAAGAATGCCTTTGGGTTATTTACCTCAACTTGAATATTATACCATAATTCTAATTTTATCAAAATTAAATTTCGTGCATAACCATCAGATATCGACAGAAATATTGGTATGAGTAGGCAATTAATGCTTAAGTTAATGGCTGGCGAGTGTCGGCGTGCGCTTGCTCAAGGTTTTATGCTTTTTTTGAAAACTACAGTGGCAGTTGCAGAACGAGAATAGATTTTTGAAAATCCCAAATCGGCAGCCAAACTTTCAATCGAATCAGTTAGTTTTGAATCTATATGAGTATATGTCTTTAAGAGCATCTCCTTGGCCATCAGGGCCATAATGCTTTTTTCATTCACTTCTATACGATTCTTCAATAATTGCAAATAAGCAGATATTGTCTCTCTATGGATAAACAAAACCATAAAATTCCGTTTATGGTTCGAATACGACTCATAAGTTCGAGTGCGATAAAAAGGCGTATTGTGTTGGTGCATTGGTGCAGTACTTGAATCTGTATACGACCGATTCTATATGTAGAAAAGGAAGAAAAGTACTCTGTGGTGAGTAATAAAAACCTCCCGAATTCGATGTGTCGAATCTGGGAGGTTTTGCTTATTCGGAATGACTGGATTAGACAAAGAGTAGAATTTCGATCCGATACGTCAGAATTATCATTGCCATTGATTTCTTTGGGGCTATGGCTATGAATCGATGTTGTTTTACAAAAAGCAAATTTGCCCCCCCTAAAAATATTTCCCTGCCGATTGTGTCGGCCGTTCTGTTATCAAACTGTGTCCTTCAGGTTGGAATCGTATTTGAAAATTAGCCTGTTAGAAAAAAGAAAAATACCAAGCGTGTTAGGTTTTATACTTTGTCTAAACCCTTTGAATTTTTTGCAAAATTGAAACAATAAGATAGGTAAAGGTTTTAGACAAAAAGGCCGATA
>JAKSCC010000034.1 GCA_022360815.1 Desulfobacterales bacterium
GCGGTTTTGGGCCCCAACCCCGATGAAGAAAAAATCGGACAGGTGTTTGCTTAGCCTTCGGCGACCAGGGGATGATCCCTGGACCCCAAATGGTGAATACTCGGTAAGGTGAAGAGACTCGCATCTTTTTGAGAGCATTCACGCGAAGGGCAAGGGGGGGCAAGATTTTTGGACAGGCGTGGGTTGCTGGGCTTCATGTTCAGGTAATTCATTCGTTTTCAAAAAAATGTGCTTATCCCCTTTCAAGATCTGTTTGATACCGATATAAAAAAAGTGCCCCGTTTCGCGGCACTTTTTTTATGCCGTAACAGTAACCATTCCGTTATCATTCGCCTCCGGCGGCTCTGTCGGGGGCCAAGCTTTTGAAAAGTTTGATAAACAGGCTTTTTAAATCATCGGATATAAGCTTTTAATCCCACGCATTATCTAAATCGCTCAAAGGGCGATTTAGATAATGTGTGGGACGATAGAAAAGTTTTTTGCGGAGCTTTTTTTCAAAAAAGCGACCCGCCGGAGGCTAAGAAAAAAAGATGACTGAAAGACCGAGAATTGCGTTCAAGCGGCTTCGGCCGGAAGTGGATGGGGAGATTCCCCTACCGAAATACATGACCGAAGAGGCTGCGGGGATGGATCTTTATGCCGCCAATGATGAGCCCATGGAGATGGCCCCCGGAGCCGTGGCTCTGGTTCCCACAGGGCTTGCCATGGAGATGCCCAAAGGTTTTGAGGCACAGGTAAGGCCCCGAAGCGGCCTGGCTGTAAAGCACGGCATCGGCATCATCAATACCCCGGGTACCGTCGACAGCGATTACCGCGGTGAATTGAAGGTCGCTTTGATCAATTTTGGTTCCGAGCCCTTTGTCATCAAGCGCGGAGAGCGTATCGCCCAGATGATCATCACCCGCGTCTGGCAGGCGAATGTGGTGGAAGTGGAAGTGCTTGATGAGACCGAGCGCGGGGCCGGAGGCTTTGGCCATACAGGGAGATAGTATGGGCACTTCCGACGAGAATATTTTTTGCCAACTGGCAAGCGGTAGCAAGGGAAACGCCCTTTACGTGCGTGGCACCGACAGTGCTGTGCTTATCGATTGCGGTTTATCGGGCAAAGAGCTGGCCCGACGTATGGAGCTGCGTGAGCTGGATCCGGCATCTCTTTCGGCTGTGGTGGTCTCCCACGAGCATACCGATCATGTGGGCGGTGTGGGGGTGATTTGCCGTCGCTACAAGATTCCTCTTTACATCACCGAGGCCACCTGCGGTGAGTCTTTAAAGAAGCTGGGCAAGACCAAAGACATGGATATCCAGTTTATGGAGTGCGGCAGGCGTTTTTCTGTGGGCTCCATGGAGATTCACCCCTTTTCGATTTCCCACGATGCCGCCGATGCGTCGGGCTTTCGTATCATGACAAAAGGCTCGGCTCTGGGCGTGGCAACAGATCTTGGAGTGGCTTCTCACCTGGTCAAGGAGCACCTTTCGGGATGCGATGCCCTGGTGCTGGAGGCCAATCACGATCCTGAGCTTCTCATGGCCAATCCCAACTACCCCTGGGCCCTCAAGCAACGTGTGCGAAGCCGAGTGGGCCATCTTTCAAACGAAGAATCCGCCACGCTTTTGGACGAGCTGGATCGGTCTCGTCTGAAGCATTTGGTGCTGGCCCACTTGAGTGAAGAGAACAACACCCCGGATATGGCCCTTGCAGCAGCTTACAATGTGCTTAACGGTACCAACACCTCCATAACGGTGGCTTCGCAACACACCCCAGCCCCTCTCCTCTCGTTTGCGAATTGAGAGGGCGTGGGATAAGCTTCTCTTTTCATCTTATCTCTTAAAATATAGTGCGGCACATAGGAGAGGGTCTGTTCCAGAATCGGGGCAGGCTCTTTTTTTGCTTTGAGCTTTATTCGCAGGTGATGGCACAATTGTCATGCTTTAAGTGAATGATCGTTCGGTTAAAGCAGGAGGGTAAGAAAGAAGATCAATCTCCTTTTCTGATGTCGTGGATCTGGACGTCAAGGGGCCGGCTTTGGTCTCTTTTCTGAGCAATTAGATACCCTTCTGGGGTGAGATAGGATGAGAACCCCATGGCATCATGATCGGTTATTCCCAGTGATTCCAGAATTTCAAGAGCGCGAGATGCGGCTCCGGCACTCAGTTTCAAGGTGCGGACAAGGTCTCTGTTTTCCACGATGCCAGGCGGCCCGTTCTTTTCCCATGCCTGGGCAAGAAGGTCCAGAATCTCCCAGTGAATGACGCGATTTTTATCATCCAGCATCCTTTCCAGTTCCCTGATGCGTTTTTTTAAGGTCTCTTGCTTTGAGTTTTCTGTCATGACACGCCCTTTCTTTTGGATGGATTTTATGGTTTGCCTGGTGAGGTGATGCGTGTAAATTTTTGAACAAGGTTCTGTCTGTTGGGATGGTGCTATCTGATTAAATTACCAGCTTATTATAGCTGAGTGAACCATCGTTTAACAGATGGTGTTGAAACAGATTTTTGATGTGTTTTTTTGGATGACTGGCAGAGGATAGGGGCTTGTGTGGTCTGAAATAGGCTTTGGTCAAGGATATTTTTTGTTAGAAATAAAAGATCGTTTGTTTATGAAATAATGCTGAAAAAATAGTAGGTCTGTTTCGAATTATGGTTTTTCTTTTTAAGAAGATAGAAAGAGAGCAAATAGATTTCACTCTTTTATAGTCAAAAGATTTTGATTTTGAAAATAGTCGAATATTCGTTTATGGAAAAAAGTTGAAAGCGAAAAAAGAGACTCAAAAGAACGCTATGGGGAGCAAAGACGAGGAGGGACGGCTCAGTATGGGAAAAAGGGTGGGTGGTAACACAATCTGAGCCTGCGCGACGTTGAAATTTTGGAGGCGTGGGGGGAGTTCAATGGACAGATGGGATAAGGAGACAGGTTTTACAGGTCCTGAGTCTTGTTAAGGAGGAGAGGTGTTGGGCCCAATGCAGTTCGTTTTGGTCGAATATAAATGAACAATCATTTATTTAAAAAGTTGGTGAAAAGATGAAATGTGTTTTTATTTTGGCTCGTTATGGGTTTTGCGTGAGCCAGCGGTGAGAGTGGCTTTTGGGGGAATTATTTCGGCTGGCTTCAGTTTGAAGCGTCGGCAATTTGTGAATGCATCACAAGTGATACCATTGGGGCTTTGGGGCGATAGTCGGGTGGATGTTTTAGAGGTCGTGAACCCAGGGGGGTGTTTTTTGAAAGGGATTTGGGACCAGTGGTTGGCAGGCTTACTCTTTGGTTTCTGGTTAAAGATCGGCCAAAAGGTAACCCTGCATCAGGGAGGACTGGATTATAACCTATTTATGTAATTGAAAATATTGTTTTGTGAACCCTTTTCTATTTAAATGAATGAGCGTTTAGTTATTTTTAAAGAGACGTTTGCGGAAGGGAGAAGGCCCGATCATGGCCTTTATGGTGGGGCCATGCTGATCAGGCACGAATGGCATCCCAGGCGCAGTCAAAGGCCGCCTCCAGTTCGTCATCTTCCATGGGGGTTCCCTCTTTGACATGGTGTTTGGCCAGCTCGGTCAAGGGGTAAAAGACAAATGCATTGATGAGGTTTGCTGGAATGTTTTTGAGTTGCCCCTGGGTCTGCCCCCGTTCAATAAGCCGAACATAGGGTTCAAAGTGAGTGTCCACCTCAGCAGGATCCACCGAGTCGACGATGGGGGCGTTGTGGAATTGCTCGGCAAAGACGAAGTGGTCCGGGTAGGCAAGATAGTAGGCAAGGAGGTTTTCCCAAAGAAGGCGAAACGCATCCACCACCTCAAGGGACTCGTCGATGCTGTCTAAAATGGCACCAGCCATTTCCCGCCTGACCTCCACATAGAGGGTTGTGAGAAGGTCTTCCTTGTTGGCGAAATAGATGTAGATGGTGGCGGGCGAGACTCCGGCCTCCTTTGCAATCTTGGAGATGGAGGTGTGGGCCAAGCCATAGGTGTTGATCAGCACCATGGCAGATTGAAGAATCGCTTCGCGTTTGGTTTCGTCTTTTGGTCTCATGAAGATTTAATAAATGATCGTTCATTTAAAGTCAATAAAAAGGGTGGATAAAGCGATAATTGTTTTAAATAAAAGGAAAATGAAAAATTGGTTTTTTGATGGGGTGGGGCAGCTTTTCATGATGGCCATAAGAGTCAGCTTAACCGTATTGCGGTCCATCACATGAGAAAGCCTGCTTCGTGCCTTTGCGATGATGTGGTGGTTGGTTTGTCAGGGGATCGACTTTTTGACGACTTCATTTTTTAGGGGGATAAGGTGTGGTGGAAGGGCATGGAAACAGGGCTTCCTTTAACGTAAAGTTTTGCACAATTTCAGCCATGGATGATGTTTTTTTTGATTTATTCTGTATCTGGAGGTGATTCAGAGGTGTTTGTCGTTTTTTCTTTATGGAAAGAGATCGTTTTGTAGATTTGATCTTCGGAGGTTTTGTCCAATTCACGATGTGGATCGGAAAATTGCTTCATAATACGGGTGATGGCGTCAAGATTTTCCATAAAAAGGGGGACAATCTGAGGGTCAAGCAGGTGGCCGGCCTGGCTTTGTATATATTCTAAAGCTTGAGCCAAGGGCCAGGCTTTTTTATACGGGCGCTGGCTGGTGAGGGCATCAAACACATCGGCCAAAGCCACAATGCGTCCTTCGATGGGGATCTCTTCTTTGGAGAGCCCAAAGGGGTAGCCTTTTCCATTCCATCTTTCGTGGTGGGTCATGGCGATGGAACGTGCGGTTTGAAAAAGAGGCGAGGGGTTGTCTCCAAGGATCTCCGCACCGATTTCTGGATGGCGTTTCATGATCTTCCACTCTTCTTCCGAAAGGGCGGTGGGTTTCAGGAGGATATGGTCGGGGATGCCGATTTTGCCGATATCGTGCATGGGTGCGGCATGGAAGATACGATTCACCTCGGCGGGGCCAAACCCCATGGCCTCGGCCAGAATACGTGTGTAGTGACTCATGCGGATGATATGAAGGCCGGTTTCATCGTCTTTGTATTCGGAAGCCCTTCCCAGCCTTTGAATGATTTCGAGGCGGGTGTTGTTCAACTCATCGGTGCGTTTTCTTACCAGTGTGTCCAGGGCTCTGTTTTGTGCATAAAGGGCCAGATGTGTTGCAATACGAGCTTTTAAAACGGCCGTGTTGAAAGGTTTGGTGATGTAATCGGCAGCCCCCAGTTCAAACCCCAGGGCTTCGTTGGATTCGTCTCCCATGGCTGTGACAAAGATGATGGGAATGGCGCGGCTTCTGAGGTCGGCCTTTAAGGCTCGGCAGATGTCATGTCCACTCATCTCAGGCATGACGACATCCAGAAGAATGAGGTCGGGTTTGTGGCGCTGTACAGCCGTGATTCCCTCTTGGCCACTGGTTGCAAAAGTGAGATCGTATTCTTTTTTAAGGATTTGGCGAAGGATTTCAAGGTTACCGAGTTCATCATCAATGGCCACAATTTTTGGACGGTCTTGCATGGGAACACCTGTTGGGTCATGGGGTTTGGTGGCTGGTGAGGTGTGGGGTTGGATTGGTAGCTCTTGATTGAGCCGATCCAGCTGGGCCTCAAGTTTTTCAATAAGGGGCAGAAGGGCGTCTTCCGTTTTTTGATTGAGAGATTCATCTATTTGCAGGCAAAGCGTGTAAATGGGGGTGAGGCTTAGGTTGCCTGCAACACCCTTCATGGCATGGATTTTTCTCTTAAGTCTGGAGAACTCCTTGAGTTCAAGGTGGCTTTTCATCAGGCCGGGGGTCGCGCGGAACCTGGTGGCAAAACGGCGGATGGAGGAGAGAAGAAGGGAGGCATCTCCCCAGGTAGAAAGGGCGGAGTTGGTATCCAGGTCGCTTACTTGATGCAGGGTGTGCTCCACGGGGCAGGAGCCTTGGTGGGTGGGGCCTTGACCCCGTGATGGGGTGTGCTTGGCAATGACCTGAAAAAGCTGATGAAAATCGATGGGTTTCTCCACGACATCATCCATACCAGCACGGTGGCACTTCATGCGTTCACTCGGACCCACGCAGGCCGTAAGGCCCACAATGGGGGTAAATCTTCCGCTTTTTTTTGTCCCCCCCTCCCGAATGGTGCGGGTTGCCTTTAAGCCATTCATGCCAGGCATTTGCACATCCATAAAAATAAGGTCAAAGTGGTTTTCATTGGCCAGGGCGACAGCCTCACGTCCGTTGGGGACCATGACAGAAGTGTGACCGTGTTGCTTAAGCCTTGCGGCAATGAGACGTGCGTTCTCTGCCATATCATCGGCGATAAGAATATGAAGTCCGCTCTTCATTGGGCGGAATTTTTCAGTTTGGAGAGCGGAGGACGCTTTTTTGTCAGGGGATCTCTTTTTCATGACGACCCTTCGTTGATCATGGGGGATCGTTTGTTGTGGAGCAGTCGGGAAGAGAGGTGCGGTGGATGGAAATTTTTTGGGTGGATTTTTATTGATGGTGTCATGTCGTGTGTGTTGTTTGAATGCATTGACTTTTCACGACTTGATTTTTCTCAAAGTATATCACAGCACCGGGGCTGAAAAAAGGCCGAGGATTTTGCAAAAATGATCGTTGAAACCCCTTGGAAGGGTGTGTCAATATGAAAGCTCATGTAGCTTGATTAAAAGATAAATTCTATGGAAAACGGAGTGTTAAAACACTATGGATACGTATGCCATCGTTCGGCCCGAGCATTTGAATCATCATGGCTATCTCTTTGGCGGAGCCCTTTTAAAATGGATCGATGAATATGCCTGGTTGGTGGCATCCCGAGATTTTACGGGGTGCACGCTGGTAACCATTGGTATGGATGAGATTGTTTTTAAAAAACGGATCATCAGTGGATCTATCCTTCGGTTTCAGATTGAGCCTCTTAAAAAAGGGGTCTCTTCGGTGAAATACAAAGTGGATGTGTTTGCCGATGAGCAGGGAGCCTCGGAGGAGAAGTGGGTTTTTACCACCACCATCACCTTTGTCAGGCTTGATGAAAATGGAGAGAAGATGGCGCTTCCCGATCACGTCTGTTTTCGTTCTCTGGGCCACTCCATAAAGAGTTGATCTGAAGCTGGGCTCTTTTTTTTAGGTGAGAGCCCAGACATCTATCGTGACGGAGGTTTGCCCCATGGTGTACCTGGTCTTTGTGGTTTTGTTTTTGGTGTTTCTTTACGGCCCCCAGTGGTGGGCACGGCACACGCTTCTGCAATACAACCGGCAAGACTATTTTTCTGGGACAGGTTTGGAATTTGCTCGACTTCTTGTGGCGCACCTCTCACTTCAGGGCGTCAGGGTTATAGAAGATCCTCTCTCAAGCCACTACAACCCTGAAAATCGTACTGTTTCTATAGAAGCTCGGTTTGCCGGACGTAAAACCCTCGCCGCTGTGGTGGTGGCGGCCCATGAGGTTTCCCATGCCATTCAACATGCCCATGAGGAGGTCGCATTTCA
>JAKSCC010000037.1 GCA_022360815.1 Desulfobacterales bacterium
AAGCAGGTGATGGTGAAAAAAGAGGTAGAGAGGGCCTGGCAGCTGGCTGAAACCGTCTCCCGATTCGGATTTGACTCGTCTGGCAAGCGAAGCATGAACGGGCTCCGCTACGCCATGGGGCATGTGGTGAAGGGAAGCGCCGTCTCTTTGGTGAAGATTGCTATTCCCGATGAAAATATAGTGTATGGTTTCGGGGATGATCCCAGACTTGAGGAGACCGATGCGGTGATGGCTAAGGCCATGGCCACAGGCCAGCCACAGCTGAAAAAACTTGATGCAACACCCTTTTTGAACTTTGGAGGTGCGGTGGTGGTGGCAGCGCCTCTGGTGGGTTCAAAAAAGGGGAGTGTGGGGGTCCTGGTCTCCACGGAAGAGGTTATATCCTGGCTTTCAAGCACGGTAAAGCTGCTCTTTTTTTATATTTTGGTGAACTTTTTTGTCGTGACGTTTGCCGGGGTGTGGCAGGTTTCCAAAGTGGCTTTAAAGCCGGTACAGAGGCTTCTTGCAAAGGCCGAAAATGTGGATGATGAAGCGAGCTTTTTATTTCATGACGAGACGGGAAGCGAGTTTTCCCGACTCTCCATGGCGCTCAATACCATGATCAGCCGGATCAATGCCGACCGGGAGAAGCTCAAAGCCAGTGTGGTGGAGCTTGAAGCGGCGAATGAAGAATTGACGAGGGCTCAAGAAGAGGTGGTGCGAGCAGAGAAACTATCTGCCATGGGACGCCTGGCTTCGGGTGTTGCCCATGAAATCGGAAACCCTCTGGGAATCGTCACAGGCTACCTTGCGCTTATTAAAAAATCCGATTCCCCCAAAGAGCGGGAAGACTTTATTCTTCGCGTGGAAGAGGAACTCTCGCGTATGGATGGGATTATTCGTCAGCTTCTCGATTTCAATCGGTCGGGCGAGAAAGTTGCCAGAGAGCCGGTATCGGTCCACAGCATTGTGGAAGAGATGCACGAGTTGGTCAGGGTGCAACCCCTTCTTAAGGAGATCTCCCTTGAATCGGAACTGGGGGCTGAAGAAGATTGGGTTTTTGCTGCAGGTGCTGAGCTTCGACAAGTCTTTATGAACATGGTTTTAAATGCCGCCGATGCCATTGAGGCTGCCGAAGTGGATGCCGGAAGGATTTTTATTCAGACCCGTATGAAAGATGAAAGCCAGATGGAGGTGGTGGTAGAGGACAATGGCGGAGGAATTGCCAGTGAGGTTCTTCCCAATGTCTTTGATCCCTTTTTTACCACCAAGGATCCGGGCAAAGGAACCGGGCTCGGTCTTTCGGTTTCGTTTTTGATTGTTCAGGGGTTGGGTGGAAACCTTCGTGCTGAAAATTCCAAAGCGAGAGGCACGCGGATGATAATGGAGCTTCCAGTGGCGACGCTAGGTGTAAAGAAGGGGGAAGCATGAGTCTTCGCGTTCTAATTATTGATGATGAGAAGAACATGCGGCATATGTTGATGACGCTTCTGGAGAGAGAAGGGTATGGCGTGGATACATCGGCATCGGGATCTACTGGTGTCAAAATGATGTGCCGGGCTCTGGAAGCCGAGATTCCTTACGATTTTGTGCTTTTGGATGTGAAGATGCCAAAGGTGGATGGCATCACCCTTCTGCGGGAAAACCAAGCCTTTTTTGCGCACTCCCAGGTAATCATGATGAGTGCCTATGCCAATATTGATGCCGCGGTTTCTGCCATGCGCGAAGGTGCTTTTGATTTTATCTCCAAGCCCTTTCGTCCGGATGAGGTGCTTTTGGCTCTTTCCAAAGCGGCAGAGCACCAAGCCCTTGCCTCTGAAAACATGCTTTTGAAAAATCGGCTGAGTCAGATGGAAGGGCGATTTCGTTTTTCCAGTATGGTAGCTTCAAGTCCTGCCATGAAAGAGGTTTTCCTTCTTGCTCGCAAAGCAGCGCGCTTTGCCACCACCATTTTGATTGCTGGCGGCAGTGGAACAGGAAAAGAGCTTATTGCTCGTGGCATCCATCAAGAGAGTGAACGCTGCGAAAAACCTTGGGTGCCAGTGAATTGTGGAGGCATTCCCGAATCTTTGATGGAAAGTGAGTTTTTTGGACATAAAAAAGGGGCTTTTACAGGGGCGACCTACGATAAGAAAGGGCTTTTTGAAGAGGCCAACGGAGGCACCCTTTTTTTAGATGAAATCGGGGAGCTCCCGATGGCCATGCAGGTGAAATTGCTTCGAGTGCTTCAGGAGAGTGAGGTGCGCCCTGTGGGAGAGGTGAGAACGCGAAAAGTGGATGTTCGAGTGATTGCCGCCACAGCCCGGGACCTTTCGGAAGAGGTGGCCGAAGGGCGTTTTCGAGAAGATCTTTACTATCGTCTGAATGTTCTTACCATCTCTTTGCCGCCGCTGTCTGAACGTCAGGAAGATATTCCTCTTTTGTGTGATTATTTTTTAACCACGCTGAACAAACGGCTCAATACCTCTGTTAACTCGGTGTCTCCAGCAGCCATGAAACAACTTTTGGCCTACAACTGGCCAGGCAATGTACGCGAGTTAGAAAATGCCATGGAGCGTGCCGTGGTTCTAACCGAAGGCGCTTGTTTGGAGCTCGAATCCCTTCCCCCAGCTATTATGGGAAAGGGTCGGAATCTTTCACGAAACGAATCCGGATTTACACCCAGAGGATTCTCTCTGAAAACGGCAATGCGGGAACTTGAAGAGCTTATGATCAAACGGGCCCTTAAAGAGACCAACGGCAATCGCACCCACGCATCCCGCCTTCTTGAAATCAGCCATCCTTCCCTTCTTTCGAAAATGAAAACCTATAAAATTCAGTAAAATTTTTAGTTGAAGGTTTTCTATAAAAAGGTGCAGGAAAAAGTTTTTTTGGTTTCGAATCCAAGGTTAAAAAAATTAAGAGTTATAGTGTCTTTTGAAAAAAGGGTGGCTGTGTAATATCCTTATTTTAGAGGTTATTTCAATTTTGTGCCATGATGTATATCATCTGGGTGCGCGAAAAGGCGTGGATGTAATTGTTTGTTATTTAAGTGTTTACTGGAAAGTTCTTAATTTGTTTTAAGGGCTTTTTTTTGTGCAAGAGAAAATAGTGTGAACTGTTGAGAGAATTTGCTTGTGAAAAATGTTTTTGAAAAATGACGGAAGTGTAGATTTCTTTGGCGTTGTGGTTTAAACGGGTGTTTTTTTGAGTGTTGCTGTGATCAATGTTTACTGTGGCCTGGTTTTTGAATGTCAGAGCTGT
>JAKSCC010000250.1 GCA_022360815.1 Desulfobacterales bacterium
CCGTAAATTCTCCGCATGGGCCCACTGCTTCCAATCATGCAGCCAAAGTGAAGCACCTCTTGCGTCTCTTCCGAAAGACGCTCCTTTTCGGCTGCGATACTTTGAAGCTCAAGGGCCCTTTGGATGGTATCTTTAAGCTCTTCGTTGTCAAATGGCTTGGGAACATAATCGTAGGCTCCCGCATTCATGGCCTCCACCGCTGTTTCGGTGGTGGAAAAGGCCGAAATAAGAACCACGGCCGTCTCTTCACGCTTCTTTTTGGCGGCCCTTAAGACATCGAGTCCGGTCAGATCTCCCAAGCGGATATCGGTGAGAACCAAATCGTACGTTTTTTTTTCGATTTGCCGTACAGCATTTTTACCGCCATCGGATAAGGAGACGTTGTACCCCTCCTTGGTGAGCATCAATTCGAGAAACTCCCGCATCCCGGGCTCATCATCCACAACAAGAATTTGAGGTTGTTTTACCATATCGTTTCTTCAAAACTACCGTATCGTCAAAAGTCAAAGAGCTTAAAGTGACAATATTTGTCGGTCTCTGCCATTTTACGGCATGGCCTATTCAAGCGCATCAACAGACGGCACAAATCTTTCACGAGTATTGGTATACTGTCCGGCCATTTACAAGGGTTCGAACAGCCCGCCCTTTCATATCCCACCCGTCAAACGGGGTATTGGCGCTTTTTGATTGCAATTCTGATGCCAAAAACTTCCAGGAAACATCCTCATTGATCAATACAAGGTCAGCAATATTTCCCGTTTTGACATCGTTATCAATACCCAAAATCTGAGCCGGAGCTTTCGACATGCGCCGGATCAACGTTTCAAAAGAGAGTACCCCCTCTTTCACCAAGACCAAAGAGAGTGGCAATGAGGTTTCAAGCCCTACAATCCCATTCATGGCATGGTTAAACTCCAGATCCTTTTCAAGAACCGAGTGGGGGGCATGATCGGTGGCAATGGCGTCAAGGGTGCCATCGGCAAGAGCCTGTCTGACGGCCTGACGATCTTCCTCGCGCCTTAGGGGAGGGTTCATCTTGGCATGGGTGTTGTAACCTTTCACTGCCTCTTCCGTCAGGGTAAAGTAATGCGGAGCGGTTTCAGCCGTTACTTTTACCCCTCTTTTTTTGGCCTGCCTGATCGCCTCAATGGACTCTTGCGTGCTCACATGGGCGATGTGAAGTCTTGTATCCGTCAGTTCTGCCAGCCCGATATCCCGAATAACCATCAGCGACTCTGAAAGGTTCGGAATACCTGCCAGCCCCATGCGGGTGGCCGTCAGCCCCTCATTCATAGAGCCTCCAGCCACCAGAGAGAGCTCTTCGCAGTGGGACATCACCGGCATGTCGAACCCTTTGGCATACTCCATGGCCCGGCGCATTACCTGCGCGTTTTCAACAGGTCTGCCGTCATCGGTAATGGCCACCGCTCCTGCGGCTTTAAGTTCACCATACTCACACAAGGAGCCACCAGAGAGGCCACCGGTAATGGCGGCCACCGGATAAACTTTTGCATACCCGGCTTTGTTGGCCTGATTAACGATAAAAGAAGTAACTTCAGGGGAGTCGTTTACAGGCTTCGTGTTGGGCATACAACAGACTGCTGTAAAGCCTCCGGATGCCGCCGCACGGGTGCCCGACTCAATGGTCTCCTTGTACTCCTCTCCGGGCTCCCTCAAATGCACATGAAGATCAATAAGGCCCGGAGCCACCACAAGCCCCTGAGCATCAATAACCTCTGAACCTTCGGGAATTTTTTTCTCCCCAGAGGCAAACACCCCTGAGATGCTTTCGCCTTCAATCCAGATATCACAAACCCCGCACCGGTTGCCCGGGTCGACCAAGTGTCCGTTTTTAATCACTGTCAGCATCACGTCCTCCTGCCAGCAGATAGAAAAGAGCCATACGCACCGCCACACCATTGGTCACCTGATCGAGAACCACTGACCACGGCCCGTCCGCAATGTCGCTGGGAATTTCAACGCCACGATTCATGGGCCCGGGGTGCATGACAATGGCCCCGTCATTGGCGCGCATCAAGCGCTCCCGCGTGATACCGTAATTGGCAGCATACTCTCGCACCGAGGAGAAAAGAAAATTCTCCTGCCTCTCTTTTTGAATTCGCAGCATCATTACCGCATCGGCTCCCTCGACCGCTTCATCAACAGATGCGGCCACTTTGCACCCCAACGATTCCGCTCCGTAGGGAATCATGCTGGGTGGACCCGCCACCACCACAGAAGCTCCCATCTTGGTCATTCCGTTGATATTGGAACGTGCCACCCGGCTGTGGGCAATATCTCCGATAATCGCCACCCGCTTGCCCTCAAGAGAGCCAAGCTTTTGCCTGAGGGTCAGCATATCAAGGAGTGCCTGGGTTGGATGGGCGTGCATGCCGTCGCCAGCATTGATCACCGAGGACGTTACAAGCCGTGCCATCATATGAGGCGCGCCAGCCGAGGAGTGGCGCATCACAATCACATCGGGATTCATGGCCTCAAGGGTCAGGGCGGTATCTGCAAGGGTCTCCCCTTTGACCATACTGCTTGAGCTTGCAGACATGCCGATGCTGTCGGCACTCATGCGTTTGGCAGCAATGTCAAAGGAGGTCTTGGTTCGTGTACTGGGTTCGTGAAAAAACAGAATAATGGTTTTGCCGCGGAGGGTGGGCACTTTTTTTACAGGACGACGGGAGATCTCCCCCATTCTTTCAGCGGTATCGAGTATTAAACCAATTTCATCCGCTGAGAGAGACTCCAAATCAAGAATATCCTTGCTCTTTAGAATCATAACACCTCATAAAAAAGGCGCCCAAGGCGCCTTCTCAACGTTACCGTAAAATATCTCCGATGCGGCCCCACCGCACCGACTTGTCTCTCCCGTTCCAGGAGAAGTAAATCATAAACGCTTTTCCTTTTACCGAGGAAAGGGGAACAAAGCCCCAGAAACGACTGTCGTGACTGTTATCCCGGTTGTCTCCCATCACAAAGAGAGAATCCTTGGGAACCGTAACTGGACCAAAAGTATCCCGGCCACCAATGAGCCGCCTGTCGGTATGAATGGTGTAGTCTCTCTCGATCTTTTTTCCATTCACAAAGAGCACCTTGTCTCTCATCTCGACCGTGTCACCCTCCACGCCAACCACCCGTTTGATAAAGTCCTTTGAAGGGTCTTCAGGGTAGATAAACACCACAATATCATCACGCCGAGGCTCTTTCACCGGAACGATGGTTTTCTGGATAAAGGGAAGCTTTACGCCATAGATAAACTTGTTTACCAGAATATGATCCCCGATCTGAAGGGTGTTGAGCATGGAACCTGAGGGAATCTTAAATGCCTGAACCACAAAGGTCCGAATAAAGAGAGCCAGTATCAGGGCGATGACGATGGCTTCAACATTTTCTCTTATGGCCCCTTTGGTGGGGACGGTCTCATCGGTGGAGCGTTTGGATCGCGTCACAGCGTTCAGCCTTTTTTGGTAGAGACCCTTACCACAGCCGCCATTTATGGCGAGCACATGGCTGTGCGCGTCTTCTCCTCAGCAAAAGGAGTAAAAACTGCATCACCAGAGTCGTTTGTCTTGTATTGTTTTGTTAAATAAAACAGATGGGCCCGAAGTACTTGCCACTCAAAAAGAGACAGAAGCACTTCGGAGTTGTGTTTTGCAAAGGGCTCGCAAGCGTGCAAAGGGGGCATCCGGCATTCCGAACACCACCTTCAATGGAATGGATCATATACTGTGAGGTAGCTCCACAGCAATACAAAAATAGAAGTTATTCCGTTAAAAGCCAACTTCGAAAACCAGACCACTGCTTTCGATGGTCGAAGGCGCAAGCAGCTCCTATCCTGATCGTATGGATACCACTGAAGACGCAGCAAATGCCCGCTCACTTCGAGCGTTCAACAGATAGTCAGCTCTGAGGCAAAAGCTCCTGGGGCTCACCCAAAAAGAAATCTCCGGCTTCAATCCACCCTTTAAGCGTTTCTGCCACAGCCCGCGCCTTTACCATACTGGAAAGGGGAACCGTCGGAACCTCAACGCCATCAACGGTAATACAACCGCTTTTAAGCTCTTTATAGCTCACCTGCCCCAGGCTTCGGGAGACCCCATTGGGATAATCCACACTGTAGTCAACGACCTGGGTAAAAATCTCTTCATCCTTGACAGCGGTGTAGCGGGCCATCTCCTCGTTTAGTATGGGAATGGGAATCCCAAGCCCCACGGAAAGCGAGCAACCGTACCCACGCATGCTCACCCCACGAAGCCACTCAGAAGACATCTTCTTCATGTCTCCCATGGTCCACAAGGTTCCCGCTGGTGAAAGGGGCACATCGTTTTCACCCCGAGCATTTCCGGGTTTGTGCTGAGTTCCCGGCCCGGCCACATACCCTTGCGCCCCTCCCAGAAAAATGCGGGTTCCAATACCGATGGTTTTGTAAAGCGGATCGTTCATCAAAGGAGAGAGCTCTCCGGCGGAGCAGTAGTTGGCGTTTCCCATCTTGGGTTTAAGGGTACCCATGTAGGTGTAAACGGTCTTATCCGTCACATTCACGGCACAATTGTAATTCTGATACCCGTTTCTGGGGTTGCAGAGCACCGCAGACTGAAGCGAATCCAGTGTCACCTCTTTTTCCACATGAAGATTGGGGTAGCAGGCCGTTCCATAACTATCGGCTCGTACATAAACATTTTTCCCCGCAACCAAATCTTCAATCACATGACCGCCCCCATAACGAAATTCACCGGGATAAACCTTATTTAAAGGATCGTCATCACAGATAGCGGTTGCCCCCAGATAGCAATCCACAGCAGCCACACCCGAGTAAGAGGGAACGTTATTAAACCAGGTGGAGGTGGTTCGAACTGTGGGGGTGGATTGCCCGATATTGAGAAAAGCGCCAGACGAACACATGGGAGCAAAGGTTCCGGTGGTCACCACATCCACCTTTCGGGCTGCCTCGACAGGACCGCACTCATCCACAATGCCGATCATCTCTTCAGCGGTCACCACCACGACATCACCAGATTTTATTCGTGCGTTGATCTCACTGTAGCTCTTTTCCACTTCGTATGCTTTTCCCAATGTATCGCTCCAGTCACTTTTTTTGTTTCACATATCACACAAGGGTATATCCCTTGCCCCACCCCAAAGCGCATTGAATTTATCTGCGTAAAAGATCCTTCCGAACCCCTTCCAGCTTTGCGGTGATATTGTTTTTAATCCAGTTACCATCGAACCACTCGATGGGGTTCACAAACGTATTGCCCACAATCATGCCAAAGTGAAGGTGATCGCCTCCCACAAGACCCGTCACACCTGTGCGCCCAAGAACCTCACCTCGTTTCACCATCTGCCCCTCCTCCACACGAATACTGCTCATATGGGAGTAACTTGAAAGGAGGCCAAATCCATGATCGATCACCACGGTTTTACCATAAATTCCCACAGCTTTGGCGAACACCACCTTCCCCGCATTTGCCGCAGGAATCTCAGCCTGGCGGACCGAGGCAAAATCAAGCCCCAGATGATACTTTTGATCCACTCGGTTGCCCTTGTAGTAGTAGCTGCGGTGGTCTGCGTACATGGCACGGGTAGCTGAGCCAGGAAGCCTTTTAAAACGCCCCTTCCAAAACATTTGGGGCACGGTAAGATCTCCTGTGGAGAGAATGGTCTTGTTGTTCTCCGCACGCATGCGGCTGTTGATGACCAGATATTTTTGAAGATTATTATCGACAGATGCACCATATTTATCAATGCTGATGGCGGGAATCTTGGCGTTTAAAAACCGATCGCTCACATTGATACGGTCGCCTCGAAACTTTTTCGCAATCACATAGTGATAAAAACCAGCTTTGGCCACGTTTCCAGCAGCGTCTTCAGCCTCAACCCAAATCTTCACACCGGGCTTCTGAAGGTGGGTCAGGGCAAAGTAGGCTATAGAAACATCCTCATGGCCGGGATAGTAACCGCTAAAGCCCTTGTAAAACTTGTCACCCACACGTACACCACTTCTCACGGTCTTCTCCGAGACCCGGTAGATCACAAGCCCCGCCCCTCCCTGGGCCACATTGTGGCTGCGACTCAGCACATCCACCACAGGGGCTGTGGTGTCAATCTGGATCTCTTTTTCGATATAGGTGGTGTTTCCTTTAAGCCAGTTACGCAGGGAGTGGTCGGTCACTCGAATTCTCAAAAGCGCCTTTCCATCTTTGAGATTGAGCTTGCCAGGATCGGCATCCACACTGATGCTGTCGATAAACACATCACCTTTTCCAGGAAACCCTTCAGTTGGAAATTCTTTCGAGTAGAGAACCTTATCCTCGCCATTTCGGGTCAAGGCAATCCATACCTCTCGCAAACCACTCTTCTTATCGGAAACCGTACCGGTAAGCCGCGTGCCACTGCCAAAAGAGCTCATGGTCAAATCAAGTCCAACCTGAGGCGGAGTTCCCTCAAGGCGAGAGTAACCAAACCAGATGGCCGGAATAAGGATCACAAGAAGAAGCAGGGTAAAAAAAAGACCTTTTCTGCTGTTGTTTTTTTGTTTCAACGACTCATCTCCAGAAAATCCGCCCTCGCTTCTATCGGGACAGATCCGACTGTTTGCCTTTCAAATGGTATCCATTTCAAAGTACGGGGTTCTTAAGATTGATGATTTCGCAAAAGCCATCCGCCTGAGGACGCCATGGCGGTATTCTCGAGGCAACTTTTATCAAAACGTAAATTTTGCGGTTTCAAGCCCCCTACACTCTCGGGGACGGAGGGCACCCTGTAAGATTGACGATTTCGTAAAAATCGATAGACTGAAGCCATCTCCTCAGCGTGGAACCATCAAAAGATAGTGGAGTCTCCCAATAGTAAATATTATGGATTGCTGAAAATCAGCTCGATTTTTTACGGAGTCATCAAGGTTAACGGCAGAACAAAATCCTTCACAGGGAAAATGCCTTAACAAAAGATCACAACACCATACTTTTACACATGGCAACGCATAAGAGCTGTGTATCTTCTTTAGAATCAAAGCATCTAAAGGCATATCAATCTTACCAGATACCAGCAAAGCCACGTGTTATCAAGGTCTCTTTTGGCTTCTTGACTTTTACCCAATATCCGAGATACATCCCATTTAAAGGGATGAAAACAGCAAATTTCATACCTGAATCAGCATTTCCCATGAATTTACCCAAAGGAGCCATGCATGACCGCCTCCATCACCGATATCAAGACTGGCCGTGGTGCCAAACCTTTTCTTATCGCAGGCCCCTGCGTCATTGAGGGGCGAGACATCTGCCTGCGCATTGCTGAATTTCTCACAGAGCTTGCCCACCAACACGGTGTTTCATATATATTTAAAGCGTCCTATGACAAGGCCAACCGAACCAGTATCTCCTCATTCAGAGGCCCCGGAGCCCAAGAGGGTCTGCGCATTCTTCAAGAGATCAAAGAGCAGTTTGGCATCCCTGTTATTTCAGACATTCACGCCCCCGAGCAGGCCAAAGCCGCCTCTGAAGTGCTTGATATCATCCAAATCCCAGCCCTGCTCTGTCGTCAAACCGACCTGATCGTTGCAGCCGCCAAAACCGGTCGTGCCGTCAACGTTAAGAAGGGGCAATTTGTGGCCCCCTGGGACATGGGAAACATTGTGGAAAAAGCCAAAAGCGCGGGAACAGGCCCTGTGTTTCTCACCGAACGCGGTACATCCTTTGGATACAACAACCTGGTTGTGGATATGCGCAGCCTTGGCATCATGAAAGAGACCGGTTGTCCTGTCATTTTTGATGCCACCCACTCTGTCCAGCTCCCTGGCGGCCAGGGAAATAAATCCGGCGGAGACCGACGCCAGGCCCCCCCTCTTGCCAAAGCCGCCATCGCCGCAGGGGCCGATGGACTCTTTATGGAGACCCACTTTGACCCAGACAACGCCCTGTGTGATGGCCCCAACTCCGTCAACTTCGAAATGATGAAGAAACTTGTCCCGCAAATTGTCGCCATCAAAGCCATTGTAGACGGAGAAACCCCATGAAAGAAAAGCTTCAGCAAGTTGAACTCCTCATCCTTGATGTGGACGGCGTCCTGACCCAAGGAGAGATTATTTACGCCGACGACGGGAGCCAGCTAAAGGTATTTAATGTCAAAGACGGCATAGGCCTTCGCCTTTTAATGGAAGCCGGCATTCAAACTGCTATCATCACAGGAAGGTCGGCTGGAGCCCTTAATGCCCGCGTAAAAAACCTTGGCATTCCCCTGCTCCTTGACGGCATCTCCGACAAAGCCAAAGCCCTTGCTACGATCGCCCAAAAGACGGGCATCCCAAAAGAGAAGATGGCCATGATGGGAGATGATCTGCCCGATATTCCCGTCATGAAACGTGTCGGACTTTCCATCGCCGTCGCCGATGCCGCATCTGAGGTGCGCACTTTTGCCGACATCACCACGGTTCGAAATGGTGGATGCGGCGCTGTCCGGGAGACCTGCGAAGCCATCCTCAAAGCCAAAGGGCTCTGGAATGACGCCATCGCACGGTTTTATAGGTAAACGAGGCACGCCCCCATGAGACCTGTCCTCACACCCCGTGCGGCCATTCGAAGCCTGCTCTTGCTCATTATTGTGGCAACCTTTGGTCTTACAGGCATCAGCCTAATCAACAAACGCAGCCAAACCCAACCGCCACAGGAAAAGCTGCCAGAGACCGATGCCACCCTCGCCATGGGTGGGGTTCAACATATGGCCACCCGCAAAGGCATCAATGAGTGGAGTGTCGACTCAGAGAGCGCTCTCTACTATGAGGGAAAGGGGCAGGTTATTTTAAAAAAAATCACCTGCCGTTACTACGAAAAGGGAGGAGGGGTCATCACAATGACCGCCGATGAAGGGACCCTTGATATGGCATCAAAAGACCTGCAGGCCAAAGGCAACGTGGTAGTTAAACGAGAGGGAATCACCCTTGAAACCGACGCCCTTTTCTACAGCAAATCGGCACAAACCATTGTATCAAAAACCCCTGTCAAGCTCACCGATGGGCAGTCCGTTACCACCGCAGACACCCTGAGCCTTGATATGACCACCCAGATCTTTAAGCTCAAGGGCAACGTCAAGGGCCTCATTGCCCCCCAAAGCCTTGAAAGGAGAGACCCACTTGCGCCGTAACACACGTGTTTTCGTTTTGTTTCTCGCTCTGCTGTGCTCTTTTGGCTTTGCCCAGGCACAGCCCGGACAAATCGCCTTTGAAGCCGATCAGAGCGTCATTGACAACCAAAAAAACTTTGCCCTCTATACCGGAAACGTTCGTATCACGAGAGATGGAGCCACCCTTACGGCCCAGAGCGTCCGCTTCAATTACGCCAACTCAGGCAAAGAGACGTCCAAACCAACCCTCACCACAGTGGTGGCACACGGGGGCGTTCACATTACATTTGAAGATAAAACAGCCACTGCAGACAAGGCGGTCTATGACGCCCAGACACAAACCATTACCCTTACTGGCAAAGAAAAACCTGCAACAGTAACAGCACCTCAGGGAACAACCAGTGCAGGCTCCTTCACCATTGACCGGGTTTCGGGAAAAATTGAGGCTCATAAAAGCCCGATGCACAGGGTTAAAACCACTCTCAAACCCGGCCAGGACGGCCTCTCGTTCCCTGAAAATAAAAAATAGGACAACCAAATGCACCCCGCCTAAGTGGTGTGCTGTTTGACTAAAAATCTCAAAGGCCTTGACCTTCAAGACTTGGCATTGACCTTGCAAAACAACCCGAGTGCTTTTTAAAACCCTCTGTGGTATACTGGCATTCATCCGTAAAAAACCGCTCCATACTCTTTCGGAACCCTGCTTGAAAAGGGTTTCGGGATGCATTACTTTTTTAACATGGGGCCTATACGGATACCGGGGCCACCCCGGCACACTGTTTGACGCAAACGACGATTCGGATCGATATGACAGAGCTTGTTCTCAACACTCTTGTAAAAAAATACGGTGGCCGTGCTGTGGTAGACGGTGTCTCCATACGCGTGGAGAGCAACCGGGTTACCGGACTTCTCGGCCCCAATGGAGCGGGAAAAACCACCACATTCTATATGGCGGCGGGAATTGTTAGCCCCACCTCCGGATCTGTGTTCATTGACAATCGTGAAATCACCCATGACCCGGTCTACAAAAGAGCCCGCCTGGGCATTGGATATCTTCCTCAGGAGTCATCCATCTTCAAGACCCTCTCGGTCAGAGACAATGTCATGGCCATCCTTGAGCTTCTCCCCATCTCCAAACAGGAACAAAAAGAGAGGCTGGAAGTGCTTTTGGAAGAGCTCCGCATCTCCCACCTTGCCGACAGAAAAGCTGCCGTTCTTTCAGGTGGGGAGCGAAGACGCCTGGAGATTACCCGGGTTCTGGCCATTAAACCGGCCTTTATCCTTCTGGACGAGCCCTTTGCAGGAGTCGACCCCATTGCGGTCATTGACATTCAAAATATCATTGCTCTTCTTAAGGAAAGAGGCATTGGTGTTCTTATTTCTGACCACAGTGTTCGAGAGACCTTAGGTGTTTGTGACAACGCCTACATCATGAGTGACGGAAAGGTGATTGAATCCGGAACCCCCGAGACCATCGCCCAAAGCGATATCGCTCGACGCATTTATCTCGGTGAAGGTTTTACTTTGTAAGATTTTTAACGGGTGCTTGTCTGGCCATCAGACCAAGCCCCTTTGCTGCGGCACACGCCCGGCACATAACGGCCATGCCACGCGTCAATGGCGACGCGAACGGTAACCCAAATGATCTTAAACGCAATGGAAACTGTGAAGTTGTAGTTATGGCAATGGAACTCAGGCAACAGTTACGTCTCTCCCAACAGCTGGTAATGACCCCCCAGCTTCAGCAGGCCATTAAACTCCTGCAACTCTCCCGTCTCGAACTGGTGGATGCCATCCAGCAGGAGCTGGAGGAGAACCCAGCCTTAGAGGAGCTTCAGGAGACCGTCCAGCATGAGGACACCGGAAGCCGCGAGGAGGAGCCCCAGGCACCCAGCGAACCGGAAACATCCGAGATCAAAATAGAAGAAAAAATCGGAAATGACGTAGACTGGGACAACTACCTTGGAGAGTACAACTCCGCAGGCAAAACCCAATACGAAACCGAATCCAAGGATGCCCCAAAATACGAGGCCTTTGTCTCCCAAAAAAAATCTTTGGATGACCACTTGCTCTGGCAGCTCCTCATGACCTCTCCCGACAAAGACACCCAGGAGATCGGCTGTCTGATCATCGGCAACCTGAGCAGCGACGGCTACCTTACCGCCACCGTAGAGGAGATTGCTGAAGAGTGTGGACACTCTGTTGAGTTGGTAGAAGACGTTCTTGAAGAGCTCCAAACCTTCGACCCTCCGGGAATCTGCGCTCGAAACCTGGGAGAGTGCCTTCTCATTCAGGCCCGTCACTTTGACGTGGAGACCCGCCTGATGAAAGAGATTGTCACCAACCACATGAAGGAGCTTGAGAACAAAAACTACAAAGCCATCAGCAAGGCCCTAAAGGTAAGCCTTCACAGCATCATCTCCACGGTCAACATCATCAAGGAGTTTGAATCCAAGCCGGGTCGCCCTTTCAGCACCGAAGAGCCTCACTACATCACGCCCGATATCTATGTTTATAAGGAAGAGGGCGAATTCATTGTGGCTTTAAACGACGATGGCATGCCCCGCCTCAGAGTCAACCCCTACTACCGCCAGGCCCTCTCAAAAGGCCAAGAGATTGCCAGCGAAACGCGGGACTACCTTCAGGATAAAATGCGCTCTGCAGCCTGGCTCATCAAGAGTATCCACCAGCGCCAGAAAACCATCTACAGCGTCATGCAGAGCATCTTAAAATTTCAGGCAGAGTTCTTTGAAAAGGGAATTTCACACCTTAAACCCATGGTACTCCGGGACGTGGCCCAGGACATTGGCATGCACGAGTCCACCATCAGCCGAGTCACCACCAACAAGTACGCCTACACCCCCCAGGGGATTTTTGAACTGAAGTACTTCTTCAACAGTTCCATCAACCGTGTTCATGGGTCGGCCATCGCATCGGCCAGTGTTCAGGACAAAATAAAGCAAATTATTGAACGGGAAGACCCCAAAAAACCATTCAGCGATGAAAAAATCGCCCAAACCCTCAAAAAGGAGGCCAACGTAGATATTGCACGCCGAACGGTAGCCAAATACCGGGAAGCCATGAAGATTCTGCCGTCAAGCAAACGAAAACAATATTAGGAGGTCATCTATGCAAGTCACTGTAACATTTAAGAACATTGACCCTTCCGATGCTCTAAAATCCTATGCGACAAAGAAACTGGATCGCATCGCCAAACTGCTTGACACGCCTTCAGAAGCTGGCGTTGTCTTCTCTGTGGAGAAGCGACGTCACATTACAGAGATCAACCTTGTCAGCGGACGCACCAGCGTTCATGTCAAGGAGGAAAGTGAGGCCATGAACGCCTCCATCGACCTGGCTGTGGATAAGATCAGACGCCAGATCGACCGAAGCAAAAAACGCATGAACGATCGTAAAAACGGGAACTCAGGCCTCAGAGACACCTTGGCCGATGAGCTTAACGAAACCCCTGTTGAATCTGACGATTTTGAAGATTACGACGAGTTCGACGACCCCATGGAGAAGAGGGCCTGAGCCGCCGAATCTCCTTTCTTGTAACATCGTTACATGAGGGGGTGTTTTTCCATATTGACATCCCCTCTCCTTTCGACTAAACATTTCCTCCGTTTCAACAAGGTGCCCGCTGGTGCGGGCACCTTTTTTCATGCAAAAAAACGGTCCAAGTTTAACGCATCCCTCCCTTGGGAAGCGAGGCGTTTCAGGGCTTGAAAGATGGACCATCCACTGATATGAAAGTAGAGGTCCCAAACTATTGAAGGGTGTCTCATCACATGCCGCTTCAATGGAGAACAGAGACTCTCTGGGTGAATCACTATGAAAATCCTTGATGTACTGCAGCTGGACACGATCATCCCCGAACTCACGTCACGGGACAAAAAGGGAATCCTCGAAGAATTGGCCACCCCTGTGGCTTCGGCCACCGGCCTTCGTCAGCCAGACCTGGTAAGGGTGCTTCTCGAACGCGAGCAACTGGGAAGCACAGGTATCGGAGAAGGCATCGGCATTCCCCACGGCAAGATGGCCGACCTTGATCGTATGGTGGTAGGATTCGGCATCAGCCGACAGGGCGTGGATTTCGACTCCCTGGACGGACGTCCTGCTCATATTTTCTTTGTGCTGGTCACCCCTGAACAGTCCACTGGACAGCACCTCAAACTTCTGGCCCGACTCTCCAAGATGCTAAAAAACGATCTCTTCCGCAAAAAGCTCTTAACCGCCACCACCCGCGATGAGATACACGCCATTATTCGTCATGAAGACAACGAAAATGGTTAGCAGATCCATGGCAATCCCGAAGAGAGGTAAAGAACAGGCAAAAACCTTTTCCCTCTTCTTTTTCAACCAGATGGGTCACCGGAAAAGCCCATGAAGACCATATTCATCATCACCGGCCAATCCGGCTCCGGAAAGAGCACAGCCCTGGCAGCCTTTGAAGATGCAGGGTACTATTGTGTGGACAACCTACCCGTCTCTCTTCTGGCCAAATTCTTGGAACTTCCAGTTGAAAAAGAGACCCATTTTAAAGGGTTCGTCCTTGGCATGGACTTAAGAGAGAGAGGGTTTCTCACCTCCTACCGAAGCGTTTTCGATGAGCTTCGAGCCGCCGGCCACAATTTGGAGATCATCTTTCTTGAAGCGGATAACTCCACCCTCACCCGGCGATACTCCCAAACGCGAAGAACCCATCCCTTTGCAGGCAAAATGCAAAGTGTGGCCGAAGCCATCGATCGTGAAGCCCAAGAACTTCAGCCCTTAAGAAACGAAGACGCCACTCGTATTATTGATACCTCGGCATTTAATGTCCACAAACTCAAACAGGTGATTGGAGCCTTGGCCGCCGACTCTCAAGATGGCATCCAACTCAAAATCACCATCGTCTCTTTTGGATTCAAGTACGGCCTGCCTGAAGAAGCCGACTTGACTGTGGATGTCCGATTTCTTAAAAATCCATATTTCGTCCCAGAATTAAAGCCTTTCAGCGGACTGGACCCCAACGTCAAAGACTTCGTTCTTTCCGATGAAACCACAAGAACCTTTCTCACACACTATGTAGACCTTCTTGAGTTCCTCATCCCCCTTTACCAAAAGGAGGGAAAACGCTATCTCACCATTGCAGTGGGGTGCACCGGTGGCCGACACAGAAGCGTGGCCGTCAGCAGTGAAATCCACCGACAGCTCAAGGCCCGATACCCCGATGCCAGACTGACCCACCGGGATATTGGAAACGAAGGATGACACGAGCTTCCGCATATGAAGCCTTGAAGATATAGCCAAAAACTGCTTGGATGCAGCCATCACCGGCACTGATGCCGAAAAGAGGTTCACACATGATTGGCATACTGGTCGTTACCCACGGCAACCTTGGTGACATTCTCATTGAGACAGCCGAGTTCATACAAAAAGAGCCCCTTCAGCAGGTGGAGTCCGTCTCCATCAATATCAGCAAAAGTGTGGATGACCTTCACAACAAAGTGGCCAAGGCCATCAAAAGCGTCGATACAGGAGAGGGGGTCCTCATCCTTACGGACATGTTTGGTGGAACCCCTTCAAACCTTTCGCTCTCTTTTCTCGAAGAGGACAAAGTCGAGGTGATTTCAGGGGTCAACTTGCCTCTTCTTATCTCTGCGGTTTCCAGACAAAAAAAGGGAGAACTCTCCCGTACAGCCGCTTTTCTTGAGAATTCTGGTAAACGCAGCATCTCCCTTGCCAGCAGCATTTTAAATGGCCCCAAAAAATAAAATCATAACGATCTTTAACAAGATATCAGGAGCATAAAACATGCGTAGACCTCTTATTGCCGGAAACTGGAAGCTCCATAAAGTGTGTGACGAAGCCGTTGACTTTGCCAGAGAACTCTTGGATGCTGTCGGTTCAAAAACTGAGGTGGATGTGATGGTGGCTCCCACCTTCACATCCCTCTTCCCTGTTTGCCAGACCCTTAAATCGAGCCCCATCTCCGTGGGTGCCCAGGATATTTTCTGGGAGAGCAAAGGCGCCTGGACCGGCGAAATCTCCGCCGAAATGATCGCCTCCACCGGTGCCACCCATGTGATCATCGGCCACTCCGAGCGCCGCCAGTTCTTTGGTGAGACCGATGAGACCGTCAACAAAAAACTCAAAGCCGCTCTCTCCTGCGACCTCACCCCCCTTGTCTGCATCGGGGAGACCGATGAAGAGCGCAGCACCGGCAAAACTTTTGATGTCTTAAAAGGTCAGATCAAAGGGGCTTTTGAAGGTCTTTCCCCAGATGAGCTTGCCCCGGTGGTCCTCGCCTACGAGCCGGTCTGGGCCATTGGAACCGGCAACACCGCCACTCCGGAAATGGTTCAGGAAGTTCACGCATTTTTGCGCCAATTCGTGGCGGAGTTCACCCAGAAAGATCTTGCCAATGGCATGAGAATCCTATATGGTGGCAGCGTCAAATCGGGCAATATTGCAGAACTCATGGCCCTTGAAGACGTTGATGGTGCCCTCGTTGGAGGAGCCAGCCTCGAAGTGGAATCCTTCAAAGGGATTGTTCGATACAATTGATGATAAACGGATGGCAAACCCATGCTTTTTGTTAAAATAGTACACATTCTGGTCTGCGTCGGCCTGATTCTTATTGTTCTTCTTCAGACAGGCAAAGGCGCTGAAATGGGCGCATCCCTCGGAGGCGGCAGCAGCCAGGCCCTTTTTGGCCCCTCTGGCGGAGCCACTTTCCTCAGCAAAGCCACCACAGCCATCGCCATCATCTTCATGGTGACCTCTCTGTTTCTGGCTTACCACTCCGGCAGCAAGCCCAGTACTTCGGTTATCACCGACACACCGGCTGCCACCCAGAGTGCTCCGGCTGAAACGCCCGCCCAGTAGCATACAGATTTTTGCCGAAGTGGTGGAATTGGTAGACGCGCACGGTTGAGGGCCGTGTGGGGCAACCCGTGGGAGTTCAAGTCTCCCCTTCGGCACCATTTAAAAAAAGCCGCTGAACTTTCTAAGTTCAGCGGCTTTTTTTTGTGCCTTCTATGTTTCCACTTCAAATGGCAATTGTTCCGCTTGC
>JAKSCC010000249.1 GCA_022360815.1 Desulfobacterales bacterium
CCCGGGTCAAAGGCTTTGTCGAGAATCAGGTGATCCCCCTGGCTCGGGGCGATGAGTTTTCGAGCATTGGGTTTATCCATGCGACGAATGTTGTCGACAAAGATTCCTGCCGCATTGACCACGGCTTTTGCCTTAAGGGTGTACGCTGTGCCACTGATCTGGTCGCAGGCCGTCACGCCGCAGACCACATTTCGCTTATCTTTTACAAGGTCTGTGACCTTCATGTGGTTGACGGGAAACTGCCCGAGGCTCTCCATGGTTCTGGCCAGGGTGATGGCAAGACGGGCGTCGTCAAATTGGCCGTCGTGGTAGACCACACCCCCTTTCAGCCCTTCGGTTTTAAGGGTGGGAATGCGGTCAAGGGTCTCTTCCCTTGAGAGGAGCTTGGAGGCGCCGAAGCCGAGTTTTCCTGCCAGAAGATCGTAGAGTTTCAGGCCGATGCCGTAAAAAGGGCGCTCCCACCACCTGTAGTCCGGCACGATAAAGGCCTGGTTGTAGACCAGGTGAGGGGCGTTTTTGAGCATGATGCCCCGCTCTTTGAGGGCATCCATCACCAGGGCGATGTTTCCCTGCTGAAGGTAGCGAACCCCGCCGTGGACCAGTTTGGTGCTTCGGCTGGATGTGGCTTCTGCAAAGTCTCCCTGCTCCAAAACCAGGGTGCTGTACCCCCTGGATGCCGCGTCTACGCCAGCGCCAAGGCCTGTAGCCCCTCCGCCGATAATAATCACATCCCAGACCCGGGAAGGGTCTTCCAATTGCCGAATCATTTGGTCACGTTTCATAGCAAGCTCCATTTCCCGACATGGGTCCCACAGGGTGGATACACATGGCCTGCGGGGTGCAGGGGAAGGTGATGGGTCTTGAGGCGGCCATCAGCAGGTATGAAAATCGAGGGGGGAGAGGTCGGTCGCCAGCTCTTATGGCAGGCTCCCCCAAGGTGAGGGGAGCCGCCAAATCTACTTTGCGGAAGAGAGGGCTTCCACTCCGGGAAGGGCTTTTCCTTCCAGAAATTCAAGAGAAGCGCCGCCGCCGGTCGAGACGTGGGAAACCTCGTTGGAGAGGCCCGCCTTCTCAATGGCAGAGGCCGAGTCCCCGCCGCCGATAACGGTGATGGCACCTTTTTTCGTCGCGTCGGCCAGGGCTTGTGCCACGGCAAAGGTCCCTTTGGCCGATGCGTCGATCTCAAAGACGCCCATGGGGCCGTTCCATACCACCGTGCCGGATGCCGCGATGGCCTTCTCAAAAAGGGAGACTGACTCCGGGCCGATATCCACGGCCATAAGGCCTTCGGTGATGCCATCTTCGTGGACGATGGCTTCGCTTCCGATGGCGCGTCCGTCAAAGTCAAGGCGATCGGTCACCAGGTAGTCTGTGGGGAGAAGGATTCTGGCTTTGCCCAGCTCCAGAAGCTCTTTGGCAAGGGGGAGCTTCTCCTCTTCACACAGGGAGTTGCCGATCTCGCGGCCCATGGCCTTGAGAAAGGTGCAGGCCATACCGCCGCCAATGATGAGGGTGTCCACCTTGGGCAGAAGGGCCTTGATCACATCGATTTTTCCGGAGATTTTGGCGCCGCCGATGATGGCGGTGAAGGGGCGCTTGGGGTCTGTCAGGGCCTCTCCGAGAAAGTCGAGCTCTTTTTTAATGAGATACCCGCAGGCGCAGAGATCCATGTGGCGGGTGATGCCTTCGGTGGAGGCGTGGGCTCTGTGTGCGGTGCCAAAGGCGTCGTTGACGTAGAGGTCGGCCAGGCTCGCCAGCTCTTTGGCAAAGGCGTCGTCGTTGTCGGTTTCAGCCTTGTGGTATCTCAAGTTTTCAAGGAGAAGCACATCGCCTTCGAGGAGTTCATCCACCGCTTTTTTGGCGGCATCGCCGATGCAATCGTCTGCAAAGGCAACGGGTTTTTCAAGGAGTTCGGAAAGGCGTTTGGCCACAGGGGCCAGGCTCATGGAGGCGATTCGTTCTCCTTTGGGGCGTCCAAGGTGGCTCATGAGAATCACTTTGGCTCCCTCTTCGGCAAGGCGGGTGATGGTGGGAAGGGCTGCGCGAATGCGCTTGTCGTTATCCACCACGCCGTCTTTGAGGGGCACGTTGAAATCAACGCGTACGATGACGGCTTTTCCCTTGCAGTGGATATCTTCAATAAAGAGTTTTTTCATCTCGTGGCTGCCTTTTTCAATCGTGAAACGGTCTGTGTGACGGGCGGCCCGCAAAAGGTGCGGGCCGCAAACGCACTGCAATTAGGCCTGGTAGGTGGCCACGTGCTTGAGCAGGTCGAGAACCTTGCAGGAGTAGCCCCACTCGTTGTCGTACCAGGAGATGAGCTTGACGAAGTTGTCGTTCAAGGCAATGCCAGCGCCGGCATCGAAGATGGAGGTGCAGGGCTCGCCCACGAAGTCGGTGGAGACCACGGCATCTTCGGTGTAGGCCAGAATACCTTTGAGATCGCCTTCGGAAGCCTCTTTGAGAGCGGCCTTGATCTCATCGTAGGTGGCGGGTTTTTCAAGGCGGCAGGTGAGGTCTACCACGGAGACATCCGGAGTGGGCACGCGGAAGGCCATGCCGGTAAGTTTGCCATTTAGGGCCGGGATCACCTTGCCCACAGCCTTGGCTGCGCCGGTGGAGCTGGGGATGATGTTCTGGCCAGCGCCTCGGCCGCCTCTCCAATCTTTGTTGGAGGGGCCGTCAACGGTTTTCTGGGTGGCGGTGGTGGCGTGTACGGTGGTCATGAGGCCTTCAACGATGCCAAAGGCGTTGTGAACCACATGGGCCAGGGGTGCCAGACAGTTGGTGGTGCAGGAGGCGTTGGAGACGATATCCTGACCGGCGTACTCTTTGTGGTTGACGCCCATGACGAACATGGGGGTTGCGTCTTTGGAAGGGGCAGAGAGAACCACTTTCTTGGCGCCGGCTTTGACATGGGCGCGGGCTTTTTCATCGGTAAGGAAGAGGCCGGTGGCCTCCACAACATACTCTGCGCCAACGGCGTCCCAGGCGAGGTCTTCGGGGTTGCGCTCGGCTGTGACGCGGATGGTTTTTCCATTGACCACCAGGTTGCCATCTTCAACGGCAACGGTGCCGTCAAAACGGCCGTGGGTGGAGTCGTACTTGAGCATGTAGGCGATGTAATCCACATCGATGAGGTCGTTGATGGCCACGACTTCAATGTCGTCGCGAAGAATTGCTGCTCTGAAAACCAAGCGGCCGATGCGGCCGAATCCGTTGATACCGATTTTGATCATGGTGCCCTCCAGATGTCTATCTGTCTGTTAGTCTGTTTCGTGATGGCTGTAAATCGCGCGGTGACAATGGGGTGTTCCGCGGTATCATTTGCCCTGCAATGGTGCATGGGTTTTACAGTCGCATCTGAAAAAAAGAGTATCGGTTTGCCTGACGTCAAGGTCAGTGGTTGATTATGTATGATGGCTTGGTCAGAAAGTCCAGTCGCATGATGGGCCGATGCGGTCTTCATGGGCGGTTTGAGTTTCTGTGTGGCGCTGCAATAAACGGGATGGCTTCGCAAGAAGTCAGTCTTCATTCTAACGATCCACAACATTTGAGCGTGGGCGCTTTTTTTTGCGATGTCGTGGGCGTCGTATGGGGCATTGACTTTTTACAGGCTCATCACACTTTCTAAGCCATGATTTTTCAGAGAACCGGTGTTGCGTATGAGTTTATTAAAGGGGCAAAGGTCCCGAAATGCGGCGGTAGCCATTTGTTTCGGGGTGCTTCCTTGGGCTTTGTTTTGAGCGGCGTTGGATGTGGGTGTTCGTAACCGAACAACAGCTTCAACGCTTTTAAATTCATAGGCCATCCCCGATAAAAAAATCAAGGATTAAATTTTCACATCCGAACATCATGGTTCGAATATGAACTTCAGGTTGCTAAAAATAAGCGAATGCGTATTCGAATGTGAACATTTTTGAGGAAGCGCGGGGCGTGAAACGGGGCGAGGGGTTACGATGGTGCCTTCAAAGGGGTGGTGGGTTCCGGGTCAAGTACCTCCCGGACAGTGTGGGCCAGTTGACTTCGATCCAGCGGTTTGAGGAGGTAGCGCCTGATGCCCATGCTTCGGGCCTTGGCTTCATCCATGTCGTGACTGTACCCTGTCAGGAGAATAATGGGAAGATCCTCCTTAATTTCCAAGAGTTTTTTTGCAAACTCTGCGCCGCTTAATCCAGGCATGGTCATGTCTGTGATGACCAGATCAAAGGGTTTTTCAGCAATTTTAAAAAGATTGAGAGCCTCGGTGGCGGACTCACTGCGTGTGACCTTGTACCCCAACTTTTCCAAGATTTTATGTCCGGAGGTGACAAGGGATGTCTCATCGTCTACCAGAAGAATGCGCTCACGCCCCTGAGGGAGCGCTTGGGTGTCTGTTCGCTTGTATTTGGCGTCTTTATGGTTCACCGTGGGCAGCCAGATTCGAAAGGTGGCACCATGACCGGGCTGGCTTTCCACTTCAATGGCACCTCCCATTGTCTTTACAATGCCATGGACCACCGAAAGACCCATGCCGGTTCCTTCTCCTGGGGCCTTGGTGGTAAAGAATGGCTCGAAGATGCGTTCTTGCTCTTCCGGTGAAAGGCCGCATCCTTCATCTTTAAAGGTGAGGCGTTGATAGTCTCCCTGGCGGAGGTGGGAATTTTTTTCAAGGGTGCAAGCTGGCAGGTGGGTGTGGGTTAGGGCAATGGAGAGGCGTTGTCCTTGGGTTTTCATGGCATGGGCTGCATTGGTGCCCAAGTTCATGACCATTTGATGAAGTTGGGTGGGGTCGGCCATCACGTAAAGTTTAGACTCTTTATCTATGGAAAAATCGATGGAGAGGCTGCTGGGGAGCGTGGCTCGAAGAAGGGCCACCGCTTCCTTGACCTGCTCGGGTAGAGAGACCGGCTTAAGATCCGGGTCGGACTGGCGACTGAAGTTGAGGATCTGTTTGACCAGGTCCCGAGCTCGAAGGGCCGCCTTGATAATTTCGTCGAGATTTTCTGTGGCCTCACTGCCTTTGGGTGAGTCATCGCGAAGCAGTTCAGAAAAGCCGAGGATGGCTGCAAGAATGTTGTTGAAATCGTGTGCAATGCCTCCAGCCAGGGTGCCGATGGCCTGAAGTTTTTGGGATTGGCGAAGTTCAATCTCCAGTTGATGTCGTTTTTTTTCGGCCTCTTTTTGATCGGTGATATCCTGAATGGTTCCGAAGACCGTTACAGGGTCTCCATCATCGTTTCGAGCCACCACCCCCCTTCCAACCACCCAGCGTTTTTGGCCATCGGGACGAGTGATTGCCTGTTCAAAAGAGCAGACGCCTTTGTCCAGGGCTTCTCTCATCACCGTGCTCATGGCCTCAAATTGATCTTTGGAGACCATCTGGCGTACCATGTGTCGGGATATGGGGGTGGCAATGGGGCGAAGACCGAGGATTCGGTAGAGCTCCCTGGACCAGGTGATCCTTTGTTCGTCCAAGTGGCACTCCCAATGTCCGAGGTGAGCGATTTTTTGGGCCTCCTCCAGTCTGGATTCACTCTCCATGAGTTTATCTTGGGCTCGAATGCGTTCGGTGATGTCGATGCCCACCCCCATTACACCCACCACATTGTCTGAGAGGTTTTTTAGTTGGGTGGTGACGCAGCGCAGGCACTTTAGCTCATCATTCATTTGGAAAAAGAGTTCTCTATCCTCCTGGGTGCCGTAAAGGAGGCTTTTTTCTGCCATCTCAGTGGAGAGGTCGTCGCGATCCATGATCACCTCTCCCACCTTGCTGGCACCGATATGGGCCGAGGCAGGAAGTCCGGTAAGGTTTTGTGCCAGAGTCTCTGCGGTGCTGTTGATAAAGGTCATGACCAAGTTCGTATCGGCGGTCCATAAAACGATGGGGATTCCTTTTTTAATGGATTGCCCTTCTCCAATGACACCGGAGAGCATTTTGCGAAGGCTTTTGGCCATTTGGCCCATCTCGTCGTCGGAGTGGTAGGTGATCTGTCGGCGAAGATCCCCCTTGGCGATGGCATTGGAAACCTCCACAATTTCCCGAACGGGAAGGGCCACCGAGCGGGTAAAGAGCCAGGTGAAAAGGAGTCCGCCTGAAATGGCAAGCCCCAATGCCCAGTACATAAGAATGAAGGCTTTGTGCCTTACGTGATGGGTGTTGCCAATGAATTTTTCGGCTTCGTTCTGTGAGAGCTCATTTAAGATGGCCATCTGTTGGGTGATGGCGTCCATATGGGCCGCTCCACGGCCTTTGGTCACTTCCGAGGCTCGCCAGGCCTGGCCATCGATAACCAGACGCACAACTTCATCGCGGATGGGCAGCCATTTTTCAAAGGCATCCCTTGCATTTTTCACCAACTCCTTTTCTCCCAGAAAGATCTTTTCGATGGTGTCAAAATTGTGGCCGATTTCCACTTCAAGGTCGTTCATCACCACCAGGGCCATCTCAATTTCCTGGGGAATCTTGGCCATGGCCACATCTTTCATGGCGCTGTGCACGCGGATGATGTTGGAGTCCATACGCTGGACAATATTGCTGACTTGAACTGGGTGGTGGTACATTTTTCCTGTGAATTCAGAGAGCTGTGTCATCTGTCTTAGGGCCACAGACCCTAACGTGACCATCAGCAAAAGCAAGGCACCAAATCCGATGCCGAGGCGGTGCATGATTTTAAGGTCTTTGAACATGGAGTTCTCCCGGTGGCAGCCGGGTGGGGCCCAAGGCATTGGCTGCGGAGGGTGGGTTGGGGCATTTTTTTAAAGGTTTTTCAAAATGAGAACATGCGTGGAGAGCGTTGCGGTGCGTTTAATAGCATAACGTATCACAGGGTTAGTTTTTGTGACAAATGATTATCGTGGCGGAAAACGATGTGATTTTTTAGTGAGATAAGATCTTTTTATTTTCCCTTGAAAAACGTCTTGCGAAACTAAATTTTTAGAAATTTTCAGGGTTTTTGTAAGCGTTATCTTAAAATAAAGAGAGTGCCCCAACTTTTTTGAAGTGTGTATAATAACTCTTACGCAAGGGTGCTTTTTATGTGCTGCATGGGTGTCAGCCTGTGCTATCAGGCTGACAGCCGTCTTGCCGCAGGGCCTTTGCCGTTTCCTTACCCAAAGGGCCGCTCTTCTTTTTTCTTTTCTATCCTCTTGTTGATTTCAACGGCTCATTACCCCAAGGAGAAAATCATGGATGATGTTCGCAAAGATGCCCTGGAGTATCACAGGCGTGGCCGAAAAGGGAAAATTGAAGTGATCACCACCAAACCCTGTGTCACCAGCCGCGACCTCTCGCTTGCCTACAGCCCTGGGGTGGCCCAGCCCTGCCTTGAGATTAAAAAAAGACCCGACGATGCCTATGAGTACACCGCCAAGGGAAATCTGGTGGCGGTGATCTCCAATGGAACGGCGGTTCTCGGTCTTGGCAACATCGGGCCCCTGGCTGGAAAGCCTGTGATGGAGGGCAAGGGAGTTTTGTTTAAGAACTTTGCGGATATTGATGTTTTTGACATTGAGGTGGCCACCGAGGACCCCGATGAGTTTGTCCGCACGGTGGCGCTCTTGGAGCCCACCTTTGGGGGGGTGAATCTGGAGGATATCAAAGGGCCGGAGTGCTTCTATATAGAAGAGGCGCTTCAAGAGAAAATGAGCATTCCGGTTTTCCATGATGATCAGCACGGCACGGCCATTATCGCCGCAGCCGGAATGCTCAATGCCCTTGAGATTGTAGACAAAAAGATGGAAGAGGTGACGGTGGTGATCAACGGGGCTGGGGCAGCAGGTATCGCCTGCGCCAACTTGCTTTTGAGCCTGGGTCTTGCAAAGGAAAACCTCACCCTTTGTGACAGCAGGGGCGTGATATACAGAGGCCGCGAAAAGGGGATGAACCCTTACAAAGAGCGCCTGGCCTGCGACACAAGCCTTCGCACCCTTGAAGAGGCCATTAAAGGGGCCGACGCTTTTTTTGGCGTCTCGATAAAGGGAGCCCTGACCCCTGAGATGCTTGCCACCATGGCCGATAACCCCATTGTTTTTGCCATGGCCAATCCCGATCCTGAGATTTTACCTCCAGAGGCCTATGCGGTGCGTGACGATGTCATTATCGGCACGGGGCGTTCGGACTATGACAACCAGGTGAACAATGTGCTCTGCTTTCCCTTTCTCTTCAGGGGAGCCCTAGACACCCACGCCAGCGCCATCAATGAGGAGATGAAGATGGCGGCGGTCTGGGCCCTGGCCCATCTTGCTCGGCAGGATGTTCCCGACTCGGTGCGCAAGGCCTACTCAGGAGCCTCCATGCGCTTTGGGCGGCGCTATCTTATTCCCAAACCGTTTGACCCTCGGGTGCTTCTTCATGTGGCACCCGCTGTGGCGAAGGCTGCCATGGATTCGGGGGTGGCCCGCACCCCCATTGACGATATGGCGGCTTACGTGGAGTCTTTGGAGGCCCTTCAGGGGCGCTCCAAAGCGGTGATGCGGACCCTCGTCAACAAGGCACGGTCCCACCCCAAACGGGTGGTGATGCCCGAAGGGTGCCATGGAAAGATCATTCGTGCGGCCCATATTCTGGTGGAGGAGGGGATCGGAAGGCCCGTGCTTCTGGGGGATGAGGCCGTTATTGAGAAGAGGGCCCGAGAGCTGGGGCTTGCGCTGGATGGAGTCGAGAGGGTAAACCCTTCAACCTCTTCCCATCTGGAGGCTTATGGTAAAGCTCTTTTTGAAAAGAGGCAGAGAAAAGGGGTGACCCGTGCCGATGCCAGGCGTCTTCTTACGCGGGATTTTAACAGCTTCGGGGCGATGATGGTGGAGATGGGAGATGCCGATACCATGCTCTCGGGTATTGACCACAGCTACCCCGATACCATTCGTCCGGCCCTTCAGATTATCGGAAAAGAGAAGGGGCTCTCC
>JAKSCC010000352.1 GCA_022360815.1 Desulfobacterales bacterium
AACTGCAGAATATCCAACCGGCCGCTGGATTCCCGGGTGTCCAGAACAATCACACGGTACTGATTCCAGACATCCAAGGAGATGGTGAACCGATCTCGGCCATTGCCACCCACCAGCACCAAGGCATCCGTTCCGTCAATGGCTGGAGGTGAGATGTTTTGAACCACAGAAAGATCCGTCCCTTCCCCGGCTTCCACATAGAGGGTATCGGTTTCGCCCACAAAACGGCGCACCTCTCCTGCCATGGAGACCACCTGCCCCTGGGGAGCCGTGGTAAGGGAGACGGTCTCTGTAAGCTGAAGTTCAAGGATCTCGCCGCTGCTCTTGTCAAAAACATAGGCGACATGGCGGCTGGAAGAGAGCCCCAACCACTCCATCTCATGGCGCTTGCGGCCCGAAAGTGCCGCCCACTTGCCTGTTTCGCTCACCCACCAGTTCTGAATTTCGACGCCTCCCGTACCCGGACGCAGCACACGCACCACCTCTTCGTGGGCGTAGGTGGTAAAAAGGGTACCAAGATCAACTTCCGTTCCTCGCCAGTTATCCAGAACAGCAACCAGACTCGGGCGGGTGCTCCGGCCCACAAGAAAGGCAAGCCCCTGGGTGGTGGTCACCAGATACTGATTTCCATCGTGGGGCACCACGGCCGAAACGCTCAGCGAGGTGCCAGCAAAAAGGTCGGTCAGGGTTGGAAGCTCCGCGTCCTCTTCCAAAATATGGTCGCTGCCAAACTTGGCGGCCAGATCGGCCTCATCATCAAAGGCGACGGAAAAAATCTGCTGGCTGTTTCGGTTGTAGAGCAGGGCCAGAGATCGATCTTCCGTAAGCCCCAGGTAGGTCATAGACCCCTCCGAAGAGGTGGGAGCCAAAATAAAGAGATCGGCGCCCACGTCATACCAAGCGGCAACCGGCGATCCGCCCGAGGTGGTGATCCCCTGAATCACAAAGACCGGATCGGCGTGAACCCCCTCTTTCGCCACAAGGTTTCGAATATCCTGACGCCAGGTTCGGTGCTCGGTCTCCTCCTCTGGCTCGGGCAAATCATCGGGCCGGGTCTCGTCGTGGGAGGTGTGCTCGGCCAAATCATCAGGGTCTGGATGAACCACCACATCCCGATCGGGATGGGCTTCAAGCCAGGTCTGGGTCACCCCGATAATCTGGGTGTCCCCGCTTGTCTCAAGGCGCCTCAACTCACCGGTGAGGGTCTCAAATATGGGATGGGGTCCCTGACTGTAAAGCTTCCGGACGCCGGAGTACTCCATTACCGCTCTCGCTTTAAGAGAGACGGAATCGACATAAAAGGCTGACGCATTCGCGCCATTTTCAGCGGCAAAGGTCAGGGTGTTGGTACCCGATTCTGCCACCACGGTAAACTTCTGGGAGACAATCCCCTCTTCCCAGTCAAAGGAGCCGACTTCGGCACCATTCCAGAGCACTTTCAGGCTTCCGCTGCCGGTGGTGGCAACCTCATCACCCACATAAAAGTGCAACACATAGTGGGTGCCAGGATGAAGCCCATCCACGGATTGGGCAACACGTCCACGCGAGAGTCGAGCCCAGCGGTCGGACCCATCTGGGGCCACTCTTACGATGGCGGCGTCTCCCGACACTTGCCAACCACTGCCATCAAACTCACCGTCTTCCAAAAGCTCCTGCTGGGTATAGGTCCAGGAGAAATGATCCCCTTCCTGACGGTAAACCATACGATTGGAGGCCGAGTAGAAGAGAGCGATAGGCTCTTCAAGGCTGTTGTCCACTCCCACAAGCACAAGGTCATCGGGAACATCAAAAAGGCCTGGAATCACCACTTCGCGGCTCTCTTTGTGAACCCAGACGCGGGATTCATCGCCAATAAGGGCCACCCAGGCATCCAAAGCCGTGCTTCCCGTTCGACCGATATAAGCCGCAGAGCCCTCGGAAGCACCGTAGAGGTAGGTATAAAGGGCCGCATAGATGGAGCGCAGGAAGACCGGAAGGGTTGCCAGAAAAGCGGGCTCAAGCACAGGGCCTTGCTCCCAGGTCATCAGAGGGGTCTCCGGGTTGATTTGGCTATCCTTCCAGCCCTCCACCACATTCAGTGAGAGGCTGAACTGAGCCACCAAAGACTCATCTCCCGTGATGGAGGAGAGCTTTAAGCCATCGTCTGTCAGCCGGTACCTGCGCACAATGGAGCCCGAAGAGCCGGTCTGGGTCTGTTCAAAAACAATATGGCCCCCATTTTTCCAGACCCTTGAAAGCTTCGATGCAAACCCGTCGGCCGCCTCGGCCATGGCGTAGCGGTTCCCCAGCCTATGGGTGGAAGGATCCACCTCCCAGATCTCCATCTTTCCGTCTTTGGATGCGGAAAAGAGCACCTTTCCATCCACTATATCCAGAAGATGGATATGGGCAGTCATCTCAGGGCTGTTCAGATCCACGTAGCGGATCACCCCATCCTTTTTGTCGTACCAGGCGTTTCCAATATCCCGGTTGCCCACTCGGTAGTTGGTAACCTCCATAAACCGTCCGGCAAAGGTGAGCCCGGAAAGGTAAGCCAGAAGATCGTCCCCGCGCGCTGCGGCATCCACACTGATCAGCGAAATGGTTCGCGTGGCTGTATCCACGGAAAAGAGATCCCGCGCATGGTTCACAATCAGAATCTGGCTGTCGTGACCCGAAGGAGGCACCACAAGATAACCGCCCACTCGAAGATTGCCGTATTGAAAGTGGGCTCCCTGGTATTGCAAATTGGTGGTATCAAGAATCCAGGTGGATGGGGTATCGCCGTCGTTGTGCAGGGTGAGCCAGGAGCCTTCGTTTAAGGCCACCACATACTCGCCCCCCTGACCGTAGATGTCGTACTGAATGTGCCCTTTGTGCTCGTTCGGAAAATCTGGCATCACCAGGGTGCGATCTTGGGCATCAAGCTTTATGGTGACTCGTGAATTTCGGTACTCCACATCGTTGATCTCATGGAGAATGTACTCACTGGGAAAAACGTAAAAATCGTAGTCGAAAAGGTAGTTGTTCTCCAAGCGCCTGAGCACGTCAAAGCCGGGATCGTTTCGCGTGGTGGACCCGGGCAGGGTTTGCCAGCTCAGACCCGACATATGCACTTCTGGTGTGCCGGGCAGCACCACCATGCGGGTGTCAGCAAAGGCCAGACCCACCGAGTCCTCATAGCCCAGTTCACTTCGAATATGGATCTCGGCGTCTTCGTTTTCCCAAGGGATATCCGAGGCCCAGAAGAAGTAGTTGATCTTGCCCGAACCCGTGGGGCCGTGGCTGGTCTGGCTGATATACTGGCTGCCGAAGTGGACGGTGTTGTCCCTGAAATTCACCTCTCGAATCACCGCGCCGGATCGGGCTGCAAGAATGGGGTTTCCATCGTTTTCCTGGTATTCAAACCCGTCTCCGGAATAGCCGTCGTCAATGACCTGAAAGTACTCACCAATGGCATCGGCTTTCTGGGCAATGGCCGCATAGTTCTGTGCCAGGGCTGCTGCCCCAATGCCAAGGCCGGCCACAATCACCCCGACCCCGCCCAGAATCGCCCCGGCGGTCCCCGCTGCTGAGGCCACGGCCGTGGCCCCCACCGCAGCCGCCACATCGGCGGTAATGGAGATCCCGATGCCTGCCCCGGAAAGCACCAGTCCGGTGGCGTCAAAGGCGAGCTGGGTTCCAAAAACCGCCCGCTGGACATCGTTATCGGCGTTGGCCAGCTGAATGGAGTCCAGAATCACATTGGCCGCCATAAAACCGGCTCCCACCACCTCACCGGCATAGGTCAGGGCGTGGGCCGTTTTGCTGGCCGCCTGAAGGGCCTGGGTCCCGCTTCGCATAAGGGTGCGTACCAGCCGCACAATCTTCACCGTATCCAGAACCGCACCAAAGGCCACCTGGGCTCCGAACACATAGCGGTGCACCTCAAGGGCCGTGGCAAGGGTTCCCGAGGCTCCCGGGGTCACCTCCTGACGTTGAAGCTCCTGGGCCAGATTCACAATAAACTGAACCATAAAGGCACTGTTGAGCCCGTCCGGGGCTTCGGCAGCCGGGTCCAGCCCTTGCTGGCCCTGACGCAGAGCACGCTGCTCGGTGCTCAGGTGGGTGTCCATGTACTCCTTGAGCTTTGCCAAGCGCTGGTCTGAAGTCTCAATCAACCGAGTCTCACTCGGGTTCACCTTGTTGATAAACTTGATTTGATACCCTTCTCCGCTGCGCTCAAGCGTCGCCAAAAGGGGAATCCAGTCCGAAGAGAGGTTGTTGGCCGTCAGTATCTCTGAGGTGGCAGAAATGGCATCTGTGAGCCGTGCTCTTGCCGTGATGCTCTCCTGAGCTCGAATGAGGCTTTGACCCGCAGCAGGAGGCGTATTGACCGGTTTTACCCCAGCTTCAGGGGTAAAACGGATGGCCGTTTCCCTACGGGTTCCTCCAATCCGAGCAGCCCAGGCCTTGGAAGGATTTTCCGCATCTTCGGCTGCCAGTGCCGTCAGCTTTTGAAAGACCTTAAGGGAGTCCTCTCCCAGACCATCCACCTCCACGTCCAGAGGAATGCGACGAGCGCCATGGGGAATCTTGCCCTCGTCGTCGAGCTCAGAGCGCGGCACCACGGTAAATTCAATGCGATCGCCATCACGGGTGATGGAAGACGCATCAAGAACCACGGTCTCTCCGCTCTCCTGCTGATAAGTGAGAATCCGGGACTCAAGGGCCTGATCGCGAATCTGACGCAGCCGGTGAATGTCTTCATCAATGGCCACCAGCCGTGCATCAACAGGCACGTCTGCCGGAGCACGTGGAATATCGGGAGCCCCCTCTTGGGCGGAAAGCTGAGGCATCTCTCGAATCACCTGCTCAATCACTGCCCTGGAGTCGACCTTCTGCCCAGCGCCCACGGCCTGCCTTGGCACCTCGGGAAGAAGATCGGCCAGTTCCTGAACTCTGCCGGTTTGAATCAGACGCCGAATGCGAATAGACTCTTGGGTTTGGGTGGGGGTTGCCCCTTCTGTCTCCTCCGGGACAAAGGGTGCCCAATTCTCATCTGGAAGGTGAGCCAGCTCAGGGTTTTCCTCTATCAAATCGCCCACAGGCTCTTCTGCCACATGCTGAGGCGAAATACGAATGCGCCCCGAGTAGTCTGAACCCAGCT
>JAKSCC010000278.1 GCA_022360815.1 Desulfobacterales bacterium
CATTGACCGTGGCGGTGATGCACTTGAGCGCGCTGGGGTGGGGAGAAAAGACGATGGCATTGCCGCTCTTAAGAGAGATGATCGCCTTATAAAAGGTGGTGGAGGTGGGGTTGGTGGAGGGGAGGAGGCCTGCGATTACGCCCATGGGAGCGGCAATCTCAACCATCTTCTTCTCTTTGTCCTCACTCAGGATACCGATGGTCTTCATGCCACGGTAGTACTCCACGAGTTTCTCGGTGGCCTGAATGTTCTTGAGCTTCTTATCTTCCCACTTACCGAACCCGGTCTCTTGGGAAGCCATCTTGCCAAGCTCTTCGGCCATCTCTTTGCCCACTTTGGCAATGGCTTCAATCAGAGCGTCCACACGCTCCTGACCGGCACTTGCAAGAGTAGGCTGGGCTGCACGTGCAGCACGAACCAGTGCTCGGGTCTCCTGAATGGAGAGTAAATCCTTATCTACCATCTCTTTCCTCTTTGTTTTACGTCACATGGTGCCGAAGGCAAGGGCTGCAGAGGCAGCCCGTCCCGCATCATGATAGTGTGTTGATATGGTGTTCAAACGCTTCGAGAAGCTCTTTCTTTCTGGCGAACTTGATCTTGTCCCGTGCAATGGCAAAGGAGGGAATCTGGCGCGCCAGGCGTCTGAGTTTGGTCACTTTCAGTTTTTTCAGCTCTGCCAGATCAAATTCCATGGCAGGCGCCTCAGGCTGATGGGTCTCGGGGCTCTCCTGAAGGGGCAAAGCCGGTGCCGACGCCTTGGGTTCAGGCGCCACAACGGGCGTGGGCTGAACCAGAGGCTCGGCCTTCTTTCCTTTGCAGGGTTCGGGCACGCACGTGGGGCGTTTGCCCTCTTCAATCAAAATCCCCCCCAGGCCTTCGGCGGTTCGGGCGATAACGGTCACAGAGACCACCTCGCCGAGACGGTCGGCTGCACTGGCTCCGGCATCCACCGACGCTTTGACGGCGGCCACATCCCCTTTCATCAAGATGGAGACAAGCCCGCCCCCCACAGCCTGGGAGCCGATGATGGTCACATCCGCCGTCTTTACCGCAACGTCCCCGGCCTCAATGGCCGGCACCAGACCGACGGTCTCTATGATTCCTAAAGCCTTGCCGTTCATAACAAAACCTCCCGTGTTTCCTGATCAGGGCACCGGAAAACCGGCGCATCCTTAGTACTTCAGAGGGTTCTCCGCCACCTGGTTGACGGCATCGGCAAAGGCGTCACAGGCCGCCTTGCAGGCAGACTGGCTTCCGGTGAGAAGGGCCCCACCGAAGTTGGTCTCTGAGGGAGGACCGTAGAAAACAGCCATCTTCACGTCGGCTGCCTTAAGGGCCGCATCCACGGCGTAGACCGCCTCAATGGGAGGGGCAATGAGGTAGGCCATGGCCTCGCCTTCAGGAATATTGCCCTCCGCAGAGAGAAAGGAGCCGGTGCGTGACACGCAGTGGGCGTAGTAGCAGATGGAGTCGTCTTCGTTGCAGCTGTAGAAACAGGCATCGTTTTCAATGAAATCGATGGCTGCGTTGAGACCGCTTTTCACCTCTGCGGGGTTGGGGCCGGAGAGAATTCCGATGAATTCACCGGCCAGCTTGGTATTGGCGTTGTCCGCACCACCGTAGAAACTTTTGGCATAGGCCACTTTGACGTCTGCCTTTTTGGTGGCTTCGTCGAGGGCGGTGTACCCCACATCGTCGATGTCGCAGGTGATCATGCCGATGCTTCGGTGGCCTTCGGGCAGATTGAGCTCGCCGATCATGTCCTGATCCACATTGGGAATCATCTTGACACTGAGAACCTGGGCTTTAAGGGCATCCCCTTTCATAAGTCACTTCTCCTTGATGTCGGCTCTGCATGAATCCCATGCAGAGCCTTCTCGTTTAAATCTGAAGATCGATGCCGCTGGCTTTCTGCTCCAGCATCTTCTTGACGATATCTGCGATCTGCGCACCCGCCTCCACGGCAGGGGTGCCGCCCTTGTGGATATTGGAGATGATGGTCCGCTTGGACTCTGAGATCCCTTCGTGGCAACCGTAGACCATGTAGGCGCTCATGGACTCACCGGTGGCAAGTCCGGGACGCTCGCCCACAAAGGCGACGGTCACCTGGGGCTTGGTCACCTCGGAGGCGCTGTCCATGGAGGGCACGCGGCCGTAGCGAATAAAAAAGGAGTCGCCGTAGTCGATGCCGAGGTTCTTGAGGCCCTGCATGGCGGCTGCCATGGCGTCTTTGGCGTTGGTCTCAACCGCGGTTGAGCTCAGCCCATCGATCACCACAAACTGAACCGTGGGGTTCATCTTGCAGCTGGACTTGATGGTGTCGATACTCTCCTGATCGAGCTTTCGGCCAAGGTCAGGACGGGTGAGGTACTGATCTTTGTCGGCGCAGAGGGTCTTCATATCCAGAAGTCCCCACTCTTTGATAAACTCGGGGCAGACGTTGTTGAACACCGCGTCCTGGGCCACGGCGTGGTCGGCCCTGAAACGAAGCGAGCTCCCGGTAAGGTAGCGGGGTCCTGCGCGCCAGATGCCGATACGGGCAGGGGTGGTGGCCTTCATCTTCAGGTAGGCCTCGCGGTTGGCAGGCTCGGGAACGAGGAGCTGCTTGCGAAGGTCCACGGCGGCCAGATCGTCGCCTGCAGCCTGGCAGGAGTCGGCAGCGGAAGAGGCAGGTGAAGGCGCATCGCTCTCCATGCCCTTCAACACGTCGGAGATGATATCCTTGAGCTTGTTTTCTGAAATCATGTGGGTTCCTCCTTAGCGAATGAAGATCGAGGCATCGCCGGCTTGGGCCGTCAGGCGGCCGTTTTCCCAGAGGCCCATCTTCTCAAGCCAGGCTTCAAACTCAGGAACGGGCTTCAGACCCATGAGCTCACGAAGCGCTGCGGTCTCGTGGTAACCGGGGCACTGGTACATAAGCATGATGTCGTCGCCCTGGGGCACGGAGATAAGGTAGTTCACGCCGGCGGCACAGAGCAGCATACCGAGGTTTTCGATATCGTTCTGGTCGGTCTTCATGTGGTTGGTGTAGCAGGCGTCCACACCCATGGAGATGCCGGAGAGCTTGCCCATGAAGTGGTCTTCCAGGCCGGCACGGGTCACCTGCTTGGCGTCGTAGAGGTACTCGGGCCCGATAAAGCCAACCACGGTGTTCACCATAAACGGCTTGTAGCGACGGGCAAAACCGTAGCAGCGGGCCTCCATGGTGAGCTGGTCCACGCCGTAGTGAGCGTCAGACGAGAGCTCGGAGCCCTGACCGGTTTCAAAGTACATGACGTTGGGGCCCACCGAGGTGCCCTCTTTCATCATCAGATCCTGGGCTTCGGAGAGAAGGGCTGCCGACACGCCAAAATCTTCGTTGCCCTTCTGGGAGCCCGCAATGGACTGGAAGATCATATCGCAGGGCGCGCCCTTTCGAATGGCGTCCATCTGGGTGGTGACATGGGCCAGCACGCAGTTCTGCGTGGGGATCTGGTAGTCGTCCATCACCTCGCGGAACATGTTCAAAATGGTGTAGCAGGAGTCGGTGGTGTCGTTGACGGGGTTCAGACCGATCACCGCATCACCGCTGCCGTAGGAAAGACCCTCCAAGGTCGAGATACGGATGCCATCGGGGTCGTCGGTGGTGTGGTTGGGCTGAAGACGCCAGGCAAGGGTACCGGGAAGACCGATGGTGGTGTTGCACTTGGCGATAACAGTGATCTTCTTGGCACCGTAGACCAGGTCCATGTTGCTCATGAGCTTGGTCACAGCTGCGATCATCTCGGAGGTGAGGCCGCGGGAGATGCGAAGGATATCATCGCCGGTGGTGGTGCCCGCAAGGATCCACTCACGAAGCTCAGCCACGGTCCAGTTTCTGATCTGGCCATAGATGCGCTCGTTGATATCGTCCTGAATGATCCGGGTCACCTCATCCTCTTCATACGGCACCGCAGGGTTGTTGCGGATATCCCCGAGGGTAATGTTGCTTAAGACCTCTTTGGCGGCAACCATCTCGGTGACGGTGGCAGCAGCAACGCCGGCAAGTCGGTCTCCCGACTTCTCTTCGTTGGCCTTGGCCATCACATCATAGAGATCTTTGAACTCATAGACGGTCCCAAAAAGGGTGGTTTTTAATCTCATGTGTACGTCCTTATCTTAGGTAGAGTAAAACGCTGCGTCTTTATCTCCTGCAAAGCACGCATCATACGTGCATCCGCAGTCCGCGGAATCATGCCTCAAAAAAGAGGGCATGGAAGCGTCTCATACGCGCGGTGCCCCGCTGGTGCCGAAGGGCGAAGAGAAGCCTTGTCGCTGGTAGACGAAACCCGTATCGGGCAAATTGGAGTTTGCTGGCTCCGGCCACCGTCTGGGCTTCCCGCTTTTCGAACACGACGCATAAAGCGGGCAATACACCTTGCTTACACAAAAAAGCAGGTGCGTATGACGCATTGTCCGGCCCGTTGAAAAGTCTTTCACATCTCTCCTGCCATGAGCCGCCATGGATCTGCTGGCGCGAGAGCCCTTTTCAAGGGGCCAGGTGGCAAAAAGCATCCTCACTCTTTCCGCCAGCCTTCTGGTGCACTTCTCTTCAACCTCTTTGTCGAAGAATCCGCCTGAGACGCCGCAAGGGCGCCAAATAACCTTTTTTGTAACTATTCAGTTTGGCCTCCGGCGGGTCGCTTTTTTGAAAAAAAGCTCCGCAAAAAACTTTTCTATTGCCCACACCTCATTTAACTCGCCCTTTGGGCGAGTTAAATGAGGTGTGGGGTTGAAATATGAAATCACTCATGTTCTCAGTGACTTGAAAGCCTATTTGTCAAACTTTTTAAAAGTTTGGCCCCCGGCAGGGCCGCCGGAGGCGAATGATTGCTGAATGGTTACCTTTTTTTAATAAATCAATAACCAAAGAGCAGGGTCTTCACGATAACGGGCACCACATTGCCCCCTGCCAGAGG
>JAKSCC010000343.1 GCA_022360815.1 Desulfobacterales bacterium
AAAGACTTGGCTGCTTCAGAAAATCCGTTGTAGGACTCTTCCAGCTCTTTTTCCCAGCTTGCGCCATGGCGGAAGTCGATCAGGGCGTTCATGTTGTGGAAGGCCTTGAGAACTTTGGGATCTTTAATCGCTTTCTGAGAGGCCGCCACAAGGGTCTCCACCACTTCCTGGGGAACACCTGCAGGAGCAAAGATACCGCCATACCCTTCAAAGGTACCCTTCACACCATAGTCGGCAAATGAAGGAACCCCGGGGTAGGCATCCATTCGCTGACCCAAGGCGATGATGCGGGCTTTACCAGAGGCCACATGGGGCGCCGCAATGGGGGGAAAGGAGACGCAGGCTTCAATATGGCCGCCAATGAGAGAGACCATGGAAAGGGCTCCGCCGGAGGCCTGAACGAACTTGGGCTTGAACCCAAGCTGATCGGCAATCATGGTGGCCATGATGGTGCCGGAAGAAGCGGCACCGTAAGAGCCCAGGGTCACTTTCCCGGGCTTTGCCTTGCATGCGTCAATGAAATCCTGGAAGGTCTTATAGGGGCTGTCTGCAGGTACGACGAAGCAAAAGGGGTTGGCGATGTTTTTGACGATGGGCTTGAAGCTGGCCAGAGAGTAAGGCGCGTTGCTGAAGTTGGGAGAGATCAGGGTGTTTCCGATACCGGCGTTGGAGAGTGTGTAGCCGTCGGCCTTGGAACGTGCGGCAAAAGCGGTTCCTACCACACCACTTCCGCCGGACTTGTTCACAACCACAAAGGGCACGCCCAGCTCTCTTTCCATGGCATCGGCCCACACACGTGTGGCCAGATCGGAGTCACCTCCGGGTCCGTAAGGTACGATCACTTTTACGGGACGATTGGGATATTTGGCAAATGCACTGCCAGCCACAAGGGTCATGGCAACGGTTACTGCAAAAATTACAAAGGTCTTACCAAAAAACTTCATCATATTACTCCCCTTACAAATGATTCTGATGGTTGAGATCTGAAACAATCGGCCCCGGTCCGGCCAGAAAAAGTTGGTCTGACCAATTTTTAAATATACCGGCCCGAAGCCGTCGATTTTTCAGCTCTTCATCACTATTGCATTCCGAAATCACTTCGGAATATCTATCAGGCGTCGTTGCCCGAACTCCCCGCCCCAAAAGGACAGAAAACGTGTTGCAAAAGGTTAATGTGCTTCCGCCTCCACCACAGCAGTTTCCACTTCTTCTCGGTTCAGCTTCTTTCTCTGACGCATGGTGCTGTACACCGAAAAGGCACCCAGAGCCGTAAAAACCCAAGCAAAGGGTGTGGCAAAGAAGAGATGGTAGTCACTTCCCACAATGGCAATGGCCTGATCGAGATTCTCTTCCAGGAAAGGCGTGAGAATAAAGCCGATCACAAAGGCCGCCGGGTTCAGGCTAATGGCGCGCATACCGTATCCCAAAACCATAAAGCAGAGCAGAATAAAGACATCGGAAAGGCTCTGGTTGACGGTAAAGGCTCCGGCAAAGGCGAAGACGGTCACGCATGGGAAGATGTAGTAGCGCGGAATAGAAGCCACCTTGGTCCAAAAGCGAAAGCCGGACCGGGCGATAAGAAGGAGAAAGAGATCCGTGAGCAGAAAACCGGCAAAGATACCGTAGACCATGGGGCCGTGCTCAAAGAAGATGGTGGGACCCGGCGTGATCCCCTGAATCATGAAGGCGCCCATAAGAACTGCGGCCACGTCATCACCAGGGATGCTCAAAGTCAGCATGGGAATCATTGTGGCACCGCACACAGCGTTGTTGGCCGATTCGGCAGCTGCAATGCCTTCAATAGACCCCTTGCCATACTCCTCGGGCTTTTTGGCGCACCGCTTGGCTTCACCATACGCCAGAAAAGCGGCCGTACTGGAACCGAGTCCCGGAAGAGACCCGATAAACGTACCGATACCAGACGACTTCAAAATGGTTTTAAAAACCGATTTGTACTCTTTCCAGCCGATGCGGTTGTCTGCCGGGTTGGGCGACTTGTGAAACCGAATTTCCGACTCGGGAATGTGGCGATTCTTGATGGCTTGAATCACCTCGGGCATCACCAGCACACCGATCAGCATGGGCATAAAGGTAAAGCCGCCTGCCAGCTCGGTAATGCCAAAGGTAAACCGCTCGGCACCGGTGATGGGTGAAATGCCAACCAAGGCAAAGAGCATACCCAAACAGCAGGAGAGAAGACCGCGTGATATGGATTCTCCGGTGATGGAGCCAATGACGGTATAGGCGAAAAGAAGAAGAAAAACCCGCTCAATGGGGCCTGCTTTCAAAGCAATGGAAGAGATCGGTGCCGCCACAAAAATCAGCACCAGGGTGCTCAGGAATTCGCCGGTTACCGAGGCGAAGAGTGACATGTCCAAGGCCTTACCGGCCTTGCCTTTTTTTGTCAGAGCGTGGCCATCCTGAGCGGTTAAAAATGAGGCCGCCGCACCCGGCGTGTTGATCAAAATGGCCGAAATCGATCCACCATAGATTCCCGCCTTGTAAACCGCCAGCAGCATGGTGATGCCAATGATCGGATCCACATAAAATGTCAGCGGCAGAATAATGGCCACAGCCATAATTCCTGAAATTCCAGGAATGGCACCAAAGACGATGCCCACAACCACCCCGACGATAATGCCCAAAATGGGCCCCACAGCCATAATGGAACCGAAGCCACCTAAAATACTGTCAATCATTTGTATTCCCCTTTCGGTTCCCTACAGTGACCAAACTGGAAGCATCACGCGAAGATAGTTGTAGCATCCGTAGTAGACCAGAACCGGAGCCACCACAGAAAGCGGCAGCATCACCTTCCAGTTACGCCCTCCCAAAAGCAGCATGACGGCAATCATGGCAAAGGGTGTGCACACTATAAACCCAAAAATATCGACAAGATACCAGTAGCTGGCGAAAATCGACACATAGTAGACAATCCCCAGATATCCTTTTGTATCAATCGTTTCTTGCTCTTCGCGTACTGCACCCCGGCGAATTTTTAAAAGAGCCTGTCCTCCGATCGTTAGGCTGAATGCAATGATGAACCAAGCGAGAAGCCGAGGCAGAAACATGGAGCCCAAATCCGTCTCCAGGCCCCCGACCACCAGATCGTCTCTCACAAGAATACACACTGCCATGATCGTCAGAACTGCCCCGACAATCACATCCACCTTTCGTCTATCCATTCTTCCTCCAGGTTAGATTCCTGTCGGGTCCTCTCGTCACAGACAAAAGGGAAAGGGCCCATCAGAGGCGTTTTGGTACTAACATGCGTTCACCTGAAGTAACCCCGCACACCCCTTGAACACCGCACACAGCCCCCTCAACACACCGACTTATTTGCAGGGTTCAAGGATCTTCATTGATCCGCAAAACCCCACATACCAAGGCTTGATGTCTGATATACTACATCACTTCCAAAAAAATCAGACATCGCACCCGTCACGACATCCGTTCTGATTTACAGTAAATATAGCGGCCCCACACTTTTGCTGTCAATCAAAAACTCATATAATGAGTATTGTATCATACTGTGATAATGAAAGAGATGGTTTTCTCACACCTGTCATTCGCTCTCACCGAAGCGAGATCCATCGTATTGTGTTGCCCTATATAAAACGTAAGTACGTTACTTATCAGGGAATAAGGAATAAAAAAAGGAAAGGATCATTTTTTTTACCACCCCGTGGGGGTCTAAAAAAAAGAAACCCGAAGCAAAGCCCCGGGTTTCAAGGAAAAGAAAAACATCATGAGGCGCCCTCAATTTATTTCAGGGCTTCATCTTCGTTAAAAGGTATCGTGAGGCACAATATCGAGACATCAACGTTTACTCTACACGCACCAATTGATAGCCGTTTTCACCCTTTTCAAGGCGATAGTTAAACATCACAATCGTTGTGGAGAGCGCTCTTCCAAATAGAAAATCGAGAATCTCGGGTTTCACCCTTCCGCTTGCCACCAGGGTTTCTCGCAAAGAGCGATCGTAGGCGATCATTTCGCACACACTTGCCATGGCCTCTTTGTCCTGGTCTGCTTCCACACGCTCCATCAAACCTGAAAGGGTTTCATAATCGCAGCGCCCCTGATGATCTTTCACCAGATCCCAGAGCCCCTCAATACCGCCCACAATGTCTTCCCGGGTCAACGGATCATCAGAGGCGTAAACCTCTTCGATCTCCTTGGTGTCCCAACATTTATACGAACGGCACTCAAAGGGACGATTGGCGTAAATTCGACACCTGTTGGCCTCGTTTAGAAAGGTACAGCGAATGGTCTCTTCCTGAACCTTAATTTTAATCTGATCGCTCGGGATCGACTCCATGGCAAGGGTCTCCTTGTTGAAAACCCGCTCGCCTTTGCGCATGGTGTAAAGATCGGAAATCTGAATCTTACCCATTTTAATAAGGCGCTCATCCTGAGTTCTCAAAACCGGACCACCCCCTGTACAGCAAGCTCCACAAAAATTGCAGGAGCTCTGCATCTCACCGCAACCACTGCATCCCGAGTTCTCACCTGTTAAAAATTCCATTTTGCAACCACCTTACATCGGTATCTATTTAAGTATGGATGCCAGGCACCCACGTGCAAACAAACCAGTTGCCACAAAGAAGCGGCTGCGCATTACTAAACACGAAAGCCCCTGAAAAGGCAAGGGCCAACTGCGCACTGCACCGCTGGCCCTTACCTGCTATCAGGCTGTAATCAAAGCACTTCACTTGCCCCTTCAAATTGAAGTCGAGCATCATCCAAAGGAACCCTGCCTTTCACTTTTACTCGGCAAGTTTTTTGTAGTGTGCATAGCGCTTGGAGAACTCCATCTCAATCTGCCCCCTGAGCCGTGCCGACTCTTCAGGAAACATCTTCTCCAAGCTTGCAAACCGGTTTTCGCCGGCCAGAAAATCCTGAATGGTTCCGTCGGGCTCTTTGGACTCAAAAACAAAGGGATTCTTGCCCTCTTCAGCCAAAAGCGGATTGTAGCGATAAAGGGGCCAGTATCCGGAGGCCACAGCCAGCTTCATCTCCTCCTGGGTTTTGCCCATTCCCTTTTTGATGCCCTGGTTGATGCAGGGCGCGTAGCAGATCACCACAGAGGGGCCTGGGTAGCTTTCGGCTTCCATAAAGGCTTTCATCATCTGCTGCTTGTTGGCACCCATGGAGACCGAGGCCACATAAACATACCCATAACTCATGGCAATCAGGCCAAGATCTTTCTTGCCGATCTTCTTGCCGGAGGCCGCAAACTTGGCCACCGCACCGGTTGGGGTGGCTTTGGAGGCCTGGCCCCCGGTGTTGGAGTAGACTTCGGTGTCCATCACGAGAATGTTCACATCCTCTCCGGAGGCGATCACATGGTCCAGACCGCCAAAACCGATGTCATACGCCCATCCGTCCCCGCCAAAGACCCAGTGGGATTTCTTGGTCAAAAGATCGCCCATGGCATCGATCTCATCCAAAAGGGGCTCTCCCATCTCGGTGAGAAGGCGCGCCTTGATCTCATCACCATATTCACGGGAGAGCCTGGCGTCATTTTTGTTGTCGCACCACCTCTTCATGGCGGTTTTCAGCTCATCTGCGATCTCTTTTCCTTGAGCCTCTTCCAAAAGCATGGCAAGCCTTGCCCGCCTCTGGTTTATGGCAAGGGCCATGCCGTAGCCAAACTCTGCGGCATCTTCAAAAAGCGAGTTGCCCCAGGTGGGTCCAAAGCCGTCGGCGTTGGTGCAGTAAGGAAATGAGGGCGCAGAGCCGGCCCAGATGGAAGAGCACCCGGTGGCGTTGGCAATGGTCATGCGCTCACCAAAAAGCTGGGTCAAAACCTTCACATATGGGGTTTCACCACAACCGGCACAGGCACCCGAGAACTCAAGCAGAGGCTGCATAAGCTGAGACCCCTTGACAGACTCACGCTTCATGAGGCCTTCCTTATAAGGAACGGTCAGTGAAAACGCAAAGTTCTCGGCCTGAGCCTCAGCCTGGCCTGCAATGGGCTTCATCACAAGAGCCGGGGTCTTGGCCGGACAGATGTCGGCACAGTTGCCACACCCCTGGCAATCCAGAGCGTTCACCTGCATGCGAAATTTCATCTCCTTCACCTCTTTGCCATTTGCCTCAAGGGTGGCAAAGGAGGCCGGGGCCTCTGTCAGCTCGTCATCGGTGGCATAGATGGGAATGATGGCGGCATGCGGGCAGACAAAGGAGCACTGATTGCACTGAATGCAGTTTTCAGGAATCCACTCGGGCACTTCAATGGCCACACCGCGCTTCTCATAGCGCGAGCTCTCCACGGGAAAGATGCCGTCGGCAGGAAAAACAGAGACAGGAAGGGCGTCTCCCTTCTGGGCGTTGGCCGGCTTCAAAATGCTGGTGACAAACTCGGGCAGATCGGTCTCTTCCACCACTGCCTCATCTTTGCCGCCCGCCCAGCTTTCGGAGACGGCAATTTCGGTCAGGCTCTCAAGGGCCTGATCCACAGCTGCGATGTTCATTTCCACCACCGCATCGCCCTTCTTCATATAGGTCTTCTTGATATCCTCTTTCAGAAGGGAGATCGCCTCTTCAAAAGGCATCACATTGGCCAGCTTAAAAAAGGCGGTCTGCATGATCATGTTGATGCGTCCGCCAAGGCCGACCCCTCCTGCCACCTTGACCGCGTCAATGGTAAAGAATTTGATCTTCTTTTCAGCCAGGGTGGCCTTAAGGGAGGCCGGCAGCTCGGTTTCAAGCTGCTCTGGGCTCCAGTCTGTGTTGAGAAGAAAGGTGCCGCCCTCTCTGATCCCTTCCACCACATCGTAGAGGTGCACATAGTTGGACTTGTGACACGCCACAAAATCGGGTTTGTTGACCAGGTAGGTGCTCTTGATGGGCTCATCACCAAAACGAAGATGCGAGACCGTCACACCGCCCGACTTTTTGGAGTCGTAGGCAAAGTAGCCTTGCGCGTACATCTCGGTGTTGTCGCCGATAATCTTGATGGCACTCTTGTTGGCGCCCACGGTTCCGTCGGAGCCCAGCCCCCAGAACTTGCAGTTCACCGTACCGGTGGTGCCGGCATCAAAGGCCACGTCAACGGGAAGGGAGGTGTAGGTCACGTCATCGGTGATACCCACGGTAAAGTGGTTTTTCGGCTGCATCACCTTCATGTTGTCAAACACCGCCTTGGCCATGGCCGGGGTAAACTCTTTGGACCCCAGGCCGTAGCGCCCCGAAAGAATCTGCGGCATCTCACCATACTCCATAAAAGCAGAGCTCACATCCAGATAGAGGGGGTCGCCCATGGCGCCGGGCTCTTTGGTTCGATCCAGAACCGTAATGGAGCCGGCCGTGGCCGGAATGGCCCGAAGCAGATGCTGGGCGCTGAAAGGACGGTAGAGGCGAACCTTCACAAGGCCCACCTTCTCGCCTTGGGCAAGCAGCTTGGTGACGGTCTCTTCTAGAGCCTCGCAACCGGAGCCCATGGCCACCACCACCCGCTCGGCCTCTTCGTGGCCCACATAGTCAAACAACCGGTACACACGGCCCGTCAGCTTGCCCACCTTCTCCATGGTGTCGGCCACGATGTTGGGCACCTCATCATAGTAGAGGTTGGCGGCTTCTCTTCCCTGAAAATAGATATCAGGGTTCTGGGCGGTGCCTCGGATCTCGGGATGCTCGGGGTTCATGGCCCCGGCTCGGAAATCTTCCACCGCATCCATGTTCACCAGGGACCTCATCTCCTCGTAATCAATCATCTCGATCTTCTGAATCTCGCTTGAGGTGCGAAATCCGTCAAAGAAGTGAAGAAAGGGAACGCGGCTCTCCAGGGTCGCAAGGTGTGCCACCAGGGCCAGGTCCTGAACCTCCTGAACATTGCAGGAGCAGATTTGTGAAAACCCGGTCTGACGAACGGCCATGACATCCTGATGATCACCAAAAATGGAGAGGGCGTGGGCGGCCACAGCCCGAGCAGAGACATGAAAGACGCAAGGAAGAAGCTCGGCTGCGATCTTGTACATGTTGGGAATCATCAAGAGTAGGCCCTGGGAGGCGGTAAAGGTGGAGGTAAAGGCTCCGGCAGCCAGAGAGCCGTGAACGGCACCGGCAGCGCCTGCCTCGCTCTGAAGCTGGCGCACCATCACCTCCTGACCAAAGATATTTTTCCGTCCACCAGCGGCCCAGGCGTCGGCGGTTTCACCCATGGGCGTGGAAGGTGTGATGGGATAAAGGGCCGCCACATCACTGAATGCATACGCTACGTGGACGGCAGCGGTGTTGCCGTCAATCGTCTTCATAACTTTCCCCATAGTTAACTCCTTAAAACTTTGTTTCGTATTATCTTAAAAAAAACTAAATCCTCTCCCCAAAAGGCCACAGACCCCTTTTGGCCTCATAAGGGAAAAAAGTATTCCCTTTATTTGCCACGACCTCTTTGAGAAACGAGCTCACCCTAATCATACGACGCAGAAATACACGGTGTCTTGTGATATCCGCGCCCTGAAGCGCCCTATTTTATCTCATTGGCAGGAGTCGTAAATAAAATTAGATACATGACCACCACACCAAAGTAAAGAGAAATAGATCGACGCCCTAATCATGAGCCTAAAAAGATAGTAATACGCTCTTGGGGCCCCTTCAAGTACCCCACAAAAAAAGGGGCCCCAAGGCCTCTTTTTGTTGACCTGGCCGACCCCTTTCCCAAAGGACGAATCTTGAAAAAAATATCTACCCTTGTACAGATTTTAAAGACGGTGCCTGAAGGCGCACCGCCGAAGAGCTTAGATCGGCCCTTTGGCAACGCTCTTCATAATTGGCCTGATGGGCCATCAATCCATTGACCAGCCGAGCCCCTTGCGATAAATCCGTTCTTCCTTCGGCCTTATGTGCAAGGGACCGGTGTCTGTGGGAAGCGACCTCTTTAGCAAAATCCTTACCGAGCCAACCCAAATCCGGCTCAATAAATGAGAGGCACTCGCTTGCACTTTGTGGGGCCCCAGCCCCCACCCTCGGTTTAATCAAGTGGGGCCGGTGAGGCTGCGGCAACAACGCACCATTTGATAGGAGAGCGTTGACAGCACCCATCGCCCTGTTGATAAGCTCCACCTTCTGCCCACCGGTTTTTCGTTTGTAGACTTCCAGCTCAGAAAGCACCTGGCTGAGAAATCCAAACTGAAGCAAGGCATAGTAAAACGGCGGAAGCGACGAAGAGCCAGAGGCAACCCTCAACTCTTCGCGGCAAAGATGCCACTCGGCAAGGGCATGGTAGTCTGAAGCGTTCAAGGAGACCGATTGAAGCTTCTGCTTTCCTTCCAGCTCCCTTAGCGGCTGACGCAAAGGCCCAAGGGCATCGTCCTTAACCAAGAAGGCCATTCTCTTGGAAGTAATCTCTTGAATGTGACGAAGCAATCCGTAAAAATCGCCAGGCACGCCCCCCTTTATTTTTCGCTGAAGCACCTTCCAAACGGATTCAGTGGCCATCTCTTTTAAGGAGGGAGGGATGCTCTCCATCTCTTTTTTAAACACCCGGCCATGCAGATCGGCAAGGGCCCTGAAATCCATGGCTGCCACCCGCTCCCAAAGAATCGTATACTTTCTTCGAATGGCAGGACTCGCCAGCAGGTAGTCGACGTAGTGCTTCCCCTTTTGACCGCTGCTGCTGTAAGCTTTAGACGTTGTGTGCCTAAAGTCTCCGCTCCTCAAGCGCATGTCGGCATAACGCTCTCTCGCCCCGAAGTCGATACGGGTCAGCCCCACCACCCGCCCGGTGCTCTTCTCTCTTTCCGCCATAAACTGGCCCACATGAAGGCTCTCATCCCCCACCACGGTACTGATAAAGATGCCGCAAGCCAGATCCCACTGCGCTTTGTGGCTCATCATCGCAATATTGCTCAAAATCTCTTTGGAATGCGAAGACTCTTCACTTAAAAGCGTTTTGGGGTTTCTCTTTCGACCATAGACAATCACATCCCATGGCAGAATCTCAGAAACCGCCCCATCGTCTGCCGACACCTTAAGTTGAACAGAGATGGCAAGCGCATCGGCCACACCCCCTTGTGGATTCGTCACAACAAGGGAGCCTGCCCGCGCAAAATTCACGGAAGTGGCATTGCCCTCAGGCAGAAGCTCGGACGCAAACCGGGCAGACCCTTCAAGCACACAGGTATCGGCCTCATCCTCTTTAACCAGATATTCCACCTGGCTTCGCGTATCCTTAAAAAAACCGGCAAACCCAGGCTGACCGCGTCCCACGAGTGATTTGACAAATTGAAGCCGCCCCTGAACCGGGCCACCTCCTTGCCCTTCAGGTTTCTCTGTGATCGCGTATTCCAAAACATCCACATGAATTCCAACCGATTTGCGGGTGTAATCGGAATGGCGTATTCGCAGCTTGATTGGAATATGTGACATGATGGTCCCCTCCTCTTATGCATACAAAAAAATCCTGCTTCATGATTCACGTGCGGCTGTTTTTGTCTTCCTCAATGAACCATCAGAAGGTGAAATGAAAAAAAGGGATGGGAGAAGTAGGTGGGGGCAATTCAAAAAAGTGGTTCTGCAAAAAAGCCCGTCGCCATAGCGACCTATACTACCTAAAAAACGAGCCTTGATTCTTTCTACGGTACTGTAAACATCGCATCAAAACGGCGAGTTTTATCGACATCATCAAGAAAGGATAAAAAGATTATAAGGGGCTGGTGGGACCCTGTCAATTTAGAGTCACGGGTCGATGAGGCATCTATTTTTTGCAACATCCATTTCAAAATAGCAGCAAAGTTTTAAAAAATGGGGGCATCATTATCGGGGTTTATATCATGACTCAAAGCGTTGGGGCTTTGTGGAAGTATTTGACACGATCGAATAAAAAACAGCCGTTTTCGAAAAGCCGAGTCTATGTCGTCCGGTGGTTCCACATGGAAAGCAGAAAAGTATTGCACGAATACTTTAAAGGGAAAAAAGAGGGGAGGGGAGAAGGAAGACCTTCTTAAGAAAAGCAGAATTGATTTTTTTAAAACGCAGGTGGTGCCCAGGGGCGGAATCGAACCACCGACACGGGGATTTTCAGTCCCCTGCTCTACCGACTGAGCTACCTGGGCACACCAAACGAGCCTTTGATTTAATGAAAACCAAAGGCTCTGTCAACATCAAAAAAGCACACATGCAAAGTGGCCTTTCAGCCGAACCCCAAATGCACACGCTGCCCTTTACGCTTTATGAAACGATATCGCGCCGTTTTCCAATCTCACCTGAATCCTATCGCCTTCTCCAAAGGCACCTTTAAGAAGAGCAACAGCCAGAGGATTTTCGATCTCCTTTTGAATGGCCCGCTTGAGGGGCCTAGCTCCAAACACGGGGTCAAATCCAGCCTCAGCCAGATGGCTTACGGCTTCGGGTAATAGATCCAGCCTCACGCCCCGCCTGTGAAGACGTCTCGAAAGACGAGCCAGCTGGATTTTCACGATATCAAAGAGCTCTGCCTTGGTGAGGGAGTCAAAAATCACGGTCTCGTCAATGCGGTTCAAAAACTCAGGACGAAACGTTTTTCTCAAAAGGGACTCCACCTCTTTTTCCATTGCCACTCTGTTTTCACCGGCATACCCTTGAATCACATGGCTGCCGAGATTCGACGTCAAAATGATCAGGGTGTTTTTAAAATCGACGGTTCGCCCCTGGGAGTCGGTCATGCGGCCATCATCCAATATTTGAAGAAGAACGTTAAAGACATCTGGGTGCGCCTTTTCAATCTCATCAAAAAGCACCACCGCATAAGGCCGCCTACGCACCGCCTCGGTAAGGTATCCCCCTTCGTCGTAGCCCACATACCCCGGAGGGGCCCCGATCAACCGCGCCACAGCATGCTTCTCCATGTATTCGCTCATGTCGATCCGCACCATGGCACGCTCATCGTCAAAGAGAAACTCGGCCAGGGCCTTTGCCAGCTCGGTTTTTCCAACACCCGTGGGACCCATAAAGATAAAAGAGCCCATGGGACGATCCTCATCCTGAAGGCCGGAGCGCGAACGCCTCACCGCATCGGAGATGGCCGAGACGGCCTGCTTCTGACCCACCACGCGCCTGGCCAGCCCCTCTTCCATGGAAAGAAGCTTCTCCATCTCCCCTTCCAGCATCTTGGAGACGGGAATGCCTGTCCAGCGGGAGACCACAGCGGCCACATCTTCGTCGTCCACCTCCTCTTTGAGCATTTTGCGCTCGCCCTGAAGCTCCACTAGCTTTGCCTTCGCCTCTTCAAGCCGTTTTCTCACAGCCTGGGTCTCTCCGTAGCGAATCTCTGCCACACGCTCAAGATTGCCTTCGCGCTCGGCGCGCTCTTCGGCCAACCCCAGCTGCTCCAGCTCCTCTTTTAGTGACCGTATCTCATCGATCACCTCTTTTTCGTTCACCCAGTGCGCCTTTTTGGTGTTGGCCTCTTCCTGAAGTTGTGAGAGCTCTTTTTCCAGAGCGTCCAACCTCTCTTTGGAGCCTCGGTCGCTCTCTTTGGTAAGGGCCTGTTTCTCCACCTCCAGCTGTGTGATACGCCGCGAAATTTCATCAATATCAGCGGGCATGCTGTCAATCTCAATACGCAGCTTCGCCGCGCACTCATCCATCAAATCGATGGCCTTATCCGGCAGAAACCGATCGGAGATATAGCGGTTGGATAGGGTGGCTGCCGCCACAAGGGCCGAATCTTTGATGCGCACCCCATGGTGCACCTCGTATTTCTCCTTGAGCCCCCTTAAAATGGAGATGCTCTCTTCCACGCTGGGCTCTTTGGTAAAGACCGGCTGAAAACGCCGCTCCAGGGCCGCATCCTTTTCGATGTATTTTCGGTACTCATTTAAGGTGGTGGCCCCGACGCAGCGAAGGGTGCCCCGTGCAAGAGCTGGCTTCAAAAGATTGGAGGCGTCCATGGAGCCTTCAGAAGCCCCTGCCCCCACCACCGTGTGAAGCTCATCAATAAAAAGGACGATGCCGCCTTCGGCCTCCTCGACCTCTTTTAAAACCGCTTTCAAGCGCTCTTCAAACTCGCCCCGGTATTTGGCACCTGCCACCAAGGCTCCCATATCCAAAACAGCCAGCTTGCGGTCTTTTAAGATCTCGGGGACATCCCCTTCCACCATGCGCCGGGCAAGCCCTTCGACAATGGCGGTTTTGCCCACGCCGGGCTCGCCAATCAGAACCGGGTTAGTCTTTCGCCTTCGTGAAAGCACCTCGATCACCCGGCGGATCTCCTCATCCCGACCGATCACCGGATCGAGTTTTCCCCGTATAGCAAGCTCGGTAAGATCCCGGGAGTATTTGCTCAGGGCTTCGTAGGTCGCCTCGGGATTGGGGTCGGTCACCCGCTGGCTTCCCCGAATCTCCATGAGGGCCGAAAGCGCCTTTTCACGGGTCAGTCCAAAGCGGCTAAAAAGCTCCGAAAGATTTTTTCTTTTGGATGAGAAGAGGGCAAGAAGCAGATGCTCCACGCTCACATACTCATCTTTCATGGACTCTGCTTCGTCAAAGGCGTGGGTGAGCATCTGATTGGCCTCACCGGAAAGCGCCGGCGGGCTGGCCGCACCACTCACCTGCGGCAAACCGGTTAAAAGGCTCTGTACCCCTGATAGAAAGCCATTCAAAGAGAGCCCGAGACGGCGAAAAACAGAAGAGGTGATCCCCTCTTTATCGTCCAGCATGGCTGAAAGAAAATGCTCGGGCTCCATCTGAGGGTTGCCCTGTTTTGATGCAAGGGTGTGGGCTTCTTGAATCATCTCCTGAGATTTGAGGGTCAATCGATCAAATCGCATGGTCTGCTCCTTCCCATATGGATCAAGCCCCTCTTCTCCCCCACAGAGCAGAAGGACTCTCTTTAAGTGTGTCTCTCTTCACACTCGCAAACAGTAACAAAAAAAGAGTAACCACAGATCCAAGGCTGTCAACTCAAGCGCTTTAAAACAAAAAAAGCGGGACAGATGCCGTTTTCGACATCTGCCCCGCATGTTTCGACCACCAGGGTAAGCATCAAAGTCTGATCTCAGCCCCGATACACGATCTTCTTGGGTTAAAAACGCACCCAAGCGCCAAAAGAGAGCTATGCCACCTTAAATGTGGAGATCGACTCCATCATGGTTCCGGCGGTCTCTTCCAGCTCGTTCATGCGAGTGGCTGTCTCCTGACTTGCATTTGAGGTAAGGGCACTTACTTCGCCGATCTTCTCCATACTTCGAGTGATCTGCTCCGAAGCCACAGCCTGCTCCTCCGAGGTAGCGGTGATGGAGTCAATCAGCCCGGCAAGCTCGGTTGATACGTTCTGAATATCCTCCAGCTTGGTGTAGGCCGCTTCGGCAAGCTTTGAACCCACCACAACCTGGTGGATACTCGCCTCCATACTGGCGCCAGCCTCGGTGATCTCACCCTGAATGTTTCGCACCAAGGTGTCGATCTGCTTGGTGGAGTTGGTGGATCGCTCGGCCAGACGCTGTACCTCTTCAGCAACCACCGCAAAACCGCGGCCAGCTTCCCCTGCCATGGCGGCCTGGATCGAGGCGTTCAGGGCAAGAATGGACGTTCGGTCGGCAATGTCGCCGATGATCTGCACGATGTTACCGATCTCCTGGGAACTCTCACCCAGACGCTTAATGGCACGGGCTGTCTCCTGAACGTTTTCCCGAATATCTGCCATGGATTCGTTGGTTTTGCTTACCGCCTCGGCTCCCTCTTTCGCACTCTGGGTGGAGTGCTCAGACACCTGTGCCGATTGATCGGCACGGGCTGCAATGCCTCGAATGGAGTCGGCCATTTCGTTGATGCGAGAAATCGCCTCCTCGATCTGCGTTGCCTGGCGGGTGGAGTTCTCAGCCAATTGCTCGGTGGAGAGGTGCACATCACCTGAGGTTTCACTCACACTCTCGGCGGCACGTTTCACATCCTGTACAACGCCTCCAAGCTGTTCGGCCATGAGGTTAAAGGAGTCTGCGATGGCACCGGTCATATCTTCGGTCACCTCAGCACGCACGGTCATGTCCCCTTCGGTAAGGCCTGAGATCTCCTGCAGAAGCTTCATAATGGAGTCCTGAATGGCGTCGCGCTCCTCCCGGCTCTGAATCAGAGAGAGGGTGTTGTCCAACATGGCGTTCAAACTCTCGGCCATCACGCCCAGCTCGTCTTGACTTGTAACCTCAGCACGGGCGTCAAAGTTACCCATACCAATCTCAGAGAAGAGATCCATGATTCGGTTAACAGGACGAATAACGATGCGGTTGGCGAAAAAGAGTACAAAACCAATACTGAGCAGAAGCACAACGGCCGCGCCAATGGAGATCTGCATGATGATGGTGTTGATGGGTGCCAGAACCTCGGCCTCATCCACACTCATGGCAACGGTCCAACCGGTTTTGGGGCTCACCGCATAGATGTAGAAAACCTTGGCGCCATCACCGGGACGAATCGCTGTTTTCAAACCGTCCCTTTTCTCGTTGAAAAGAGAGAAAAACTCAGGCCCAAACTCTTTAAGAGAGGTTACCGGCTTTCCGATGAGCCCCTTTCCGAGGCCGCTGCCTGCAATGAGGTTTTTCTTACGACTCACCAGAAATGAACGGGCGCTCTCATAGGGTTTCAACGCATTCAAATCCTTGGAGTAGACCACCAAAGAGCGGTCAACACCGGCCACCCCGGCAAACTTTCCATCAATAAGAAGGGGAACCGTAACAGAGGTAATGGGCTCACCCTCTTTGGTGATATAGGGGTCGGTGATGGTCACCATCTCCACCCCTTTGCGGCTTCCCAAAGCGGCCACCTTGGCAGCGGTCTTGCGAGGGCCGGCATACCAGAGGTACTTGGGCGAAAGGGCGTTGTTACTTGTGGGACGGGTTTTGAGTTTCACCTTTTTCAACGGGTTATCCCATCTTGTGTAGGGGATAAATCGACCGTCACGGCAATGCACCGTATCATCGATATAATCGGCATCCTGCCCGTCAGCATTGGGCTCCAGCATGACGTAGGCCGCCTGAATTTCATCGTAACGAACCATATGATCTTCAATGATTCGCATGGTCATCTCACGGTCCCCAAACACCCCGCTCTCTTGGCCCCCCGCAAGGGCCTTTGAGATGGAGCCCATGCTCACCATGTCACCATCCAGCTTGTCCACAATAAGATCCAGCTCGGTGAGCATCAGCTTCTTACTGTTTTCAATGAGGTTTACACGGTAGGAGTTGATCACCACTGTCAGCGTCACCGCCATCAACACAAAGACAACGGTGATGATGCCCGCCGAGAGCTTGGTTCCCACCTTGAGGTTTTGAAAAAACGACTTTATTCGTTGCACGTTCGCACTCCTTCCAAGGGGCTCACGCAGCGTAGAGCTACGCGTTCACCAGAGCTTTTACAGCCTGGAGGTACTCATCCGTATCAAAGGGTTTGGTCATATAGACATCGGCACCCTGCTTGGTTCCCCAGAACCGATCGCTGTCCTGGGTTTTGCTGGTAAGCATCATGATCTTGATATCTTTGGTATCCGGAGCGGTTTTCAACTGCCTGCAGACCTGAAACCCATTTTTCTTGGGCAGAATCACGTCCAGAACAATAAGCTCCGGATGCTCGCTTACCGCCTTTGCCAGAGCCTCTTCGCCGTCCACTGCCGTGACGACATGGTAGCCCTGCTCTTTTAGCGGGGTTGCCATGAGATTCATAAATGTTGGGCTGTCATCCACAACCAGAACTTTGCATTGGGCCATTTGAAACTCCACTGTCTACGAGCTTTCTTGGTGAGACTTCAAAAAAACTCTATTTCTTCACAAACTTATCGATCCCCTCGTCTTTCCACACTTTCAGGGTCTTCGCATCCTTGGGGTTGATCTTGACGCCGATGGCATTTACCGGGCAGTCATGTCGTTTCTGCACTTCGATCCAATTCTTTTTGACGCTGTTATCAATTCCCATGATTTTCTCCTTATCGTCATTATAGAGTATTCACACGGCATGGATTCATGCTGAACCCAAACCCCTCTTGTTTCCAAATCATTCAAAACGCTGAAGCAGTGCTGCGATATCCTTTTGCGTAAAGGTCTCGCTGGACTCAGGCCCCACCACAGCCACGGCAGCCTGGCCCAAAGCCTCTCGCATCTCCTGCTGACAAAAGCCATTTATCGCCTCAAGAGAGACACCCCCCAGCCCCGAAAGAATCTCTTTTGCTGGAATGTGCCGTCCAAAGTAGAAATACTGGGTCGCCAGGCGACTCATGCGGGTGTGTGTGTTTTCCGAGGCAATACAGAACTGAGAACGCGTCTGCATCCCCGCTTTCCAGAGTTCCTCCTCTGTCACCGGGTCTCTCCCAAAGGCAAGCTTTTCAAGCTCACCGAAAACCAACGTCAGCACATCCATGAGGTATTCGGGCAATGTGGACCCTTCGATAACCAAAATACCGGCGTCTTTGTATCCGTAGTGCTCTGAGTCGATCTGATAAACCAGGCCGGCCTCTTCACGCAGCCGCTCGTAAAGACGAGAGCTTCCCCCACCTCCCAAAAGGGTATTCAAGAGATAGATCAGATACCGTTTTTTTGAGGCGTAGGCTGGTGCCGGAATTCCGATGGAAAAGTAAGCCTGATTCACATCAACATCTTCCACCACCACCCCTGGATGGAACGTAGCGGAAACCACAGAATCAGGGCCCTTTTCGCCCAGCATGCGCCAAAAAGAGTCCCGCACCTGGGAGACGATCTCCTCGTGGTTCAAATGACCGCAGGCCGCAATGGTCACCTGATCCGGAAGGTAGTGTCCGTGCATGAAGTAGATCGCATCCTCGCGGGTAAATCCCTTCACGCCTTCACGCAAGCCTGCCACTGCTCGCCCCAAAGAGTGCCCCTGCCATACGTGGGCTTTTAAAGCGTTGTGCACACGGTGGCCCGGAATGTCGTTTTCACCATCGATTTCCCTTAAGACAACTTCCTTTTCCCGCTCTAAAGCCTCCTCGCTGAACTCCGAGTTCAAAAGAATGTCCCCTAAAAGATCAAGGGCATACGTGGCGTGATCATCCAGTACCGTGGCCGTATAAGAGGTGTAGTCTTTGGCGGTAAACCCTCCCATCTGCCCACCGGATTCATCCATCATGCGAGAAATATCTCGAGAGCTTCGACTCGAAGTTCCCTGAAACATCATATGCTCTACAAGATGAGCCAAGCCGGCTTCGCCCTCTCTCTCCTGCCTCGGGCTTGCCGCCACCATGACACCAATGGAAACGGATCGCGTCTCGCCCATGGCCTCGGTGACAACCCGAATTCCATTTTCAAGAGTCGTTTCAACTACCACGCTCTTTGTTTATCTCCTTAAATTGCTTGAATTGTCATAAAACCGATGCCCTGCCCTTATGAAACAGCCCAACTTTCCACAGAGCCATAGAGGATATGCTCTATATGGGGGACCACGATAAGCCCGTCATCCCAAACATAGAGCCCCTTGACCATTCCGGCCTTTTCAGAGCTGAAATGGTCCTGCGGCGAAACCGGTTGCGCCGCAGGAACTTCCGAGAGCATCCTTCCACCCGAGCTCATGTGAAGCAAAAGATGAGTCCAGTGCGATGGGGTCTTCTCGTTTTGCACCTCTGTCACCACCAAACTTCGCCCTTTTTGATGATCCGGAGGGTTTGAAGTCACCCCCAAAAGAAGATCAAGGGAGACCATGGCTGTGGGCCGATGGTGCCATGCGGCAAGTCCCAAAAAATAGTCTGGGGTAAAGGGAACCGGGGTCACCTTTGGCGAGGTGAGCACCTCTTCAATCTGGGTGACGCTAAAAAGATAAAAAAGCGGCTTCCCATGGAGGGACCCATCTGACGGTACAAGAATAAGTGATTCTGAAACACGCTTTGTGGCTGCCACTTTCTTACTCCTTCACCGATGTCATAAGGTCGTGTAAAACCTCTTTCACCACCTTCTCCACAACCCGGTTCACCACACGTTCAATGAGATGCGGAGTCAACCGATCAAGCAGGTCGCCCTGGACGACCTCTTCCACGCTCTCTACAGATGCTTCATCGGCACACGCTTCACCCTGAGGCATAGCCGATGCCATCAACTCGTCCGCATCAGGCAAGGGCTCTAAATCATCTGTGGCTTTAAAAGATTCACCACCCTGGCCGTCCCCGAAAAGCTCATCAAAAACCGTTTCTGCAAAATCAGGCTCCTCACCAGAGGGTTCTCTCCCCATCTCCTCTTGAGAAGATTCAAGAAAAGCAAGCGCCTCCATGGGATTCGAAGGATCAATCTCGGGAATTGCCCCAAGTGCTTCTTCGTCCTCAAAAGCCTCATCCACTTCGGTGGATGAATTTGGTGGCACCAAAGCCGAATCCTTTTGCAAGCGCTCCGTCTCAAATGCCAAAGCCGCGTCCCGAACCGCCTCGGGGTCCACCTCAAGGCACGGGCCACCCGCCCGTAAAAGTGCTCCAGGAAAACAACCCCGAGCCTTTTGCCCGGAGATCGGCGGCATGGAGAACCAGCTGGCTTCTTCACCTTCCACCACCTCACCCACGGCATCGGCCACCACAGCCAAGGGCAGGTCCTTGCCCTTGAACACAAGCATCTTTCCCCCGGTCAAAGGCGGCTCTTCGCCAAAAAGAATGGGCCAAAGGTGATACAGAGGAACGCTTCCAGCCGAACTCCCCACCGTGCCCAGATAGACACCACGCTTCTGCGAAAGACGCTCTACATCCAGAGAGTCGATGGAGGTGACCGTGTCCATCCTCACGCAAAAAGGGGTCTCTCCAATATAAAATGTCAGATATCGCCTCAGGTCGCTCTGCATCACGCCCCCGTCAGCCGATGGGTCAAATCAATAAAAACCTTATCGTTAAATGGTTTCACAAGGTAGCCATCGGCACCCAACTCTCTGGCCTTGCTGCGGTATTTGGTCGTGCTGCGCGAGGTAAGCATGATCACCGGAATTTCTTTAAGCTCCGGTTTCGACCTTCGAGCACTTAAAAATTCATAGCCATTCATACGGGGCATTTCGATATCCAAAACAATCAACCCGGGTTTGACCTCAGACAAAAGTTCAAGGGCTTCCATGCCATCCCTTGCGGTGTGGGTCTGCCACCCCTGCTCTTCCATCAACCGAGAGACCACCCGGCGTACGCTTACCGAGTCGTCGACCACCAAAACCTCCATGGAGCCCTTCAACGGGCTCTGTTCTTTAGGGGTTGTGATAACTGGAACCATGCCCTCGGTCTCGCTGGAGAAGAGCTCTTGCACGTTCAAAATAGGAATGATGGTGCCGTCGCCCAAAATGGTTGCGCCAGAGATTCCTTTTACATACTCAAGATGGCTACCAAGGCTCTTGATAACGATCTCACGCTGCCCCAGAAGGGCATCCACAGGAAAGAGAAGCTCTTCATTTCGAGGACGAATTTTAAGAGCCGTAAAACGGCCAGGATCCTTGGCTGAGCTCTCGGGAGCAAGCCCCAGTGATTCTGAGAGGGACTCCAGAGGAATCACTCGAGATCCCACCTTGACGCAGTGAAATGGGGTCTCCGATATGGACGCCTCCTCTACCTGCATAATCTCCTCTACCTCGCCCAAAGGAATCGCAAAGGTGCTGCCGGAGACAGAAAAAAGAATGGCACGGGCCACAGCCAGAGTAAGGGGAATGGTGATGGTCAGGGTGGTGCCAACGCCGGGTTCAAAGGAAGTCACCAAGACTTGCCCTTTGATCTCCTCCACATTGCTCTTCACCACATCCATGCCGATTCCCCGCCCTGAAATCTCACTGATGGACTCGCTGGTGGTAAATCCTGGCTCAAAAATCAGGTTAACCAACTCCTGCTGGGAAAGCGCGGAAGCGGGTCGGTCCAAAAAGGCCGCCGCTTTTTCGCCAATGGCTTCAAGGTCGAGTCCCCTGCCATCATCACGAATACGAAGCACCACCTGATTGCCTTCTCGAGATGCAGAAACGGTGACCACACCGGTCTCCGGCTTGCCGATCCTTTTACGCTCCTCGGCTCCTTCAATGCCATGATCCACACAGTTTCGTAAGATATGAAGAAGTGGGTCTGAAAGCTTCTCCCAGATCATTCGGTCCAACTCGATCTCTTCGCCTCGAATCATCAACCGAACATTTTTATTGAGGGTCTCTGAGGCTTCCCGCACCGTTCGGCGCATGCGACTGGTAAGCACCGACATGGGGGCCATGCGCACCTGCATCAACTTTCCCTGAAGCTCACTCAAGAGTACGCGATGCCGGGTCATGTACCCGTCAAATTCGCTGTAAAAATGCTGAAGCTGGCTGTGGATTTCGCTGATGTCCACCGAGGACTCGGCCAAGGCTCGAATGATAAGATTGAACTCAGAGTAACGATCCAACTCCAGGGCGTCGAACTGGGTCATCCCGTCGTCCAAAGAAGGAGGCAAGGACGGTGAACCGGCTCCTTGAATGGCCTTCACCTCATAGCCAACCTCCAGGCTCTTGGATGTCTCTTTGAGTCTCGCACGAAAAAGGTCCAGCTCACTGACCACACCCATGAAAGCGTCGAGTTTTTGGTCAAAGGAACTTAAGGCGATCATCTGCTCGGAGACGAGGTTGACCAGATCATCCAAACGGTCCATGCCCAAACGAATCCCACTGAAAGGCATGTTTAAAGCCTGCCCTTTGGCAGGCAAAACCTCTTGCTCCTCAGGAGAATCAAAAATTCCCAGCTCTGCCTCAGAGCTCTCTTTCCAGCCGTGGGCTCCCACAATTTCGTCAAAGCGCACAGCCATGGCCACCTCTTCTTCAGGGTCCACACGCTCTGGCTCGCCCACGTAGCGCACCATCATATCCGAAGCTTTTAATAGAAGGGCCACCGTCTCCGGCTCCACTTCTAAAGCCTCTTCAAAAAGCCAATCCAAAAGGTCTTCCACATGGTGGGCCCATCCTGAAAGACCCCGCATCCCCACCAGAGCCGACGACCCCTTGATGGTATGAACGGCCCGCCGCACCTCTCGAATGTTCTCTTTCAACACCCCATCCATGGCCGTTGGCTGCGTCACCGCCAGCTCCAAAACAGAAAGATTGGCATTCATCCGCTCAAAATGTTCTTCGGCCTCTTCATAAAAAACGGCAACAAGCTCTTCAGGAATTGGTTCCTGAGATTCGCTGCAGGACGGCTCTGGAGAAAAATCTGCACCCAAAAACGGATCAGGGGCCATTTCATCTTCTTCCAATGGAGGAATAAGACACTCTCCCGGATCCACAGCCTCCTCTTCTTCCGAAGCGTTAAGACAAGCGAGAGATTCCAAGACCAACGCATCGCCAGACTCCGGCAGATTTCGCGCTCGACGAAGGCCCACAATGGCCTCAGAAAGAGCCTCCATCATGGCAGTCTCTGCCGGGGACTCATCCAGACAAAAGAGTTCAAAGACACCCACCACCTTCGTGAGAGCCGCCACCAGATCAGGGGTCAATTCACATGCCCCAGACAAGACATCTTCAAAGGTCTCTTCAGCAAGTCCTGCCACTTCGCTCAAACCGTTCAATCCCACGAGAGAAGCGGCACCATGAACGATATGAACCAGTCTATGGAACTCTTCCGCCTCATCATCTGCCTCGGGCTTTGCTTCAAAAGCATTAAGGCCATCTCGAAACAGGGGAAGATAGGTTTTCAGTTCTTCAATAAATCCACTGGTGATATTGTTTTTCTGAGACATCACGATCGCACACGCTCCTCATGGCTGTGTCGTTCTCACACAAGATAAAATCCCGTTGCGGCTTTACAGTGATAAACCCTTGGTTCTTCGAAAGGCGTTCAGTCGTTTGGATCCCAGGAGATCATTCACCGACAGAAGATAGAGAAAAGCCTCGTCCACAAGGGTGCCTCCTTGCACATATTCGGAAATATCCCCTTGCGAAAAACGCCCCGAAGGCATCTGAAGTGTCTCGGTGTTGAGTGAAACCATTCCCTGAAGACGCCCCACTCGAAACCCCACTTTCATCGTCTCATCTCGAAAGACCATCAGGCTGTCCCCCTGTGAGCGACGGGCTCCCCACCCGAAAAAATCACTCATATCCACTACCGAAACCACCTCACCTCGAATGTTGGTAATTCCCTCCAGCCAAGCAGGAAGGCCAGGAAGAGGCGTCACCCGAGGCATGCGAGCCACCTCAATAACAGCGCTAAGCGGTGCGGCCAAAACAGCTTTGTCCACAGAGAACCGAATGCAGGCGGTGGTAGAAAGTGAGGCTTCTTCCTCTTCAGAGGATGAAGCAGCCCCCTGGGTCAGGGTGGACACCTCTTGGGCACGATCCGATTCAATCTCTGCCAGCAAAGCCTCAAGGGGCGGGGATGTGACGGTGGGTTCAGATGGGATACTCATAGCCTCAAACATCTCATGTTGTCGTTTAAACGTGCCGGAAATAAAAAAGACTTTTTGCTGAAAGAGCCTCAAAGCCTCACTCTAAATGCCTTTCGATGGTCTCAAGAAGCGTGGATGGGTTAAAGGGTTTGGTGAGGTAGGCCGAGGCCCCTCCCATCTTCCCTTTGACCCGGCTCATAAACCCATCTTTACTGGTCAGCATAATCACAGGAAGATCTCTAAAAACAGGACGGTTTCGAATAATTGAGAGAAGTTCATAGCCATTCATTTTGGGAAGAATAATATCCAGAAGTACCAAATCCGGTGTTCCTTCACTCAGACAGCTCAAAGCTTCCAGCCCGTCAACGGCCTCCACGATACGATAGCCCTTTTTTCCCAAAGTCATGGAGATCACTTTGCGGGTGGTGGAGCTGTCTTCCACCACAAGAATCTTGGGGCTTCGCCCGGAAGGAGCAACCACGACAGCCTCATCTGAAATCAGCTCTTCATCCTTTGTCTGAGCCTTAAGCCAGTCGGTATAGAGCTTTCGTTGGGCAACAAAGGCGGGGTTGTTCCCCGATAGGGCTGTGGTCTCTTCAAGAAGCTCCAGGGTGCGATCCACATCGTTCATATTGTGGTGTGAAAGAGCGAGGTAGTAAGCGGCATACACATTTTTCTCTCGTTCAAGCACATTGGAGAACCGCTTGACCGAAGCATCCAAAACGTGGGCATTTCCATTTTCGTTGGGGGCCACCAGAGAACTCTGACAAACCATAAGGTAGAGACCGCAGTAGAGGCATTGCTGAGCACGAAGGGGAAGGGGGGTCCAACAATAGGGACACCGTTTAATCTTCTCATCTGTGATGTGATCTTTTACAAGCTCAAATCGCTGGGACTCGGCCAGCACCTCTTCGTCTTCGGGGGCGAGGCGCTTGGCAAGGGAGATGGCTGATCCGATATTTTTCATCACCCCAATACTTCGAGAGTACCAGAGCCATGCACGGTGAAGGCGCCGGTTCTGATTGAGAATCTCCAGTAAAAGAGTCTGTCCCTCTTTGAACCGAAACCCCTCAATATGCGCCACCGCCTCTTTGTACTTGGCGCGTTCGACCGCTTTTCCCTCGTCCACCTCATCTTTCACCCGATTGCCCTCCAAAAGAAGGTGCATCATGGGCGAATGAATTTCGCGAGACTTGTTGCACGATTTCACAATCTGAATTTCAGGATTTTCCCAGCTCACCACTTCTATGGCGGCCCGATCTCCTCGAAGCCCCTGCGCTTCGGATGCAATGATTTCACCATCTCTAAAATAGAGAAATCCCACGCGTCCGTCGGAGCGCACCTTAAGGGTCCAAGTCTCCTGGCCCTGCTCGATCAATGTAATGATACTATCGAGCGAAAAGCCGATTACATAATCATGAAGTACATCACTCACCATCTTCTTCCCACCGAACCTAATTGATTGATGGCGTCTCAAAACGTCATACAGCTTCTGCAAGCCCCTCACTCAGGATGCTGTGTTGAAATATCAATTTTCCACCCACACCCTGCTGCGACCTGGCCAACTTAAAAACCTGTCCCATATTAAAAAACAATATAAAATTGACTCTATTTGGCAGCACCGAGTCTATTTAGAAATTGTTGAAAAGAGATTGCCTCACAAATTCACGGCTTGCAGTGGCACAATTTTTTAGCATAAGGGGACCTCTGGCCCACATCGCAACATCAAATCCCTTTTTCGCAATTTTACAATGGCGTATCACAAAAACCCCATATTCAGCAATATGTAATGGCACATTTTTTTTTGCTTATAATGAAGCAAACCAACTTAACACAAACCGGAACCCTACAAGGGGAACACCAGTTTCGCCTCCCTTCCCAAAAGACAACAATATCCCGATACAACTTTCAATCCTACACACGTAAAAAAAAGCGCTCATCCTCAACGACAAAACGCCATGCAATCAGCAAATTTCTAAAAGTCAAAACAACAAGCAAATTCTTTTACTAACAAAAAAACTTCTACACTAACCCATTATTTAAAAATCGCCAATGCAACCCAAAACAAAACGTCGCAAGAAGTCCGTTTTCAAGCCTTCTTATTCGCCATAAAGGGACTATGGGATACAATGCGGCACCTCACCGCCGTTACGACACACCCAATTCAGATGAGTGATTTGTCCATAACACTCATTTCCTCATAACCCGGATGCAGACAAAAAAAACGACTACAAAATAACCGTCTCAAGAAAGGCAATGGATTCAAAGCAGGGAGCTGCTTTAAAGATTTCCATGGAAAGCGTGTGAGAATAGTTTGAAAGAAAAGGAAGAAGGAGACTGAATAGGCGGGAGTCCATCTCAGTTAGCGAGCGGTGATCCTTGCCGCCTGCCACACCATGAAGGTGAACCATGCGACACAAAGAAGCAAACCGTTCAATGGTCTCTTCCACAGGAAGCCCGTAGTGGATAAGGTGCCCAAGATCAAGACACACATAAAACCCGTGACTTTCAATGGTTTCGGCCAGAGGAAAAAGGGAATCGTCCAGAGTCTCTACAGTAAAAAGCGAAGCATCACAAGAGTCAGCCAAAACCCCAAGGCTCTCCTTGGCTGCCGAGGTCCACCTATCCACCGAAGCCCCTTCAGGGCGCTGCAGATGAATGGTATGGGTCTCGGGGGTCAACACTCTACAGAGATCAAAAAGGTGAAGGTGGGCTCCTATAGCCCTTTCCCGCTCCATAGAATCCAGGGACGCAAGATTCTCGTCGATGGGCATATGAATGTTATAAGAGAGCCCATGCTCCTCTTTTAGAGCCAAAAGCCCTTCCCAAACAGAAGATTCAGGAAGAGAGCCTGCTTCCCCTTCAAAAAAAAGAAGTTCCACCCCATCCACATAAGGTGCCACACGGGACACATTTTCAAGATATCCCTCGGGGTAAAGCCACGAAGGAACCGTTACCTGAAATGGAAATTTGTTTTTGTAACTCTTCATCATCTCACTTATGCGCGTTTTTGATCCTGGCAGCGCTGATTTCGTTTCTGCTTGTACATGGCTGAATCCGCATACCGAACCAAATCTTCAGCGGTCACCGCGTCATCGGGAAAAAGGGCCACACCGACTGACCCCGAAATATAGTCAACAAAAGTGTTGCCTACGGCGTATGGGGCCTTGAGAAGGGCCTCCAGCTTGGCTATGACCGGATCCACATCCAATTCTTTGTCGGCATCTAAAATCACGGCAAACTCATCGCCTCCAAGTCGAGCCACACAATCACTTTGCCTCAGGCTTACCACCAGCCGTCTGGCTATCTCAACAAGGACCTCATCACCACACTCATGCCCCAGAGCATCGTTCACTTTTTTAAAGCGATCCACATCAATATAGAGAAGCCCCACTTGGCTACCATAACGCGTGGCACGAATGATGGCTCCCTCAAGCTTTTCATAGAAGCCTTTTCGGTTGTTCAGACCTGTTAGAGGGTCGTGGTAGGCCATATGAATCAACTCTTCTTCATAGCGTTTTCTTGCCTCCACATCCCTGACAATGGTTCGAAACCCCACACGTTCTCCGGCACGATTGAGCATCACTGAGACCGAGACCCCCACATGAAGACGTCGGCCATCCTTTCGTTGTATGGGATACTCCAGCTCTGAAACCCCACCCCCCTCTTTCATGATTCGTGAAAAAGCGTCCAACACGTCATCGCGTCTTTCGGGTGCCACCAATTCTCCCCGATGCTTGCCGACAATTTCGGCCATGCTGTAACCGGTGATCTCTGCCATGGCGCGGTTTGCAAAAGTGATAACCCCTTCGCTGCCCACTTCGCAATACCCGTCCCGAATATTCTCCACAATGGCGCGATATTTCTCTTCACTCGCACGGAGAGCCTCTTCAGCCTTTCGCCTCTGCACCACCTCCCGCTCCATCTCATAGCTTCGAATTTCGGCATCGGCGGCCATCTGGTTGGCCTGAAAAATTGCCCGCTCCAGCTCCTGATTTGCGCTTTTAAGCTCCTCACTTTTACCCAAAATTTCTCTTTGCCTGCTTTCTGCCTCCGCCATCTTTTCAGAGATGGCCCGCCGCATATGGTTGATACTCTCAGAAAGAGAGACCAGCTCAGAGCTCCCTGTCAACTCTATCCCTTCACCAAGCTTGCCTTCGGCGATACTTTTGGAAACATCGCGGAGGGCCTCAATCGGCCTCACCAAATACCCGGTAAAGAGATAACCACCAACGCTTACGATCAAAAAAAGAGCCCCCCCCATCACGGCAAAACGCAGGATCACGTATTCGCCCCCTTGGGCAAAAAGATTCTCAAGGCGCGCATAGGAGAGGCACACCTCTTTGGTTCGGGAGGTGGCCGGAAACACAAGAACACGGTACCTCTTTCCTGCAATTTTTTCTGTGAAAAACGTGGGGTGAGCAAAATGAGGAGGGTGATTGGAAATCCCCAATTGATGAGCCAGGGCAATGGCCACAGAAGAGTTGGCATTTCCCGCAATCCCAGCTTCAGCAGAAGAGTGGCCCCACCTCTCCAACCGCACAAACCCCAGATCCAGGGACTCATGGGGCTCATTTGGCTCATTTGGCTGACGGGCCATACCGATCCGAGCATGGTCATCGGCATCTTCCAGGCTCTCGGCAAGGTGCCCTCCCCAAGTCAGAAGGGCAGAATCCAAAACGTGCAAATAGACTGAACGGGTCTGAAAATAAAAAAAGGCACCATAGAAAAGAAGAATAAGCAGACAAAAACAACTGATCCACAAAGTGATCCGAACCTGAAGCCCCATCTCCCCAACACCCCGGGCACTCCAATTTCTCACAGCGCAGCTCCCCGCTTACGCCCAAAGGTGGCGCGCCCCAGAAATGAGAGAGCACCCACTGCCTTCTGTGAAAACCGATGTCCCTGAAGATAATGATCCACAACTTGAATGGTGTGTATCTCTTGCTTGGGCGTCAAAAGAAAATCTTTGTCAAGTACCACAAAGTCGGCACGTTTTCCGATGCTCAGCGATCCTCTCTCTTCTTCTTCGAACCCTGCTTCAGCACAACGGATCGTATGCATCTCCAACGCTTCCATGGGGCTAAGGCTGTGGTTTGGGTTGGGGTGGTTGCAAGCCGCCCAAATGGAAAACATGGGGTCGGGCAAGGTGGTGGGGGCATCTGAGCCGCCAGCCATGCGAACACCCGCATCGGCAAGAGCTCGAAAAGGCATCAGCTGCATGGAGCGATCCCCCAAAATTTTATCAAGATAGGCTTGGGGTTCAAGTTCCCAGTAGAGAAAGGGAGGTTGGGCAGCCAATGTAATCCCCAAATCGGCCATTCGAGTGATATCCCCAGAAGAGATGAGGCAACCATGAATCAGGATATGACGATGATCTTTGCGAGGACTTTGGATCAGGGCTTTTTCAAACGCATTGAGGGCTTGGGTTACGGCAGCATCCCCGATTGCATGAAGTGCCACCTGAAGCCCCAGCTCATGCGCCGTCATCACAAAATCATCCACCTCTTTCTGGGAGTAAAAAAGGTGTCCCCAATTGGTGGGATCATGGGTATACGGTTTACTCAATGCGGCATCCTGCGAGCCAAAACAGCCATCCAACGCATTTGCAAAACAGCCGCCGACACTGCGCATACCCCGTCTTTTCACCTTTTCAGGGGCCATGGTCTGAAAAAAAGTGGTGACCGACTGAGGCAATGCCCGGCCGGAAAAACGCATCAGGTCCACGTCCAGATCCATGGGATAGCCCATCCCTTCTGCAGCGTGGAAGATCGAGACCCCTTTTTCGGCCAGATGAATCCCGGCGGATTCAATGTTTTGAATCAGCTCCACAGGAGATACGCCCCGGCTTACCGCATCGGCTGCTTTGTAGAAGGCGTCTTGATAAAACCAGCCAGAGGTTTCGTCAAAACCCGGAACCCCTTTTACCTTTCTATAGAGTCGATCCAGCATGGCTGAATTGGCTACAGCAGCATGGCCGTCATACTTCACCATAAAAAGCGGGGTCTTTGTCATCGCATCCAGGTCTGCTCGCGTGGGAAGCCGCTGTTCCTGAAGCGTATGGGCAGAACAACCAAAGGCGATAAGGGGTTTACCAGGGCGAGAAGCCTCCTGGTTTTTAACCAGAGTCTCCATTTCAGAAAGCGTCTGGGCACTTCGTACATCCAAATTGCCCAGCACATGAGCCCAGGATTGAAAATGGAGATGGGTGTCACCAAAAGAGGGAACCGCACAGGCTCCGGCGAGATCAATGGTTTCGGCACCCGCAAAGGCTTTGGGGGCCTCCTCTCCTGTATAGGCAATCTTCCCCTTCTTCTCCACAAGCACTGAAAACGGCTCCCCGCCATCACAGGGCAGAAACCGCCCGTTCACAAACTGTCGCATTTGCCCTCCCCCCCAAATGGCTACACCAAATTCAAACAGGATCGCAAAAAAAGCTTGCGATCCTGCGCTATGCAAAGCAGAGGTTTCTTTTACAGACTCAGCACAATCCCCACCATGGTCTCGTTAATATAACGACCCCACGTTCGGCCGCCATTCTCGAATTCCATATCCAGATACGTATGCGTCACAGAGACATACGCATTTTCAATCAGATAAATCTTCAGCCCCGACGTAAAGTCCATATACGATTCGGTCTCGTCAAAGCTTATGGATTCTGGCGAAAGCGTGGTATCAAAAATAAGCTCAATGGG
>JAKSCC010000328.1 GCA_022360815.1 Desulfobacterales bacterium
CGGATTTCAAAGCTTTTCAGACCACCACCCCTACACCCCGTCAGAAATCACGGCCATTGAAGAGATGGCCCGTAAAAAAGGTGCCACCGCTCTTCTCACCACAGACAAAGACCTGGTCAAAGTTGAAAAAATGGTCAGCATACCCATCTACACGGTTGCGGTTGCCCTGGATATCTCTCAGGACCACCCCCACCTGGAGCAGTTGCTGACCCCCTTTCTCCCCAAAACCAGCCAGTAAAAACGAGTAAAAAACCGCCCTTCCTGGTGTCACTTTTTTGACGTTTCACGTTTGCAACAACCCGGTTGCCGACCATTCTTTCCTGCCATCTCTTCGATCTCTTCAAACATCTTTTTCTGCACACAGGCTTCAAACCCCTTATGATAGAGCCTTTTTCCTGCGCGCCAGCCCCAAAAGACACTCGTTCCACCGTCCATCAAAATCCGCTGGCACGATGGTTGCTTTATTCCCACCTTGTCACACGGTTGTTCCTGACGATGCAAAACGCCACTGCAACCTTATTTGACAGGAGAGCCCCATGGATTCAGCCACACCCATAGGCCTTTTCATCGCCTCGATCCTTTTGGCACTCATCTTGGGCTTCGAGGAACTTCTTCACCTGAGCACGCACACCGGTGCCCTCACCTTTGTGGTGGCAGCCGTTACTGCAGCCCTCTGCCTTCACCTCTCCTTTGGAGAGATGGGCCAAGGAATTCGAAGCCTCAAAGCGATAATGCAGCTTCCCACGCTTAAGATAAGGGATCTTCCCGGACTTTTTGCCGGGTACGCTGTCAGAGCCCGTGCCGAAGGCTTGCTCTGTTTGGAGAATGAAGCGGTTGGAGTGGGAGACTCCGGATTGGTTTTGGGAGTGCAACTGGCCGCCGATGGTCTGGATGAGACGGGAATCCGTCGCATCCTTGACGCGGAAGGAGAAGGGGTCGCACATCGACTCACCTCGGGAATGCACCTCATGCGCTGGACGGGAGTTTACCTTGCCGCCGCTGGTCTTGCAGGCACCTTTGTCTCAGGGGTTTCGGCAACAAACGATGGAATGAGAAGCCTCCTGCCTCTGGCTTGGGGCGCAGGGCTCAGCTTGCTCTTTTTCCCCATTGCAGGAAAGCTCTCCGCTCGAATTTACGAGCTTTCAGCCATTCGAAAAATGGTAACCGAAGGGGTTTGCGGCCTTGCATCTGGAGAGAATCCTAGGATGCTGGAAAAAAAACTCCTTGTGACACTGGCCCCCACTGATCGTGAGAGCCTTTTCGGCCCCTAACACATAAAAATGACCAACCCTTTTTCTCAAAACCACGGTCAAACGCGAGTAGCCCCATGCTGAAGCAGCTACAAAAAAAAAAATGGCCCATGATGATCGGCATCTTTGTGCTTCTGCTCGTGGCTGTGGGCACGGCTGTCTGGTTTCTCCACATAAAGCCCAGCCAAGAGACCGCTGCTCAAAAAAAGCAGCAGCCCCCACCTTCCCTCCACAAAGAATCTTTTAGAGCGCTCTGGCCTCTTGATGCCATGGAGATCCCCATCTCCGGTCGCATGGGAGCCAGAACCCTTAAGGTCTCCTTCAACTTTCATCTGGATTCAGAAATCCTTGAAGATGAGTTCGCCATTCGAAAGGGCGAGGTGATGGAGGGAATCGGCCTGATTCTTTCGGGGCGATCGGTGGAAGAGATGGAAAAGAGTGAAAACCGAATTCGTCTAAAATACGAAGTACTGCGACTGGTCAATGGGTTGATGGAGACAGGCCGGGTTCGCGGGGTCTATATCACTGAATTTCTCATTCTTTAGGTAGCCATGAGCGACATTCTATCCCAGGAAGAGGTGGACAGTCTGCTGTCGGGCCTCAGCTCCGGAAAAATTGAGACGGAAACCGAAGCAGGGCAGCCCGACCCCGATGGGGTTTTTGCCTACGACTTCAGAAGCCAGGATCAGGTCATCCGCGGCCGCATGCCCACCTTTGAGGTGATCAACGACCGGTTTGCCCGTGAGATTCGAACCAGTCTCTCCTCTCTTCTTCACACCAACGTGGATATCGCAGCCGAATCCCACGATATTCTAAAATTTTCAGAATTTACACGAAGTCTGCCGGTTCCCACAAGCCTTCATGTTTTCCGCTTAGATCCTTTGCGCGGCCACGCCATGGTGGTCATGGAGAGCCAGCTGGTTTTTAATCTCATCGACCAGTTTTTCGGCGGAAAAGGCTCGTCAACGGTTCGTATTGAAGGGCGCGAGTTCACCAACATTGAGCAGGCCATGATCTTAAAGGTGGTGGGGGCCTGCCTCAAAGACCTTGAAACCGCCTGGATGCCGGTGGAGCCCTTGCACCCCACCATGGTCCGCTCGGAGGTCAACCCACAGTTTGCCGCCATTGTCATGCCCACAGACCTTGTGATCGTCTCACGCTTTGAAGTGGAGCTGGAGCAGTCCGCCGGCAACCTCATCGTCTGTATTCCCTACGCCATGGTGGAGCCCATCCGCGGCAAACTGGCCGCCGGTTTTCAGGCGGAAACCGAAGATGTGGACTACACCTGGCAAAAGAGACTCAAAGAGATCATCTTTGACTCCCAGGTGGAGATGACCGTCAGCCTTGGCAAAGCCGAAATCACCGGAGAACAGCTGATCGGCATGAAAAAAGGCGATGTCATTCCACTCGAACAGGACGCCTCCGAAACCCTTTTGGGGCTTGTGGGCGGCGTGGATAAACTAAAAGGCTATGCCGGAACCCAGAGGGGTTTTCAGGCATTTCGCATCGAGAAAAAACTCTATACCCGATAAAACAGGTGGCACATGGAAGAGAGCAGCGTCGTTTCCCAGGAATCCCGTGATGAAAACAGCGAGAGCCAGGATATTGAGTTTATCCTTGATATTCCTCTGGAACTCTCCGTGGAGCTGGGCCGCAGAAAAATGCTTGTCAACGACCTTCTTCAGCTGGGCCAGGGCTCCATTGTGGAGCTGGACAAGCTGGCGGGGGAGCCCCTTGAAATCTACATCAATCGCAAACTTGTGGCCCGAGGTGAGGTGGTGGTGGTCAACGAAAAATTCGGCGTGCGCCTCACCGATATCATCACCCCCATGGAGCGGGTGCGAAGCCTGAGATCTTAACCCTTCCAAAGGAAACGACCCATGGAAACCCAAGCCGCCAGTCAAGGGCTTCAGCTCCTTCCGGAGATGGGCCCTCTCATGCTGAAAAGCATCCTCATGCTTGCCGTGGTGCTCGCCATCCTTCTGGGCGTGGCCTTTCTTCTTCGGCGCATCTCAGGGGTGCAAGCCCTTTCGGGTGAAGGCGTCGTAAAAGTTCAGGGAAGCTGCCATGTGGGCCCCAAAGAGCGCCTTATGCTGGTGGATGCGCAAGGGGTTCGCCTCCTTTTGGGGGTGACCGCCCAAAGCATCACCACCCTTCACACCTTTGGCCCGGTGGAAGAGACCGAAAACAGCGAGCCCTCCTCCCCCTCTTTTTTTGACACCCTCTTTCGAAGAGAGCTCAAAAAAAAGGGAGAAGACGATGCATAAGAGGTTCTCTCCCTTTTTTCGGCTCGCTTTTTCTGGGGTGCTGGCGATCCTTTTTCTCCTGTGGACCACCCCTGCCCTGGCCGAGCTGCCCATTCCCTCCATTCAAATCGGGGTGGGGCAGGCCACCAGCCCCAAGGATGTGGGCGTCGCCCTTCAGATTCTGGCCCTTCTCACGGTTCTGGCCGTGGCCCCGGCCCTTCTCATCCTCATGACCTCCTTCACCCGTATTGTGGTGGTGTTTCACTTTCTAAGGCAGGCCCTGGCCACCCAGTCAGCCCCTCCCAATCAGGTGCTTATTGGCCTGGCCCTTTTCATGACCTTCTTCATCATGAAACCGGTGTGGCAGCAGGCCTATGACAATGGGCTCAACCCCTATCTGGAAGAGAAGATCAGCTTTACCGAGATGGTCTCTGCCGTGGAAAAACCGGTGAAGCGCTTTATGCTGGCCAACACCCGGGAGAAGGATATTGCCCTGTTTATCAAGGTATCCAAGTCCAAAAAACCCGAAAACAGAGAGGAGCTGGCCCTGACCACTCTGGTTCCCGCCTTTGTGGTGAGCGAGCTTCAAACCGCCTTTATCATCGGTTTTTTAATCTACGTGCCCTTTATTATCCTCGACATGGTGGTGGCCAGTGTTCTGCTCTCCATGGGCATGATGATGCTGCCTCCGGTGATGATCTCGCTCCCCTTCAAACTCATGCTCTTTGTGCTGGTGGACGGCTGGAGCCTTATTGTGGGCTCACTGGTCAAAAGCTTTGGGTTCTAATACCTTATCCTGGGCGGGCCGCTTTTTTGGAAAATGGCTCCCGTAGGCAACGAAAATCACTGGGGCCTAAGCCCGTGCATTTAAAAAAGGCTGTTTGCCAAATTTTTCAAAAACTTGCCCCCGAAAGGGCCGCCGGAGGCGAGTGAGAACTCAATGGTTACCCAAAAAAGGTGCTCCTGTGACCCCTGAATTTGTTGTGACATTTGCAAAAGAGAGCATTGTGCTGACCCTGCTCTTGTCTGCCCCCATGCTGATTCTGGGGCTGGCCGTGGGGCTTCTCATCTCCATCTTTCAGGCGGTCACCTCCATTCAGGAGATGACCTTAAGCTTTGTTCCCAAAATCGTGGCCGTCCTTCTTGGGTTTCTCTTTTTTCTGCCTTGGATGCTGGAGAAAATCACCACCTTCACCACCCACGTCATTGAAAACATTCCCATGTACATTCGATAAAAGGCAATTTTCCCGGTTTTCAAATGGAGATACTTCACTTTCCCACCGAGACGTTCCGCATCTTTCTTCTGGTACTTTTAAGGGTCTCCACCTTCCTTTTTCTCTTCCCTTTTTTTGGAAGCCCGGTGGTCCCCATGCGCGTAAAGGCCGCCACGTCCATGATTCTCGCCTTTGCACTCATGCCCGTTGCCACTGACGCAAATCTTCTTTTTCCAGAGTCGGCAGGCAGCCTTGCCATCACCGCCGGAGCCGAGATCATCATGGGAACGATCCTGGGTCTCTCCACTCGAATCTTCTTTGCCGCCGTGCAGCTGGCCGGTCAGATCATCAGCTTTCAAATGGGCTTTTCCATGATCAGCATCATGGACCCCCAGAGCGGAAGCCCCATGACCATCATGAGCCAGATCGGCTATCTTACGGCCATGATCCTCTTTCTCAGCTTTGGAGGCCACCATGTTATTTTAGGGGCTCTTGCTGACAGCTTCACCCTGGTCTCCACCGGGGGGATCACCCTCTCTTCGGACCTCTGGAAAACCATGAGCTCCCTGACCCTCTCCATGTTTACCTTGGGCATTCGCATGGCGGCCCCTTGTATGGCCGCCCTCTTTTTCACCACCTGTGCCTTTGGCATGTGCGCCCGCTTTGTTCCCCAGATGAACGTTCTGGTTCTCGCCTTCCCCGTCAAAATTGCCGTGGGCCTTGCCCTCTTCGGTCTCACGCTGACAGCCATTCACCTCATGGTGGGCCGCTTTACCGCAGGCTACACCCAACAACTCACCCACCTTATGCAGATGTTAGGGAGGTAGGTCATGGCCGAAGACTCCATGCAGGAAAAGACCGAACCCGCCACCCCGAAAAAGCGAGAAAAGGCCAGGGAAGAAGGGGATGTGGCCAAAAGCGCTGAAATGCCTTCGGTCTTTGTCCTCCTTTCGGCCATGATCATCCTTTGGCTTACGGCTCTGCCCATCAGCCACCGGTTTGAAAGAATTTTCAGGGAGTCTTTCCTCTTTGACCAGATCCCCTCCTTTACCATCCAAACCATCCAGCAGATGGCGGTCTCGCTGACGGCAAGCTCTTTTGTCGTCCTGGCCCCTCTTCTGGCCGCGGTGGTGGCTGTGGGGATCTTTGTCAATGTGGTGATGGTCGGATTTGTTATCTCACCCAAGGCGATCTTTCCCAAACTCGGACGCATCAACCCCATTGCCGGCTTTGCCAACAAATTCTCCATCCAGGCCATTGGCGAGCTGGTCAAAAGCCTTTTTAAGCTGGGAATCATCATCTACATCACCTGGGTGGTGATAAGAGGTGAGCTCAAAACCATTCCCACCCTCTACGACGAATCGGCCCTTCGCATCTTCCAGTTCATGGGCCTTGTGGCCTTTAAAATTGTGGTGGCCGCCACCCTTCCCATGGTGGCCGTGGCCTTGGGCGACTACCTTTTCCAGCGCTGGCGATTCGAAGAGAAACTTAAAATGACCCGTCAGGAGGTCAAAGAGGAGCACAAGGAGATGGAGGGCGACCCCCAGGTCAAATCGCGCATTCGCGCCCTTCAGGTCGAAGCCTCAAGGAAACGGATGATGCATGAGGTGCCCGATGCCGACGTGGTGGTCACCAACCCCACCCATCTCTCGGTGGCCATCGTCTACAAAGCCGGTGAGATGAGCGCCCCCAAGGTGGTGGCGAAAGGGGCCGGAAAAATTGCCCTTCGAATTCGAGAGATTGCAGAGGAAAACAGCGTCCCCCTTGTGGAAAACAAGCCCTTGGCCCGAAACTTGTATAAACAAGTGGAGATAGGTCACGAAATTCCCGATGAGGTATTTCAGGCGGTGGCGGAGCTTCTGGCCTATGTTTACAGGCTCAAAAAACGATAATTCCTTGTCTTCCAATCAGTTAAAAGGAAGCATCTCTTCAAGGTGATACTCAGCAACTTTTCTTTGAAGAGCGCTCCGGGCCTTGTGCGGTGACGGTTTTATGACGGCCCCGACAAATACCGGACAGATTCCCGACTTCAGACATCGACAGCAGAGCAGGACAGAGTCTTACATGGCAGGCAGCACAGCAGAGCCCTTCTGGGGTTCCATGAAAAAAGAGTCGGCAGAGATCGGCGTGGTGGTAGGGGTCATGGGTATTCTTGTTGCCATGATCCTTCCCCTTCCACCCATCATCTTGGATCTTCTTCTGGCTCTCAACATCACCCTTGGCATTATCGTCCTCATCACCACCATCTACACGGTAAAGCCCACAGATTTCGCCGTCTTTCCGCCCCTTCTTCTGGTGCTTACCCTTTTTCGGCTCGCTCTAAACGTTGCCTCCACCCGCCTCATTCTTCTGCACGGAAACGAAGGGGCCTCGGCTGCAGGATCTGTGATTCAGGCCTTCGGAAACTTTGTGGTGGGGGGAAACTACGTGGTGGGCATGGTGATCTTTATCATCCTTGTGCTCGTCAACTTCAAGGTGATCACCGCAGGTTCCGGCCGTATCGCCGAAGTGGCCGCTCGGTTTACCTTGGATGCCATGCCCGGAAAACAGATGGCCATCGACGCCGACTTAAACGCCGGAAACATCGATGAAGAAGAGGCCAAAAAAAGGCGGGACGCCATCGCCCGTGAAGCCGAATTTCACGGTGCCATGGACGGTGCCAGCAAGTTTGTCAAAGGCGATGCCGTAGCCGGCATCATCATCACCGGTATCAACATTATCGGTGGCATCATTATCGGCGTCATGCAGCTGGGCATGGATGTGGCCACCGCAGCAGGCAACTTTACCCTTTTAACCGTGGGAGACGGGCTGGTCAGTCAGATCCCCTCTCTCGTCATCTCCACCTCCGCCGGTATTCTGGTCTCCCGCTCGGGCTCAGAAGGCCGCATGGGCGAAGAGCTGGTGCAGCACATCTTCTCCAGCTCGTTTCCCATCTATGTGGGCTCGGTCATCGTCTTTCTTCTTGGGCTCATTCCCGGCCTGCCCGCCTTTCCCTTTATGATTTTAGGGGTCAGCCTGGCCGTGGGCATCACCCTTTTCGGACCCAATAAAAAGGAGAGTGAGGCACCTCTTTTTCCTGAAGAAGAAGATGAACAGCCAGCCGAAAGCACAGCAGACGATGTGGAGAGCCTTCTGGCCATGGACAGCATGGAGCTGGAGGTGGGCTACGGACTTATCTCTCTGGTGGACCGGAGCCAGGACGGCAGCCTTCTGGGCCGAATCAAGGCGATCAGAAGGCAGTTTGCAACGGAGATGGGCATTGTGGTTCCCCCCATCCACATTCGGGACAACTTAAAACTCAAACCTTCGGGCTACCGCATGCTCATTCGCGGTGTGGAGATGGCCGCAGGGGAGATGATGATGAACCACCTTCTCGCCATGGACCCGGGCAATGTGAACCAGACCATTGACGGCATTCCCACAAAAGAGCCCGCCTTCAACCTTCCAGCTCTCTGGATTCCTCTGGAGCGGGAAGAGGACGCCAAATTTGCAGGATACACCGTGGTGGACACCTCCACGGTCATCGCCACCCACATCACCGAGACGGTCCGAAACAACGCCTACGAGCTCTTGGGACGACAAGAGGTTCAATCCCTTCTCGACAACTTGGCCAAAACCAGCCCCAAGGCCGTGGAAGAGCTGGTCCCCTCGCTCATGACCCTGGGCATGGTCCAGAAGGTGCTGCAAAACCTTTTAAGGGAGCGGGTCTCTGTTCGAGACCTTCTCACCATTGTCGAGACCCTGGCCGACTACGCTCCCATGAGCAAAGACACCGACCTTCTCACCGAGTATGTACGCCAGCGCCTCAGCCGGGGTTTCTTGGCCCCCTTTGCCCAGGCCGACGGATCCCTTCCCGTCATCCTTCTCTCCCGCGAAGTGGAAGAGCTTTTAAACGGGGCTCTTCAAAGCGGCGAAGGCGGCTCCTGGCTCTCTTTGGACCCCATGCTCTCCGAAAGGGTGGTGGAGGCCATCCAGACCGAGGTGGACAAAAACATGACCATCGGCATTCAACCGGTCATCTTGTGCTCACCCATCCTCAGACGTCATGTGCGTGCCCTGATTGAACCCTGGATTCCAACCGTCATGGTGGTTTCGCACGGCGAGATCACCCGCACCATGAACATCAAGGCAACGGGTAAGGTGGAGCTCACCCATGGCAGTTAAAACCTTTACAGCCGGAAGCATGCAGGCCGCCGTGGCCAAGGTGAAAGAGAGCCTTGGAAGCGACGCCATTATCCTCTCCACAAGGCGCATTCCCAAAGGAGTTGGCAATCCCTACGGAAGGGACGTGTTTGAAGTGGATGCGGAAAAGCCTGACATTCCTTCTGGTGAAATGCCGGGGAACCTTCTAAATCTCTCACAAAAAAGGGAACTTGACTCCCTTGCACGGCAAGGTATAACCGATGAGAGCCCTCCACCCAAAACATGGGAGGCGGTTCAGTCGGAGCTCTCCCTTCTAAAAGAGTTGGTGCTTCTCTCAAACCAGGCCGAGGAAGAGCGCCTTGTCAGGCGCACCCCCGGTACCCAAAAGATCTTAAACACCCTCATCCGTTGCGGTGTTTCAGAAAGGCGAGCCCGAAAAGTGGTGGCTCTTGCTGAAGAGCGAGCCGCTGGGCAGGAGACGACCAGTGTTAGCCGTGAAGTCCTTACTGCCTTGGTGCAGCCCATACGCCTGACCGACCCTTTTGGGCTTTCCACACCTTCCGCAGGACTTCAGGTGGCGGCATTTGTGGGCCCCACCGGATCGGGAAAAACCACCACCATCGCCAAAATGGCGGCGGAACTCTTTTTAAAGCACGGCAAAAAAGTGGGGCTGATCTCCGTGGATACCTACCGCATCGGTGCCATTGATCAACTTAAAACCTATGCTTCCATCATGGGAGTCCCCTTTCTGCCTGCTTTTAGCCGAGATGATCTCGCTTCAGCTCTTCACAAATTAAAACGCTGCGATGTCATCTTTGTAGACACTGCCGGTCAGAGTCACCTGGACACCGCCCGCATGAGAGAGTTGAAAACCATTTTAGGAAGCAGCGCAGACCTCTCTATTCATCTGGTATTAAGTGCGGTCACCGACCGGCTGGATGCCCGGGATGTCGTGGAGAGATTTTCCGTTTTAAGCCCCCAGAGCCTCGTTTACACCAAAGTGGACGAGACAAAACGGGCGGCCTCCATTTTCGATACCATGGCCGAGTCGGGTCTTCCCCTTTCCATCATCACCAATGGACAGCGGGTTCCCGAAGATCTGGTTATCGCCGATAAGAAAAGTGTGCTGGGGCTTGTCCTTGGACAATCGGCCCCAAAAACCGATACGGAGCATTAGAGCAAAACGTGGATCAGGCAAGCAGTCTTAGAAAATTGATCAGAGGCAAAAGCGAGGCACCCTCCAGAAGCAGAGCCACCACAAAGACCAGCACCCGTGTGATATCCATCACCAGTGGTAAAGGAGGGGTCGGCAAAACCAACATGGTGGCCAACCTAGCCGTGGCCTTTGCAAATAAAGGAAAACGGGTCCTCATTTTTGATGCAGACCTGGGGCTGGCCAACGTCGATATCGTCTTTGGAATTCACCCCGAATACCACATCGGCCATGTGATCACCGGAGAAAAAGAGCTGGCTGAAATCATTGCCCCGGCTTCTGATCACATTGGAGTCATTCCGGCAGCTTCCGGGGATACTCATTTTGCCGACTTGACCGAAGGGCAAAAATTGAGCCTTCTTGCAGAGTTTGAAGGGCTTGACAATTTGTATGATATACTGCTCATTGATACAGCAGCAGGAATATCGTCCAATGTAATTTACTTTAATTCGGCTGCTGAAGAGTGTATAGTGATCGTCACTGGAGAGCCCACATCGGTAACCGATGCGTACGGAATGATTAAGGTGATGTTCCTTAACGGTTCAAAACATTTCAAGCTTCTTGTCAATATGGCCAGGGGACTCCAGGAAGCAAAGGCGGTGTACGCCACCTTAAATCAAGCGGCCGATAGGTTCCTCAAAGGAGCGGTTCTGGAGTTTCTTGGATACGTTCCCTATGATGACTACTTAAGACAAGCTGTTGTGGGAAGAAAGCCCGTAATAGAGCAATTTCCATATTCTGCCGCCAGCAGAAGCATTACGAAACTTGCTGAACATATCCTCAAAACCCCATCCGGAACCACGGGATCCGGAAATATCTCATTTTTCATGAACCGGCTTATTTCGGGCGATTGATCCGAAATTCCAAGGCAGAGTCGGTGATCGTCCATGGGGGGAGGTCCATATCTTGCGGTGGTTGACGGCAGTGGGAACCGGCGACGGTCGTAACAGGTGATCGGATCGTTTTTTGTTGATGAGGTCTGCCAACGAAATAAAGCGCAAAGGGCCAAGCGGCTTTACGCCACAGGAGCGTGAAGAGATGATCCGCAAATACGCCTATCTGGTGAAGTACATCGCCGGCCGGGTGGCCTCCAGACTCCCTGCCAATGTGGCTTTTGATGAGCTGGTCAGTGCCGGCTCCATGGGCCTTATTGACGCGGTGGACAAATACGATCCCCAAAAAGATGTGGGGCTCAAAACCTATGCCCAATACCGCATCAAAGGGGCCATTTTGGATGAACTGCGTAATATGGACTGGTACTCCCGCTCCATGCGCAAAAAAATCCAGGATGTCGAGGCGGCAGTTCAAAGAATTGAAAATCGAGAGGAAAGGCCCGCCACCGATTTTGAAGTGGCCGAAGAACTTGGGCTTCCCCTGGAAAAATACTACAAAATCCTCTCAGACATTCACGGCGCTGCCATTTTGAGCCTGGATGCCTGCATTCGAAACGATGAAAGCGACGAGAGCAGCGGCAGCACATTTTCAGAAGGTATTCGAAGCGAAGACGACCCAACCGATACGGTCCTGAAAAAAGAGCTGAAGCAGGTTCTTATCAGCGCCATCAAACGCCTGACAGAAAAAGAGCAAACCGTTATTTCACTCTACTACTATGAAGAGCTGACTCTTAAGGAGATTGGACGGGTTATGGACCTCACAGAGTCGCGCATTTGCCAAATCCACACCCAATCTCTCATCAAGCTTCGATCGCGCATTCGCCGTTACCAAAAGTAGTGTCCCATGTCCTTGGCCGACCAAAGCAAATATGCACACAACTTCGTATCGCAAGATCAAATCAACGCCCTTCTGAATTCAGAAGATGCACCAGCCCCCCAGAACCCAGCTAACGACCCATTGGGTGATATTGCCGATTTTATCGACACCGATGAGATCGACAGACTGCTTGGAGAAGAGCCCCCACACTTTAAGGAGGAGCCCATGTCCGATGACAACCCGGAAGAGTTAAGCTCCTTTGATGAAGAGCTCTCCATGGTCTCCATGGATGATATCGAACGACTGCTTGCAGAAGAGCCCCCCCCTTCAGCTGAAGAGAAGCCGGCTTCCCTTGACTCGCTCTCCCTTGAAGAGATTTTGTCCGACTCTCCCATTGAAAACGCCAACGGATCGGAAGAGATCATCAGCCAAGACGACATTGAACGGCTTCTTCAAAACAGTGGCGTCTCAGATGAAAACCAACCCCAGGAAGATGACGACGGCTTTCACATATCACGTGAAGAGATTGAGTCTCTCCTTGCCGATACCACAGAAGAAGAAGCGACTCCCTTTCCAGAAACCACGCCCCATCACCCGGAAAAAAACCTACAACCTGAGGTCGAAGAGAGCCCAAAGCCCTCTTCCCACCAAAAACCCAAAAAAATACTCCTGTTTGCAGGGGCCCTTCTCTTTCTTCTTGTGGCAGGGACGGCCGCCGTTTTTCTCTTTTTAAAGAAAGAACAACCTCTTCCAACAGACCTCTCCCAAAAGATAAATTCCGCCACGGAGAGAGTCCTTCCCCAACAAAAAGACATGCTCGAGCCTTCGGTTACCATTCACCTTGAGCATTTTACTATTCCGGCCCCCCAAGGAGCAAAGTTTACCCTTCTCACCACCGATGTGGTCATTACCATTCGAGGGGTTGAAGAAGATCCCCTTACCGGTTACCGTGAATTTTACCGAAAGCGCCTCTTTGAAGAGCTCACAAAACGCATAGCCAAAAGCAAAGGCGCAAAGCCTGTAAGAGGCGAGCTGCGGGAGGTGGTGAAAAAAATTGTAGGCACTGCCCTTCCCCAAGGAATCATCGAATCGGTTGTCTTTGAAAACTACCTGTTGCAATAACCCCAACACATGAGGTGCTCCATGGCTTTTGAGATCTTGCTTGCCATTCTCTTCTCCTGCGCAGGCACCGTTTGCATCACCTTGGCTATAAACAGCTTTCTCCAGAATAGACGCCTCGCCAAAAAACAGGACCAGAAAGCCATAAACGCTATCACGGAAAAAGTTCTTTCACAGATAGAGCCTCTTCTTGTTGATGCCCACTCCGTTGCCGACAGTTTTGAAGAGCATGTGGCAGAAAAAAAGCTCATCATCTCAGAGATCAACGAGGCCCTTGAAAAGCGCATCGCCTCGCTCACCCTACTTCTTAACCGTGCCGATGCCATTATCGCTCGCAAAAAAGAGAGTCACCCTCAAGAGGACTCTCGTCAGCGAGTCTTCGATTCCAAAGAAAAAATTCTTCGGCTGGCGGCCAAGGGAGCCAACATTGATGAAATCGCCAACCGTCTCTCTCTTCCAAAGGGTGAGGTGGCACTTGTTGTCAGCCTCCATCATCGCCAATCCGCAGGGTAATGCATGTTCAAAAACTCAAAAAACGGTGGACATTACCCCCATCACCTCATTATACAAGACCAGCTTCGTTGCGGGGCTGTTTTGCCTTTTTCACATTATTTGGAGTGCTCTGCACGCAAACTGACTTTTTCCAAATCCACCAGACCAAAGAATCTCCATGAAAATTCTTATTGTTCAAACCAGCTTTCTGGGAGACACCATTCTCTCAACCCCTGTTATCCAAGGCGTGCACACGCTTCACCCCGAAGCCGAAATCTGGATGATGACCACCCCTCTTTCTGCCAAACTTGTGGAGAACGACCCCCTTCTTAAAGGGGTCATCCCCTTTGATAAAAGAGGCTCCGCCAAAGGGTTCAGGGGTCTTTTTGCCATGGCGGAAAAGATCAGAGGGATGGGGTTTCAGAGGGTCTACTCTCTGCACCGCTCCATTCGAACCAGCGCCATGCTGGCTTTGGCAAAGATCCCGGAACGCATTGGCTTTTCAAACGCCAAGGGCAGATGGCTCTACCAGAAAACCTTTCAGCGAAACCCCGAGGTTCACGATGTGCTGAGAAACCTCGCCATCTTGGAAGGGGAAAAAGAGTTAGAGAAGCTCCCGGCTGAGATGCGGCTCTTTCCTCCCGCAGATGACGCCGTCTCGAAAAAGGTCAAAGAGAGCCTTCCAGAACAATTTGTGCTTATGGTGCCCGGGAGTGCCTGGAAGACCAAAATGTGGTATTCGGGGGGCTACCACGAGGTGGCAAAACGGCTTATTGAGATGGGCATGCCTGTGGTGACCGCAGGCGGCCCCGACGAGATGCCAGCCTGCGCAGAGGTCGCCAGAGGCCTTGAGGTCATCAACCTGGCCGGCCAAACCAACATCGCAGAGATGATCTGGGTCGCCAAACGAGCAAAACTCATCATCTGCAACGACTCCATGGCCCTTCACATGGCCTCGGCTCTCAAGGTTCCCAATGTGGCGATCTTCTGCTCCACCATTCCCGCCTTTGGATTTGGCCCCTGGAAAAACAGGGCCATTGTGGTGGAAAAAGAGATGGCTTGTCGTCCTTGCGGGCGGCACGGGAAAAAAGAGTGCCCCAAAAACACCGAGGCGTGCATGCGGGATATCACCCCGCAGCAGGTCTTTGAAGCGGCCACAAAGCTTCTTCAGGAGAGCGCCCCGGGGGACAAGAGATGAAGATCGGCGCCCATACCTTAACCTTTGAAGCCCCCCTTTCACCCCAAGAGGGAGAGAGGCTGCTTCGTGCCCTTAAGAAGACCCTGACACAAAGTGATAAAACGCTGGGCGGCAGAGGATCTGTGATATTGCTGGATGATATTTCAGGAAAAAGGGTGGCCATCAAGCCCTACCTGAGGGGCGGGCTTCTGGGAAAGATCAACCGGGCCACCTATTTTGGGGGAGGCCCCACCCGCGCGGCTCGCGAAGCCG
>JAKSCC010000052.1 GCA_022360815.1 Desulfobacterales bacterium
GAACAAGGTGCATGTTTACGACCCAACCCTTTGCATTGGATGCGCCGGATGCATGACCACGTGCCGGCAAGGAGCCATCTCCCTTGAGAAAAATCCCCTTTACAATGCACCATCTGAATCGTTTAGCCAGCTTTTCGTTCGTACGCTTCCAAAGGTGGCTCTTTATATGGTGCGCGCTTTTTTTCATCGCGTAAAATGGTAAAGGCGTGCCAGGCGGACGGCACATTGTAGTACCAGCGGGGAAGGATTAGGGTAATGAGGAGGGAGTCGGCGGTGGCGGCCAGATGGAGTATGGCAGAGAAACGAAAAGGCGTGCTGATCTTTTGGGTAAAGAGTAGTGTGAGAAGAGAGCAGGAGATAAGAAAGGTTGCGGCTTTGGAGGCCAAGGTGTGATAACTGGGTGCCTTTCGAAACTTGATGACTCCGCAAGTGATCTGCATGGCACTGCCCATGAGAATGATCAGGAAGTATGGGAATTCAGCCTCAATAAGATGAGGCCAGAGCCACCAGATGCAGGGCAGCACCGCAAGGGCCAGAAGAAAGTCTGCCGCACTGTCCAGCTTGGCCCCCAGCTCGGTGGTGTGCTCAAGAAGGCGCGCTATGGAACCGTCAAAGAGGTCGGAGATCATGGCCGTGGTGAGAAATGCAAGAAATTGGCGTTCTTTACCGGTCCAGGCGCACCAGAGCATTGCCGGTGAACAGGCCAATCTGAAAAAGCTGAGTGTGTTGGGCATGGAACGCAGGGTGCGTAGAAGCAGTTCAGCCATGACACAAGCTCCGAGAGCGTGGGTGAATTTTAAGCCAGGGTGCACCAAGGTGAAGGTTTTGATTGGGTGCGCCGGTTTGTGAACAATGTACACCTCATACCACCGGGTGGTGTGGGGAGCAAGTCTGTTGTGACTCTTGTCTTTAACGGCTTCGCTTTTTGCAGCGACATCAGTTTTTGGCAAGCATTCAGAAAGGATGGGAGAGGTTGTGATGAAAGATATCTGTATTACTGGAACCGACACCGATGTGGGGAAGAGTGTGCTCTCTCTTTTGGTGATGAAGGCCTTGAAAAATAAAGGATTCAACCCCCTTTACTTGAAGCCGTTTCAGACCGGGTGTCACAGCCCCACGCACCCCTACAGCGATCCCTCTTTTGTTTTGACGCAGCTGGGCAGCAGGGATCTGGCCAAAGACTCTGTGCTCTACTGCTTTCGCGAAGCAAAGGCTCCCTATTTTGCCGCACGGGAAGAGGGGGTACGCATCGATCCAGAGGCTTTGACGGCCTTTTTAAAAGAGAAGAGGGCGTTGGGGCGTCCTTTGGTGGTTGAGGGGGCTGGAGGAGCCCTTGTTCCGGTGACCGAACGGCTTCATGTGATCGATCTTTTTGCCAAGGAAGAGTTTGTGCATGTGGTGGCGGCCCGGGCCGGCCTTGGAACCATCAACCACACGCTGTTGACCCTGGAGGCCATGGCCGCACGGGGCATCTCAAGGCCCTTTGTCGTTTTTATGGACAAAGATGGATCCACCGATCCGGTGATGATTGCCGAGCATATGGAGGCGGTGGTGCGCATTACCGGCATTCGGCCAGTGGCGGCCATCGGGCGCATGTGCTGCCTTGAAGCTGAGTCTGACGTGATGGCCGAGCGTCTTGACCCCATGTTTCGCGCTTTGGGGCTGGAGGGCGTGTGAGTCGAAGCCCTTTTCCCTCTAAGGTGACGGTTCCGGATCGGGTAAGGTGGAGCTCGGTTCTGGCATTTCTTTTAGAGCGGTTTCCCACCATTGATGCCGGTGTGTGGCAAGAGCGCCTTCAAAACGGTCTGGTGACCACGGCGGAAGGCCTGCCCCTTAAGGCGGAGAGCCCCGTTTTTCCCGGCATGAGGATCCACTACTACCGAGAGATCGTCCATGAAGAGAAGATTCCGTTTGAAGAGGCGGTTCTCTATGAAGATGAGCATCTGGTGGTGGCGCGCAAACCCCACTTTCTTCCGGTGATTCCTTCGGGGCGGTTTGTAAGGGAGACCTTGCTTACCCGGCTTCAGATGAGGTTGGGCGAGCCGGATCTGACCCCGGTCAATCGGATTGA